>JALYQL010000237.1 GCA_030855855.1 Bacteroidota bacterium | reverse complement strand
GTCAAACCAAAAACTCAGATATCATGAAAAGCAAATGGACAATTGATCCGACACATTCGGAACTTACTTTCAAAATCCGCCATCTTGTAATTTCTAACGTGAGCGGAAGCTTTCAGAAATTTTCGGGGGAGGTAGAAACAGAAAACGACAATTTTGAAACTGCGAAAATTCATTTTTCAGCAGATGCCGGGAGCATCACTACCGGAACAGAACAGCGCGATGGGCATTTAAAAAGCGCAGACTTTTTTGATGTAGAAAAATTCCCGACAGTTGATTTTGTTTCTACTTCGTTTACAAAAGTCAGCGGTGACGAGTATAAGCTGAAAGGCGATCTTACAATGCACGGAGTTACAAAACCGGTAGAGCTTAATGTGGAGTTCGGTGGAGTAGGAAAAGATGGTTACGGTAATATAAAAGCAGGATTTGAAGTAACAGGAAAGATCAACCGCAAGGATTTTGGTTTGATCTGGAATATGCCCACAGAAGCGGGTGGAGTAGTAGTCAGTGATGAGGTGAAAATCAGCGCGAATGTTCAATTTGCAAAAGTTGTGTCTGCGCTGGAATCCGCAACAACTTAAGCGGCTGTATTCCATGAAAATCCCGTTGCGGTTTATTCCGTGCGGGATTTTTTTTAATTAAAATTTATAAAACCACGAGCACATCGGAAACGGAAAAGAGACGCTTGATTTATTCCCGTATGCGTCACCCTTCAGCGTTTGCCAGGTTATTCCCGCGATAGAAACCTGGAATGCTTTCTGATCGGTTTTTTGAAAACGCATACCCGGCATAAGGATAAGCGCAAGATTCGTTGTTGATTCACGGCGGCCTTCAAACTTATAATACCCGGCAGCGTATGGCGGTGAATTTGATGGCGGAGTTATTTCGGTTTGTATCACCCTGATATAGTCGCGGGAAAACACGCCTAAAATACCGTCCAGAATAAAGCTTGCCCTTGCTCCCGATTTAATAATTCCTGCAAAAGAAAATACAGGACCCTTATAAGCGAAACGCGGTACAAGTTCTGTTTGATCGTTGTATAAATAGTTCGTCCCGTTAAATCCAAGACTATCATAATATACACCTTCTTTCGATCGGGATTCCAGACGCCCGGTTTTCATGTAAGCATATCCGACCCCGAAGGTGATATTCTTGTTGCGGTCACCAAGAGTTACGTTTGCAAAATGTAATCCACCGAATCCGCGGAAATTGTTCAGGTATCCACTTGTTCCGTTAAGCGAGCCGATTGAAAAATTCAGCTTTTCATTATTTGTTGCAAAAGAATATTTAGCCGCCAGCACCAGCGGACTTCCGACCCATGTTGTCATCACGCCAAGATTGAAATGGTCGGACAATGCAAAATGAACTTCCGGGCCATATAGATTTATCATCGTATAGTTTTCACCCTTTTTGATCGGCAACGCGTTTGTGGTAAAAGAATATCTCGTCGTAAATGGTCCGGTTGGCTGAAATTCGCCATTTACAACCTGAGTCGCATCTTCCACTTTAACGATGCTTTTAATATCCGCTTTAGGAATGTAAATTTTTCCGAGCGTTTGTGTTTCAATTAAAATCTCGCGGCCATCATCGCTCAGGATAACGCCTGTATATTGATTGCCGTCGTTTTTTGTGATCACAACAATCTGTTTCTGCTTTGTGGTGTCTGATGTTGACACCTGTGAAAAGCTTACTGCAGGAACAGAAATAAAAAGCACGGAAAGAATAAACAGAAGAGTTTTCATATTTATAAAAGTACTACTATTAATCAAGGCCAACGGGTGCAAAAAAAGCCCGCCCCTGGTGATAGGCGGGATAAAATGAGAAGAGAAAGAATTTGGTGCCGTTATTCAGAGATAATAACACGCTGCGAATACATTCCTTTTTCGGTCAGCAGCATGATAAAATAAATTCCAGCAGCTTCTCCTTCAAGAGAAATGTTAACGGACGAATTCATTTTCATTGCAAGGATCTCTTCACCTGTTGTAGTGTATATTTTAATTTCGCCTGTTGAAATTCCCACAGGAAGCGCAACGAGAAAATTTCCGTCAGAAGGATTTGGTGTAACAGGTAAATTATTTTGCGCAGCATTATTTTCTGTCACACCTGTTCCAATAGGAACGATACAGCAATTTCCACCGGCGGAAACAACATTGGTTCCAGTCCAGCAACCGTATTGCGTGTGATGGTAATACAATATTCCTCCGAACGCATTCAGGAAATAATAAGCGAGCTGGTCGGGAGTATTACATCCACCTTGATTAGTGGTGCTGCTGCAGGAATAATTGCAGATGATGGAATTGTATCCGTTCGGGTTCGAATAAGAAACTGGCGGATACAAAATCATCGTATCTACATTATTGGGCACACCAGTGATGGATGTGGTGTAAGGCATTGGCAAGTTGCAATGGTTGTTCGATCCATTGTATCCTGCCCAACGAACTTCCGTTACATTACCTGCGTAAGTGCCGGTGATCGTGATGCGCGCAAATTCATAGGAAACAATTCCGATCTTAATATTCGGAATATTCTGGTCGACATCAATCGTAAGCTCGCCGCCGTCATAGTTGGAATAGATGATCACGTTTCCGTTGGCATTGCAGATAGCCTGTGCGAATGCTCCTGAAGAAACTAAAAGTGATGCAATAAAAAGAGTGTGTAGTTTTTTTATCATGTGTCTGGGTTTTGTCTGACACACAATTTAGGATAAAAAAACAACTATAGCATAAGTACGGGTTAAAACGTCTATAGCATAAGTGCGGGTTTTAAACCCGCACTTATGCATAGTCGTTTTCTTTTTTCAGAAGCTTTGCGAATTCCTGATCTTCTTTCCGCTTTTTAATCCACCCGAATAGATCACGCCCATTTCAAAACCGCCACGGCTTCCACCGTATTTTCTGAGCGGACTTGTGATGATGTCGTATGAAATACGGAATACATTGGGACCTTGTTTCATTCCGAGATGAATTACCATCGCGTCACGGTAACGGTAGCTTGCCCCGCCCAATAATTCATACGGAGATTCCTGCACTGCATATCCTACAAGCACGCCGGCGTTAAACTCGGAAGCTCCGCGCTGGTACATGTAAAGGATATTCGGAGTGATCGTCACATAATCGTTCGCATGAATTTCGCAGTTCAGAATTCCGTTGAAGCGCATTGGCAAACGATGTTTCTGTCCTGTGAAAGATTCATTCGGTGTGGTGAGATGGTAAATTGAAAAACCTGCTGACGGATCAAACCTGCGATTGGGATCAATGTATTTATAATGAATACCAATGTTCGCATCAAAACGTACAATGCTCAGGTCAGGAAGATCTTCTCCGTTCGAAAGGTTCGGATCAAGACCGTCGGTGGTGGTGTATTGATTTTCAAAAAGCAGGTAGCTGTAAGCAAAACGTTTTTGAAAAATACCCATTTGCAAACCGGCAGAAAGAAAATGTTTCTTGCTGTCATCGCTGGTAATACGATAAGCGCCCGACAATAAAAGCTGGAAAGTCGCGAAGTTGGAGTTTCCAGCGATGTGATCCATCATGAGCAAACCAACACCATATCGTTTTTTCAGCGCCATGTCATAACCAACGCCGATGGATGAATATGGTTTTCCCTGCAGCTTTTGCCACTGCGAGCGATACGTTCCGTTGAAGCGATATTTAGTATCGTCTTTTCCGAAGTACACACCGGTTTCCGCAGGATTATAATACAGCGGAAGCATATCGTATTGCGACAAGTGAAAATCCTGGGCAAATAATTTTCCCATTGGCACAAGCAGAAATGTTGCGATAGCTAATTTCAACATGACAGAAGAATTATAATTGCGTTTCATATCGTTTCCTTTCTGTTATTAGCGAATGAGAGTAACATTACCTGATAGTTTCACAAACCTGTCGGCGATGGTTGTTCCTGTTGCGGTATAAATATATACGCCGCCAGGCTGCAGCATTCCTTTGTAGGTTCCATCCCATCCCCCATTCGGATCGTTGGTGTGATAAATAAGATTTCCCCATTCATTGTAAATGCTGAAATCAACTTCTTTGAATGGTCCGCCGAGCACGTGAAGCACATCATTTGTACCATCGCCGTTCGGAGAGAAACCTGTCGGGATCGCAACCGGTGTGGTAAGTGTTTCTTCCGGATTTACATCCGTGGTGATTGTATCTGTACATCCGCCTGCGCTGGTGATGATAAGCGTTACAGGGTACGTTCCTTCGTTTGCATAAGTATGTGTTGTATCCTGCTGCGTGGAAGTTCCTCCGTCGCCGTAGCTCCAGTACCACTGCACGGCGCCCACCGACTGATCAGTAAAGATGATGTTGAGCGAATCGCCCGTGGCAAAGCTGAAGGCTGCAATCGGAAGCGGCTCTACAGTGATGATCACAGTGTCGCTGATGGCAGGACAGAGCGTATTATTTGTGGTCGTCAGGATCAATGTCACGGTTCCTGCAATCACATCCGCGTTGCTCATCTGGTAAGTCGCGCTTAAGGTGGTTGCATTCGGCGAGAATGATCCGCTGCCGGTAGTCGTCCACAATCCTGTTGTTGTTGATCCGGTTACTGTTCCGTTGAGCAGAACATCAGTCTGGTCGCCGCACACTACACGATCAGGTCCTGCGCTTACAATCGGCATCGGGATAATGGTAATCACCATTGTATCTGTTCGTGCTGTGCAGATTCCGTTTCCGGTAGAAGTAAGGACGATGGAAATTGTTCCTGCAACAAGATCAGCAGGCGATGGCGTGTAAGTAGCATTCATCGCGGTGTTTGCCGGTGTGAATGTTCCTGTTCCGAGTGTCGACCAGATTCCTGTTGTTGTGCCGCCGCTTATATTTCCATTCATGACAACTGAAGCGCCCTGCGAACATGTGGTCTGATCAACACCTGCGTTTACAATGGCAGGCTCTGTAATTGTAACCACCATTGAATCGTTAGCCGGAGCACATGATCCTGTATTGGTAGAAGTGAGGATCAATGTTACAGTTCCTGCGAAAGAATCGCTCGCGCTTGGAATGTACGTTCCGTTCAGCGTTTGATTGTCGGGACTAAATGTTCCCGAACCAGTGCTGCTCCACGTACCTGTTGTGGAAGCGCCGCTGACATTTCCGCCTAAAGGAACGCTGAGGTTATCCGAGCAGATCGTTACGTTTCCGCCCGCACTTACCACAGATGTCGGCGCGATGATGAACACCACTGTATCTATTCCCGGGAAGCAGGAGCCATGATCTGTTGTTGAAAGAATGAACGTTACCATTCCCGCGCTGACATCACCCGCAGAGAATGTGTACGTCGCGTTCAATGTAGAATCGTTGGGTGCAAATGTTCCTGTGCCGCTGGTTACCCATACACCTTGTGTTGCACCGCCGCTTACAAATCCGCCAAGCACAACATCTGGCGTATTAGAGCAGACTGATTGGTCGTAACCAGCGAATGCATACGCGCTTGGTCCGAAGGTGATGACCATTGTATCGCGTGCAACCGGGCAGACGCCGTTGTTGGTTGAAGTAAGAATTAATGTGATGCTGCCTGCCGTTGTATCTGCTGTGCTGAAGGTGTACAATGCATTCAGCGCACTGTCGTTCGGGTTGAATGTTCCGGAACCAAGCGTAGACCACATTCCTGTTGTGGAGCCGTTAGCTACAATTCCCTGCATCTGCGTGTAAGTGGCGCTGATACAAACGGATTGATCTGGTCCGGCACTCACTACAATTCCCGGTGAGAAATTATAGGAAACAGTATCTGAAACAGGATTACAGTTTCCGTTTCCTGTTGATGTTAAAGTGAGGATAACAAATCCTGCAGACTGCTCTGCCGCGCTCGGGGTGTAGGTGGCGTTCATGTTTGTATTGTTCGGCGCATAAGTTCCTCCGCCACCGCTCCATACTCCGCCAGTTGCATTCGTCACGTTTCCGTTAAGAATGATTGCCGGGTTAGCACCGCAGGTTGATTGCGATGTTCCCGCGTCAACAACAGGAGCCGGAGTGAAAATCACATTCATAAAGTCGATCGCGTTGTTACAGCTGTTGGTTGCTGTCAACACAATACTTACTGTGCCGGAAATAAGATCTGCCGGGCTTGGAATGTATGTTGCGTTCAACGCTGTATCATTCGGTGAGAATACTCCCGATCCGGTGGTGCTCCATTGTCCCTGCGTTGCGCCGCCGCCTAATGTTCCGGATAAGATGACATTCGGATTATTGCTGCAGATGATTTGATCTGAGCCGGCATTCGCTGTTCCTGTCGGATAAATATTCAACAGCATTGTATCGGTTACTGCAACACATGAACCGTTGTTTGTAGAAGTGAGGAACAACATAATATTCTGTGTCGCGATATCTGAAGCGCTCGGATTATAGGTTGCGTTCATCGTCGTGTTGTTCGGGGTGAACGATCCGCTTCCGCTTGTGGTCCAGATTCCTGTTGTAGAACCACCGCTTACGTTTCCGGCCAGCGTAACTGTTGTAACAGAAGCGCAGATGGTCTGATCCAGACCCGCATCTGAAACTGGCGCAGGGGTGATGGTGATCGTCAGGCTGTCTACAGCAGGATTACAGCTGTTAGCAGTAAGGTAAATGGTTACTGATCCATTCGCGATATCGATTTGACTTGGAACGTACGTAGCGTTGAGCGTGGAATTGTTCGGTAAGAATATTCCGGATCCGGTCGTTCCCCATGTTCCTCCTGTAGCGCCTCCGCCAACTATTCCGTTCAAGGTAACAGACGCGTTATTTCCGCAGACCGTTACGTTATTTCCTGCATTGGAAGTTCCTGCAGGAAGAATGAAGATTGACAGCTGATCGGTTGCCGCTGTACATGCGCCGTTACCTGTAGAAGTAAGCGTGATCGTCACACCTCCCGCTGCAGAATCTGCCGAGCTGGCCTGGTAAGTTGCATTCAGGTTTGTATTATTCGGCACAAATGTTCCGGTTCCTGATGTAGTCCATGCGCCGGTATTTGTCGGGCCTGACACACTTCCGCTAAGCGCAATGTTCAGGTTATTGACACATGTTGTTTCATCAGCGCCGGCATTTACAACAGGTGCAGTGGTTATGGTAATGAGCATGCTGTCTGTTACTGCCAGACAAGTTCCGTTTCCGGTTGTGGTAAGATATAACATCACAGTTCCGGCAGTGATTTCTGCAGCTGATGGTGTATATGTCGCGCCCATTATTGTATTGTTTGGTGTAAATGAACCAAGTCCGCCCGACCAGATTCCACCAGATGCAACTGTGAATGATCCGTTGAGCACAACAGAAGAATTATTCGCACAGGCTGTTTGCGCAAGACCTGCATCTACAGTTGGTGAAGCTGTGTAGATGATAGTCATCTGGTCTGTTACCGGCAGACACGCTCCGTTGCCTGTGGTTGTAAGTGTAAGCGTTACAAATCCTGCAGCAACTTCTCCTGCTGTTGGTGTGTAAGTTGCATTCAGCGCATTAGCAGATGGGGAGAATAATCCAAGTCCGCCAGTCCATTGTCCGCCAGCACAGAAATTCACAAATCCATTTAAGCTTACTGTTGAATTGTTACCGCAAACGGACTGGTCTGCTCCTGCATTTGCAATCGGAGAAGGTGCGTAAGAAATTACCACCTGGTCCGTTACCGCGGAGCATGATCCGTTTCCTGAAGAAGTTAAAGTAAGTGTAACAGTGCCTGCTGAAATTTCTGCGGCGTTTGCAGTGTAGGTTGCGTTGAGTGTGGTGTTGTTTGGGAAGAATGTTCCTCCGCCACCCGACCATACGCCTCCGCCTGCATTGAATACTTGTCCGTTAAGAGAAACAGCAGCATTGTTCGCGCATGAGCTGATATTTAATCCCGCGTTCACCGTCGGAGCAGTTGTAATCGTGATCACCACCTGGTCGCTTACAGCAGTGCATGTTCCGTTACCTGTGGAGGTCAATGTCAACGTAACAGTACCTGCGGTAATTTCTGCGGCTGTCGGCGTATACGTCGCGTTCATGGTGGTGTTGTTCGGAGAGAATGTTCCTGCCCCGCCGGTCCATGCTGCGCCGGAAGCTGTAGTGAATGCTCCGTTTAAGGTTGCTGTTGCATTGTTCGCGCAGACAATAATACCAGGACCTGCGTTTACAGTCGGAGCAGGCGTGAAGAAAATCGTCATCTGGTCTGTTACAGCGACACAAGTACCATTACCGGTTGTTGTTAATGTAAGCGTGATGCTTCCACCTGCAACTTCTGCAGCTGTCGGAGCGTAAGTTGCACTCAGTGCATTATTGTTCGGAGTAAATGTTCCAAGTCCTCCCGTCCATTGCCCGCCTGTTGCAACCGTCACGCTTCCCGCTAAAGTTGTGATCGCGTTGTTCGCGCATTTTGTCTGGTCAGCTCCTGCATTTGCTGTTGGTGGCGCAGAGAAGAAGATGGTCACCTGGTCAGTTACTGCAACGCAAGTTCCGTTTCCGGTTGTTGTTAATGTAAGCGTTACGCTTCCTCCGGCAATTTCACCTGCAGTCGGAGTGTACACTGCATTCAGCGCAGCTGTCGAAGGAGTAAAGGTTCCTGCACCGCCCGACCATACGCCGCCGCTTGCAACAGTCACCGATCCTGCTAAAGTTGTGTTTGGATTATTTCCGCATTTCGTTTGGTCCGGACCGGCATTTGCAGTAGGAGAAGGAGTGATGGTAATAACCATCTGGTCAGTTACCGCTGTGCATGTTCCGTTTCCGGTTGTAGTTAAAGTCAACGTTAACGTTCCTGCCGCTCTTTCCGCAGCGGTCGGTGTGTATGTTGCACTCATCGTGGTGTTGTTCGGAGTAAATGTTCCCGCGCCTCCCGACCAAGCAGCGCCACCAGCAGTTGTGAATGAACCGCTAAGCGTTACCACAGAATTATTTGAACAGATGGTCTGATCGGGTCCTGCATTCACTGTCGGAGCAGGGGTGAAGAAGATCGTCATCTGATCTGTAACGGCTGTACATGTTCCGTTTCCGGTTGTGGTCAATGTCAACGTAATGCTGCCACCTGAAATTTCAGATGCGGTAGGTGTGTAGGTTGCGCTCAACGTGTTGTTATTCGGAGTAAATGTTCCGAGGCCGCCGGTCCATTGACCACCGCTTGCAATCGTAACACTTCCTGCTAAAGTTGTTGTCGCATTATTCGCGCACTTCGTCTGATCTGCTCCTGCATTTGCTGTCGGAGAGGAAGAGAAGAAAATCGTCACCTGGTCGGTAACAGGATTGCAGCTTCCGTTACCGGTTGTGGTAAGTGTAAGCGTTACATTTCCCGAAGAAATTTCACCTGCCGTCGGAGTGTACACGGCGTTCAATGCAGAGTTGTTCGGAGAGAAGCTACCTGCGCCACCTGTCCATTGTCCGCCGGTTGCAACAATAACACCGCCTGCTAAAGTTGTCGCAGCATTATTTCCGCATTTTGTCTGGTCAGGACCCGCGTTCGCTGTTGGGGATGGTGTAATTGTAATCACCATCTGATCTGATACCGCGGTACATGTTCCGTTTCCTGTTGTGGTTAATGTCAACGTCACCGTTCCTGCAGTTCTTTCAGCTGCAGTCGGTGCATAGGTTGCATTCATCGTGGTATTGTTCGGCGAAAAAGTTCCCGCGCCACCTGTCCACGCTGCTCCGGTAGAAGTGGTGAAAGATCCGCTCAGCGTTGCTACCGAATTATTCGAACAAACAGTTTGATTCGGTCCTGCGTTTACTGTTGGCGCTGGTGTAAAGAAAATGGTTACCTGGTCTGTTGCCGCATTGCAGGTTCCGTTACCAGTAGTGCTCAGCGTTAATGTCAGCGATCCGCCCGCGATCTCTGCAGCGGTTGGCGTATAGGTTGCATTTAATGTCGCGCTGGTAGGAGCGAATGTTCCCAGGCCGCCCGTCCATTGTCCGCCGGTTGCGATAGTAATGCCTCCAGCTAAAGTTGTGGCTGCATTGTTGGCGCACTTCGTCTGGTCAGGGCCCGCGTTTGCTGTCGGTGATGACGTAAAGAAAATCGTCACCTGATCTGTTACCTGGTTACATGTTCCGTTACCGGTCGATGTGAGTGTGAGCGTGACATTACCCGCAGTAATCTCTGCGGCTGATGGAGTATAACTCGCATTGAGTGCAGTGGAGTTCGGAGCAAAACTTCCACCGCCACCCGTCCATACACCGCCCGTTGCAATGGTAACAGAACCTGCTAAAGTTGTCACGGCATTATTACCACATTTTGTCTGGTCAGAACCAGCATTGACAATAGGGCTTGGTGTAAATGTGATCAGCACATTATCCGAAACCGGATTACATATTCCGTTTCCTGTTGTAGTAAGCACCAGCAACACACTTCCTGCAGTAAGCTCACCCGCAGTTGGAGTGTACACCGGGTTCAGTACGTTATTAGAAGGTGTAAATGTCCCTGCTCCGCCGGTCCAGACTCCGCCCGTTGCAACAGTCACAGATCCGCTTAAAGAAGTATTTGCATTGTTCCTGCATTTCGTCTGGTCAGCACCGGCGTTGGCTGTCGGCGCAGGTGTAATGGTTAAAGTCATCGGATCCGAAACCGGGTTACATGCACCTGTGGAGGTTAATGTAAGAATGACTGAACCTAACGCAGCGTCACCCGCACTTGGAGTGTACACCGCATTCAGCGTGGTGTTGTTTGGAGTAAATGTTCCTGTTCCGTTGCTTGCCCACTGCCCGGTGGTAGTTCCACCGGAAACAGCTCCTGCAAGTGTGACAGTTGTATTAGCGCATATCGTTCGGTCAATTCCTGCATTTACTGCGATCGGTGCCACGAATTCGGAGAAATAACCATACTTGCATCCGCTCGAAGCTCCTCCATTGACGACGCCCAATGCAAACACATCAACAGAGTTTGTAACGATAAATGTAGAATCGACCGGAACCTGCGTGGTATTATATTGTATACGCGCAGCCATCCATACTCCAGCTGTACCCGGAACGGTTACAAATGATGCAGGAGGAATTGTTGCTGTTCCCGGTCCTGTAATAGTAAATGCATTTATTGCTGCCGCGCGACAAAGCAATGTGATGTAAAATGTCTGCGCATCATCCCGCACAAAATTTAATTGCGTCGATCCCGCGCAATTCAGCGGAGGCAGCAAGGCTTGTCCCATCTCGCAGCCGAAACCCGTTACGTGAATTGCATAAGCCGGTTTTGTGCAACGGATATAAACAGCATTATTTATACTTGCAGAGAGATAATCGATATCAACACGGTAATATTCCCCGGCGAATAATGTTGCAACAGGCGTTGCAGCTCCGTCAAGGAAAACCTGTGTGTTATTTTGTGTCGCCATTAAAATGACGCTTTCATCACCCGTATTATTAAGCGAACCTTTCACCGCGATGTAATCCGTCCCGACAACACTTACAGGCACGAGCTGGTCGCCCATAATATCATAACAACCGCCCGATGGATTATGATCCGAATCATCTTTTAATGAAACGACTACGTCTTTATCTGATAATACAACAGCACCTGAAGGATGTGTTGAAGGTTGCTGCCAGTTTGCGCCGGTCCATCCGCAGGAATATGTTTGTCCGCGGTTAAGCGTGATTGTAAATTGTGTCAGCGCGGCATGACCGTCAACAGCAACCGGAGTATAAATAGTTACTTGTGTTGCGTTTTGTGTTGCGCAGATATCGAATGATGCAAAAGCCTGGTGTGGCGCGGCAAAAGAAGCTTCATTGAAAAACGGGGCATGTTTGTGCATCGGGATGTAAAACTCCCGGCCCAGTGCGTTAGGGCCCTTTAATGCCCAGATATCGGTGTTGTTTGTATTCGCGCACTCATAATAGGCGGTGATCGGGGTTGTAGAAGTGATGTGAAGACCCGTGTTAACGATCGTATTGGTAGGACGGGTTTCCAGGGAAGTTTTAAATGCAGTAAGATTGATCCGCCTGGATTTATTAGCCTGAACAGTCACCACGATAGGAACAAATGCTCCATTTGCAGGCTGATCAATTGTTACAGTAGAGGCTGCCCCTGCGGAGGATACGATCACGTACAAGGGTTCTCCTCCCGGAGTATTGTGCAGATCAGTAATATCGGGTGGCGCGAGCCAGAATTCGTTTCCGCGTTGCGCAGCCAGACGGCCCGGGGCTGTCAGGAAGGCAAGGATGATAAAAATTACGAGTAGCGGAAGAGAGCGTGTAGTAGCAGTTTTATTCATAGAAAACCCCTGAGTGGCCTTCTTATACGTTGTAAGGCCCGGAAAGGGTTCACATTTTTTAACTATTAAGTGCTAAGTGTAAGTTATTGAATCAGCGCGATTAATGACTGTCAAAGTAAAGTCCGGTGCTTTTTTTATCGCGTAAAACATATTCCACTATTTCCAGAGCTTTTGTCTTTAACAAATCATAACCATGCTTATCATCAAGCGCGAGCAGTTCGGGAATCAATAATTTTTCTGCTTCAATAGTGAGATCTTTTTCAGAGATAAGGAATAAACAGCACCCTTTTAATTCGCCCGTAGGATTAAAAAGAAGCAGGTGCCAGGTTTCTTTATAAATAAAATCGAGCACCAGCAATTTTGCCGGATCAAAATCTGCGACGTTCGCTTTTTCAAGGATGTCAAAAACTTCGATATCGTTGCGGATGATTTTCATTTACAGGAAATAAAAAAAGCGGAATCTCTTGTATGAAGACTCCGCTGTTAAAATTAACGTTAATTTTTGGTAGTGTATCAGTTTCATCGTGCAGGTGTTTTTGCCACCGAGGCACCAAGACACAAAGAAAATGAAACTGATTACACGACCTAATTTTTCCTTACTTCCTCGCCTGCGGAATAAACAGGAAATCTCCTCCGGGCTCTTTATTTATAATGCTGCAGCGTGGTACCGGGGTTGTAGTTTTTTCAACAGCAGCAGACAGGGTGCTGAAGGTCACGACATAATTTTCCGTAAACCCGTTGCGTAAACAATCCAGCAGGCTGTTCATGAATGGAGAATGTTTACCGGGTGTTCCATCAGAGACGGGCTCAATTCCAGATGCGATATAACCTTTGAAACCGTATTGCATTCTTTCACGCACCAGCCGCAGCTTATCGAGATTTATTTTTTTATCCGGAGCGAGCTCCCTGTTCGCGGCCATCGCGTCTTCATCAAATGTTCCGCTGTAACAGGCATCGAGGATTAAAAGTGTATGCTGCGATGGAAGACCTTTAATGATCCGCCACAGCATGCTGTAGGTGATCACGGTATTCATTTCCTCATCCTGCGCGGGATCTTTCCCATCCGAAGGAACAAAAAATCCATCTACAGCATTTTTTCCGCCATGACCGGCAAAGAAGATCAATACCTGCGAATTCTTGTCGAAGTTTTTCGACATCAGGCTTGTCAGCGCTTTATGCAATTCGGACTTCGTCGGATTCTCAAGAAAATTAGTTTCGAAGCCGTAGTGATTTTTCAACTCCTCATTTAAGGCAGATGCATCGCCCACGGGGTTTGGAAGGTCGTGCCACGCACTGTCTTTATAATCACTCACGCCAACGATCAGTGCGTAATTCCGGATCGTGCCGATGATGCTGTCGGCCACAAGTTTTTCATTATCCAACGGAACAGGTCCGCGCGCTGCAGGTTGTTTCGCGGTTGGTTTTGTCAAAACTGCCGGCGTGGCCAATTGTGTATTCTGGCCTGGGGGAGGTGTATCGGCTTTTACAGCATCATTTCCTTTTTCGGCGGGCTTGTTTACGAGCGATCCTGCCTGTGCGCTGGAAGCAGAAGTATAAAACGTTGCAAACTTTTGCTTTTTCTTGGTTAGATCATAAGCCGTAAACCCCAACGCGTCGTCAATATCGTTAACGCCATTATCATCAAAAACATACAACATCGGCGTTTCCGTATTGCAGACCAGGGCGGCAAGCAAGCACGCTTTTTTATTTTCAGCAATGGAAAAGGTGTCGGCCAAAGCGCTTGAAGGTACCAGCAGCACCTGGTTCTTTTGTTTGTCCCGGCTTTGGAAAAACTGGGTTGTAAATGTTCCGTGAAATGTTTTCCATGACGCGTCATCTACAATTACCAGCTGGTTGCGGCAGGGAATGCGCGAAAATAAGATCTGCAGCTTTGAAGGATCGAGCATTACCTGGGCAAGGGGCTTTTCTCCTTTTTTTAACGGACGCGAAGGAAGATAAAATGAACCCGTCTTTCCATCGCAGGGCGCATTGATGTAAAAATAAAAAATGTCATAAGGATTCGCTTTCGCGGCGATCTCTTCAAAAAGCAGGTCGATAGATTCCAGCGTTGCAAATTCGTCAAAAAGACAAGTTGGAATAATATCGCTGTAACGGATCTGTTTATTGAGCTCGGTAGAATAATACGAGATGCGGTTTTTCTCGAGGTCGTTTTTCGTTTTTGCAAGCACGGCATTCACATCACTTTTCGCCATCGCTTTTTGAGGAGCGGAAGTCATCTTACAGTTTTCAATGCCAATGCCGACAAAATACACAGTGCCTGTTGTCTGGGCTTGTATGCCGGAAAACAGCAGCACGCCGGCAGCAAGCAGCAGGCTGCGTACGATATTTAAAGAAAAAGCCGGCAAGGCGATGTTCATCGGGGTGCGCTTAGGATTTCAAAAATACCTGATTTTATTCAACTCATTGACATAATTCCCTGTTTTACAAAAAGTGCCGGGAGGATGAGTAAAATTAAATTATCACCCTGGCCTGTGAAATACTACAAATGACTGATTTTTTTGTGTGATGAATAATGATAGATTTGCTACTCACAAATAACCCAAAACCACAAAAACCACTCAAATATGAAAAAGTATCTCGTTATGATCTGCCTTGCAGTATTCGCTGTTACGATGGCTTCTGCACAGACAAAAAAACCATTGATCGTTCAGGATTCAAAGCAGCACAAAGTTGATCCGAAGCAACGCGGCGCAAATGTAAAAACAGATGTTCCAACCACAGATGTTGCAGCTCCCGCTCCGACAACACGTGGCGCAAGCGATTATTGCACAATGACATTCGATAATTACACCGGCTACTGGGTAAAAATTTATGTTGATGGAAACTTCAAAGGTTATGTAGAGCCTTACGGAGTTGGTTCTGTTTCTGTTTATGGTGGCTACACAACTTATTACTGCGAATCTACAGGCGGAACTTATTACTGGTCAGGTGAAGGTAATTGCGAAGGCGAATACCACTACAACCTCCGCTAATCAAAAAAATAATTCAGAAAAGCATCCTGTCGCCTGATGGGATGCTTTTTTCTTAACCCAGAACTCCAATCCCAATGAATTTGTCCCGGTCATTTTTCCTGCTCAGCATTTTTATTCTTTGCGGATTTTCACTTTCCGCCACTACCAAACGCGCTTTGCTTATTGGTATTGATAAATATAAGGCAACGAAAGAAACACCTGCAGCATTCGCCAAACGTGGTAAGCCGGGCGAACGTGCAGGCTGGGAAAACCTGGACGGTTGTGTAAATGACGCGCGTTCCTTGCTTTCCATTATCCAGGCGCGTTATGGGTTCATGGAAAATAATATCGACACACTTTTTAATGAAGCGGCAACACGCCAGGGAATTTTTGACGGCATCAACAAACTCATTGCCACCGCTGAAAAAGGCGACGTAGTTTTTATTTATTACGCGGGCCACGGCTCACAGGTAAAAAACAGCAAATCCTATGATGGAACCGGGTGGGACCAGACCATCGTTCCGGCGGACCAGTGGGATATCCGCAACAAAGAGCTTTCCGCATTATTCAACCAGCTTGTCGACAAAGGAGTGATCCTCACGCTGATCTTTGATTCCTGTCACAGCGGCTCCATCGCGCGTGGCAACAGTTTGCCGGTTGCATTCAAAGAACGCATTGCACCAGCTGCGGACTGGGATGCAAACGATCCTGCAGAATATCCGAAAGTGGAGCAGCGCGGCGCATTGCTTTTTTCAGCAGCGCAACGTTCGCAGACTGCAAAAGAAACGGAAGACAATGACAAAACACCTCATGGTGCATTCACGCTTGCATTAATACGTGCGATTGCCGCTTCTTCTGCGAGTCAAAGCGCTGATCGTTTATTCACACGGATTTTAGGCGCTATCAAATCCGAAGGCGGACCAAAATTTCAGGATCCTATTCTTGGCGGGACAGAAGCGCGTCGCAACAGTGGGATTTTCGGTGATGTGGTGCATGAAAATGCTTCACGAACATTTGTCGCGGTGCTCGATGTGATAACGGGTGAAGATGCGAATGTGACACTTCGCGGCGGACACGAGCTTGCGATCTATGAAGGTTGTCTGCTGAAGAATGCCGGCGGTACAGATACGCTTCAGGTAATTGCTGTGAATGGAATTGGTTTGTGCCAGGCTCTAGTGCGCGGCAAAGGAAACGTCGCGAATTTTAAACCAGGCGATCTTGTGGAAATGATCAACTGGATCAGACCGGATGGCCCGACGTTGCGCATCTGGACGCCGGAAACAAATTTTACGTCGGAGCAATTGAAAAAAACAATTGGGCCCGCGATTGCGTTGATGGTAAATTATTTTTCAGCGGTTACCGATCCGACAGAAACCGTTCCTGAATTTATTATCCAGTTTAATGCCGGAAAATGGCT
This sequence comes from Bacteroidota bacterium, assembly GCA_030855855.1. Taxonomy (GTDB): domain Bacteria; phylum Bacteroidota; class Bacteroidia; order Palsa-965; family Palsa-965. Next base: position 5,124 of record JALYQL010000237.1, on the reverse strand, counting down.
TGTTACTTCTGCAACAGCAACAGTAACACTGACCGCATTGACCGACGCCACCTTGAAAGCGGCAATCCCAAAGGGCAAAAAAGTTTTTCTGCAGCTGCCGCCGACAAAAGAAATGATGACCTCGCTGAATAAAAAACTCGGGCCGGGCACATCTTCTTCGGCGGTGGAATTCACAAAAAATCCACTGCAGGCAAATTACCTGCTCGCGGGCAGAATGAATAACGGAATTGTGGAGTACGCATTTCTCCGTCCGAACATTTCTGAAATGGATTCAACATTTCGCAATTCACTTCCGATTCGCACTGATTGGTTTAATTCAACTGTTACAGAAACGGCAACTGACAGCCTCGCGATCTTTGCTGTGCGTCTCGGAAAGATCAGCGCATGGTTAAATCTGGAATCGCCTGCGGATAATTTTCCGTATCAGATGGTTTTGATCCGTAATAAAACAAATGAAATTCTGCTGCCGGGCGAAAAATTAGTGCAGGGAGAAAATTATCATTTCGCGCTGATGCTTGACTCTGCCAATGCGCCTTCAAGCATGGTGATCGTTCGTTACTGCTACATTTTCACTATTGATTCACGGGGAAAGATGAGCCTGTTTTATCCGGATGTAGCGTTGGGGGCTGAAAATAATGTGGTAAAATATGTTCCGTACGTCGCGAAAACAAAAGTGGAATCGTTTGTGAATAAAGGAAGAGTTGATTTCGGGATCGGGCCGCCTTACGGATACGATACTTATTTTCTTGTCACTTCCGATGTGCAGCTGAGCGCGGATGTTTTTGAAAGCGACGGTGTAATTACCCGCGAAAAAGCAAAGACAGGGCTCGACGCAGTGCTGGCCAATACAGGATCCAAAACACGTGGACCAGTTCAGCCCGTGCCGACACATTGGTCCGTTCAGAAGTTTCAATTCAGGAGCGCGGGAAAAGCAGCGAAATAATTACTTCGAGATAAAAAACTTTCTCGTAGAACGTTGCTGTTCCGATTCAACAGTAATAAAATAACAGCCATTGGATAAGTTCGTTTCCAGGTGAAGCTGCATCGTTGTTCCTGATGAAAGTTTTTCTTCATACACCAATTTACCGATTGAAGAATAAATCCTGATCACCGGATCTTTCACCGGGTGCATGAATTGGAGGTTAATTTCTTTCTGTGCCGGATTTGGGGAAACGATGAATGAAGAAAGGTTCAGCTCATTTGAAATTCCCATTGCCTGGCAATTTGTCAACGGATCATTTCCGGAAGCGGTGATGATCGGCGAAAACATATTCACCATATTTTGTAAACGCAGCTGCAGGTTATCTACTGAGTGGCCATTGTCAAAACAATTATTCATGTAATTATAATTGCTCACAATATCGGCCTGGTAAAGAGGAGCGCCGGCACCGAGCGAAACAAAATATTGTCGCAGCCCTTCACTTCCATAAGCGCGCGGATAAAAATAATAAGTCTGGCAGATATTGCTTTGTGCGTAACATTCCCAGCTGATGCGCCCAAGGAGCCTATTGTACTGGTAATCTACAATGACATCTGATCCCTGGTGAAACATATAAACCGCTGGTGTGTTATTGACCTGGTTGAATAAGGAAAGGTCCATTACACCCCCGAAAAAATTTCCGATGCCTTTCACTGATGCATCGTAAGTGCCGGTATATAATGTTCCATCAATGCTGCCAAGATCAGGACGTGCGAAAGAAATAACAGCGGGATTACATCCATACGTTGCAAAATCAGGATCAGGCGTTGGCGCATTGGCGATAGCGTAACAATCTGCTGATTTATCACTTAGCTGATCTGTGAATGCTGCTGCAAATGCAATGAATCCGCCGGCACTTTGTCCAGCTACAAAAACATTATTCACATCTGATGAATCTACCAGGTGTCTCGTCTTCATCATGCGGATCACTCCTTTGGTATCCTGCATGCCACGGAAATTAGCGCGGTAAATTTCGCTGCTGTCACAGATATATCCGCATGGTGCAGAAATGGAAGTGTTGCAGACTGCATACATAGTATAGTTCGCGGCTTTGTGTGTGCCGAGACGGTAATTAATATTCGCAACCACCCAGCCGCGCTTTGCAAGATTACGTGAGAGATAAACAAGATCCACATCTTCTTTACTTCCTGCCACCCACGATCCGCCATGCACAAGTACGATCACAGGACGCAGGCAATTTCCATCGCCATGCGGCTTGTAAATATCGAGCAGCAATGTATCCTGGTTGCCGGCGTAATCTGTCTGGATGCCGTATTGGTAATCCATGATGCTGTCGTAGGAGTACACGGGTTGTGTGTAGGATTGGGCGCGGAGGATTGCGCAGAGGAAGAGGAGGAAGATGGAGAAGGTGAGGTTGAGTTTCATTATGGGAAATTAAATGAAAAGGTGCGAATTAATCGTCCCTTTCTAATATTTAAACCAGTGAAATATCAAATTGAACCAGATCAATAAATTCCTGAACTCGTTCATCAACTTGCTCTTGTGTCAATCCCACTAATCGCTCCACACCAAATTTTTCTACGGTAAATGAAGCCATCGCCGAACCGAAAATGATCGCGCGCTTCATGTTATCGAAAGAAATATCTTTTGTTTCGGCGAGGTAACCGATGAAACCGCCTGCAAAGCTGTCGCCGGCACCGGTTGGATCAAACACATCTTCAAGCGGAAGGGCCGGTGCGAAGAAAACCTGCTCTTTATTGAACAACAATGCGCCATGCTCTCCTTTTTTGATGATGAGCACTTTCGGTCCCATCGCTAAAATTTTCTGTGCGGCTTTCACGAGTGAATATTCTCCGGAAAGCTGGCGCGCCTCTGCATCGTTGACAGTCAGCACATCCACGATTGCGATCGTTTTCAATAATTCATCCATCGCGATGTCCATCCAGAAATTCATGGTGTCGAGCACGATCAGCTTTGGGCGTTTTTTCAGCTGAGCGATCACTTTTTGCTGTACGACCGGCATAAGATTTCCGAGCATGAGAAAATCGCATTCTTTTGCAGATTCAGGCACAATCGGGTCAAAATCAGCGAGCACATTAAGCTCTGTGACCAAAGTATCGCGCGAATTCATGTCATTATGATAGCGCCCTGACCAGAAAAACGACTTTTCACCTTCTTTGATCTGCAATCCTGCGAGATCTACCCCATGACTTTTCAGCATTTCGAGTGATTCGGTGGGAAAATCGCTCCCAACCACAGAAACGAGAGAAATTTTCTTCGTAAAATAGGATGCCGCAAGGGAAATGTAGGTCGCGGCACCGCCGATAATCTTATCAGTTTTACCAAAAGGGGTCTCGATTGCGTCAAATGCAACGGTCCCGACAACAAGAAGGCTCATAGAAGTTTAATATTTTGGGCAAATGTATTGCATAATTCAATCGATCTGTCTAATATTGCAACCCGATTTTGGGGGGAAGGCTTTGAAAAAGGCCGTTTTTGACAGCTTAACGTTCTTGAATTATTGTAAAACCAGATATTATCCTTCTTAGCTCAGCTGGTTAGAGCACATGACTGTTAATCATGGGGTCCCTGGTTCGAGTCCAGGAGAGGGAGCAGATGCAAAGCCTTGAGACTGAAAAGTTTCGGGGCTTTTCTGTTTTCAGGAAAATAGTGTGGTGCGAAAAAAGTATGTGTTTCTGCAAAAGGTGGTGCGAAATTGTACGGAAACGTGGTGCGAAATTTTTAAATTATCTCTCAATATCCGACCCTTTTCCTCGTGATTTTTTCCCTTTTGCAATGGCGTCAATTTCTTTTGACGCTGCTCTTCCGACTTGCCGAACACGCTGAAATCTTTCGCGACTTTCGCAAGCACACGCTTGTCGATGTAATGCTTTTTTAAAGTTTTTGAGTTCGCATGACCCGAAATGATCTGAGTGTCTTCTACTCCTTGTTCGCCTGAAAGAGGACTGAAATTCGTTCGGCGAAGAGAAGTGAGCGTCAATTCGCGCCCGTATTCAATTGCTGATGATAGTGGGAAAATAATTTTGTCATAAACCGAGCTATCGTGTCGCGTTGCATCGTTTCTTCGGGAGCGAGAATATATTTCCCGGTGTGTCTGTACTTTTCAACTGCCATGCGCACGAGCAGTTCGTACAATTCACTCGTGATGGCGCGTAAGATTAATTTATTCTTACGTGATCGGTTGCGCCTGTGAGTCTTTATCTTTGCATTCCTTTTTTGCGAAAAATTTATGGCAGCCACTTCCATCCGCGAACGCCCTTTGCTGATCTGTCTTGCATTCGTTCAATTTACGAACGTAATGGATTTCATGATCATGATGCCGTTGAGCCCCCTCTTTACTGAAGAGTTCGGGATCACTCCGAAACAATTCAGCTTTCTTGTAGCTTCTTATAATATCAGCGCCGGAGTGGTTAGTCTTGCCAGCGCTTTTTTCATCGACCGGTTCGATCGCAGAAAAGTGATGCTGTTCTCTTACGCATTTTTTGTACTCGGAACTTTCGCATGCGGACTTTCTCCGACGTATGGAATATTGCTTGCTGCGCGTATCCTTACAGGAATGTTTGGTGGCGTGTTGTCTGCGGTGCTGCTAAGCATTGTAGGTGATGCAATCCCTTATGAACGCCGCGCCTCAGCAATGGGAATAGTGATGGGAGGATTTGCAGCAGCCTCTGTGCTTGGTGTTCCTATCGGAAGTTATGTTGCCACGCATTTCGGCTGGCACGTTTCGTTCTTCGGGATCGGCGCGATGGGAATTCTGGTGATGATCGGAATTGTAAAGCTTCTTCCTACTATGAACGGTCACATTGCCGAAGCATTGAAGCGAAATCCCCTCCGTAATATGCTGGAGATCGTTTCCTCTTCCAACCGGCTGCGCGCACTTTTGCTGATGACGCTTTTAATGTTAGGGCATTTTTCTATTATTTCTTTTATGCCGAATTACATGGTGTATAATGTCGGCATTACAAAAGAACAGGTTTCTCTCATCTATCTCGCCGGCGGATTATGCAGCCTGGTGATATTGCGGGTTGTCGGAAAGCTTTCAGACAAGTATGGAAGCTTCAGAGTATTTGCTTCTCTTTCGGTTCTTTCCTTAATTCCGATTTTTGCAATTACCAACCTGCCGAAAGAAACACTTGCAGTGGTATTATGTGTGACGTCTACAC
>JALYQL010000221.1 GCA_030855855.1 Bacteroidota bacterium | reverse complement strand
CCTTCGGGGTTAGGGGCGTGAGAGGAAACAAAAACAAAAATGATTGCAACCGCAGAAAATATAAAATCATTGCACGATACTGTTCTTGCACAGCTGCAGGAAAAGTTCGGTGACGGAGTAATTTCATCAGAGATCAATTATGATTTCCCTGTCTTCATAGTGAAGCGCGAACATATTTACGCGATACTGAGCTTTCTGAAATCGGATCCGCAGATGAATTATCACTTTCTTACCACCCTCTGCGGTTTACATTACCCGGATGATAATGGAAAAGAATTCGGCGTGATGTATCAATTACATTGCATGCCGGAAAACAAACGTATCCGCCTCAAAACATTTTTCGCTACCAGCGATTGCGAAGTGCCAAGTGTTACTTCTATCTGGCCAACTGCAGGATGGATGGAAAGACAGGAATACGATTTCTTCGGAATCAATTTCAAAGGCCATTCCGACCTGAGACGCATTCTCAACATGGACGACATCACCTTCTTCCCGATGAGAAAAGAATTCCCATTAGAAGACCAGACCCGCGACGATAAAAACGATACTATGTTCGGCAGGTAATACGATACGAAAAACGAACAAAAACGAAACTACGAAATACGGAAATGAAAAAGAGCGTGAATAAAAACAACAGAACCGATAAGCCAGATGCTTTTCGAACCCTTTCGTTTTTCGCCCTTTTTCGTAATTAATTTCGTTTTTCTTACCCAATAGCTAAACCGTGAACGAACAACAAGATAACGTAACTGCCAACGCCGAAGAAAAAGTGTATTCCACACTCAATCTCGGGCCAACGCACCCTGCAACGCACGGAATTTTTCAAAACATCCTTACCATGGATGGAGAAATGATCATGAATGCCGAGCCAACCATCGGCTACATTCACCGCGCCTTTGAAAAAATTGCTGAACGTCGCCCGTTCTACCAGATCACCACGCTCACCGACCGCATGAATTATTGCTCTTCACCGATCAATAACATGGGTTGGCACATGACAGTGGAAAAATTGATAAACGCGAAATTGCCGAAGCGTGTTGAATATATGCGCATCGTCATCATGGAGCTTGCGCGCATCGCCGATCATATCATTTGTAATTCAGTTGTCGGTGTGGATACCGGCGCAATGACAGGTTTCCTTTACGTATTCCAGTGGCGCGAATTCATCTATGAAATTTTCGAAGAATTGTGCGGCGCACGTCTTACAACAAACTTCGGGCGTATCGGCGGATTTGAACGCAACTGGACACCAAAAGCATGGGAGAAGATCGATCATTTCATGAAAGAATTCCCTGCGATCTTAAAAGAGTTTGAAAAATTACTGGTGCGCAACCGCATTTTTATGGACCGCACAATTGGCGTCGGTCCGATCAAAGGAGATCGCGCACTTGAATTTGGTTTCACCGGTCCAAATCTTCGCGCTGCCGGAGTAGATTACGATGTACGCGTGATGAATCCGTATTCATCTTATGAAGATTTCGATTTCATCATTCCTGTCGGACAAAACGGAGATACGTACGATCGTTTTATGGTGCGGGAGCAGGAAATGTGGGAATCGTACAGCATTATAAAACAAGCACTCACAAAGATCGACCGCAAGGATCCTGTTTTCCACGCCGACGTTCCTGAATTTTACCTGCCGCCGAAAGAAGATGTGTACGATAAAATGGAAGCGCTCATTTATCATTTCAAGATCGTAATGGGTGAAACCGACGTTCCTAAAGGCGAAGTTTATCACGCGGTAGAAGGCGGAAACGGTGAGCTCGGATTTTATCTCATCAGCGATGGCGGACGTCAGCCGTATCGTTTGCATTTCCGTCGTCCTTGTTTCATTTATTACCAGGCATATCCTGAAATGATAAAAGGCGGAATGTTATCCGATGCAATTCTGACCATGTCAAGCATGAATGTAATTGCAGGAGAATTAGACGCGTAAAAAAATGTACGAATTACCACGTGCGATGTACGAAGTAATTTTTTGATTGAAGAAAATATATGGCTAAGGAAATAAAATTTACGGACGAAACGATGGCGCTTGTTCAGCGGATGATCAGGCGTTATCCGGAAGGCCTTCAGAAATCTGCAGTGATTCCTATTCTTCATCTCGCGCAGATGGAATTCGATGGCTGGCTGGATGCTCCTGTAATGGATTATGTAGCATCTATTCTGAACATCAAGCCGATTGAAGTTTATGAAGTTGCTTCCTTCTATTCCATGTTCAACCTCAAACCGGTCGGAAAATGCCTGATCGAAGTCTGCCGCACCGGACCATGCTGGCTCCTCGGCGCTGAAGATCTTGTCCGTCACATTGAGAAAAAATTAAACATCCGCGACGGCGAAACAACTCCCGACGGAATGTTCACGCTCAAAACAGTAGAATGTTTAGCAGCCTGCGGAACAGCCCCTGTAATTCAGGTCGGTGAAAAATACCACGAAAACATGACCTGTGAATCGGTTGACGGAATGCTCACCGATTACAAGAATGCCGGCGAAAGAAAAACACATTACGACAAAAAACACATAGTGCGAAATACGAACTAAAACGAAAAGTACGAATACGAAAAGGTTCGAAAATAAATGAAGGTCAAAAAAATAAAATCAGATCGTGGTGATGCTTACGATGATCTTCCGCAAGAATTAAAAGATAGAATTACCGAAGATCTAGAACAAGCAGATCGCGGACAAATTATAACAAATAAAGAATTCAAAGAGAAATTTTAAAATTGGTTCTCTCGAAATTGAAAATATAAATGGGAAAGCAAATCCTTCTTGAAAACATCAACGTTCCGGGAATAGAAACCCTGAATGTTTACCGTGCACACGGCGGATACAAAGCGCTCGAAAAAGCACTGAAGATGCAGCCGGGTGAAGTCGTGGAAGAAGTGAAAAAATCCGGGCTGCGCGGTCGTGGCGGCGCGGGTTTTCCTACCGGAATGAAATGGGGATTCATCGCAAAACCCGAAGGCGTTCCGCGTCATCTCGTTTGCAACGCCGATGAATCAGAGCCGGGAACGTTCAAAGATCGTTACCTGATGGAAAAGAAGCCGCATCTCCTTATTGAAGGAATGATCCTTTCCAGCTACGCGCTCGGTGCGAATGTTTCGTACATCTACATCCGCGGCGAATTACTTTACGTTTATCACATTCTCGAAAAAGCAATTCAGGAAGCTTACGATGCAGGACTGCTCGGAAAAAATATTTCAGGCTCAGGATACGATCTTGAATTATACGTTCACTGCGGTGCGGGCGCTTACATCTGCGGCGAAGAAACTGCATTGATCGAATCGCTCGAAGGAAAACGTGGCAACCCACGCATCAAACCACCATTCCCTGCAGTGTCGGGCGTTTGGGGAAGACCAACTGTTGTCAATAACGTAGAAACGATTGCTGCAACAGTCCCGCTTTTATTAATGGGTGGAGAAGAATACGCCAAGATCGGCATCGGAAAAAGCACGGGAACAAAATTAATTTCCGCTTGCGGACATATTAATAAGCCCGGCGTTTATGAGATCGATCTCGGACTTCCATGCGAAGAGTTTTTATTCTCCGATGCATATTGCGGCGGAATTAAAAACGGAAAAAAATTAAAAGCAGTTGTTGCCGGTGGTTCTTCCGTTCCGATTTTGCCTGGTGAATTATTTTTGACAACAGCCAAAGGAGAACCACGCTTAATGTCGTACGAATCACTTTCTGATGGCGGGTTCGCGACAGGATCAATGCTCGGCTCCGGCGGATTTATCGTGATGGATGAAACTACTTCTATCGTGAAAAACCTCTGGAATTTCACCCGTTTCTATCACCACGAAAGCTGCGGACAATGTTCGCCATGCCGCGAAGGAACGGGTTGGATGGAACGCATTCTTCACCGAATCCTCGACGGCCACGGAAAACAAGCAGACGTAGATTTGCTGTTCGACATACAAGGAAAAATTGAAGGAAAAACAATTTGTCCTTTAGGAGATGCAGCTGCATGGCCGGTTGCCAGCGCAATCCGTCATTTCCGCGCGGAGTTTGAAGATTACATTAAGAATCCGCAGAACATAAAAGATCAAAAGCATTATTATAACCTGAGAAATCTTCAGCCTGCATAATGACAGACTATCAAAACTGCCCTGAATAAAAAATGAAATTAAAGACCAAACATCCTGAATACATCTTCGTTTACGGCTCACTTCGCCGTGACGCGAAGCATGATGTTTTGTCCAAAGTGAAAACACATTTGCAATATGTTGGATCAGGAAATTTTTCAGGAATGCTTTTCGATCTTGGGGAATATCCCGGCGCTATCGAATCACACGATGACGATTCAACGCAAGTAAAAGGAGAAGTGTATGTTGTCGAAGATCACAGGAATGATGTTTTCAGAACTTTAGATAAATACGAAGGTTTCAATCGCGAGAGCATCAGTAAGTCTTTATTTGTCAGGAAAAGAACAGCGATCAGATTAAAAAACGGTAAAACAATCTTAGGTTGGATTTACCTTTATAATAAGCCTAAACGAATTCAGCGGGCAAAGCAAATTTCATCAGGGGATTATATTCGCTTCAAAAAACAGAAAAATACGCATGCCTAAAGTAACCATAGACGGAGTTGAGATTGAAGTACCGAAAGGCACTACCATTCTTCAGGCCGCGCGCATGATCGGAAAACATGTTGCTCCACCGGCAATGTGCTATTACTCGAAGCTGAAAGTCAGCGGCGGTTATTGCCGTACCTGCATCGTTCGTGTCACAAAGATGAACACGCAGAATCCGAACCCGATGCCGAAACCCGTTGCATCCTGCCGCACAGAAGTGATGGACGGGATGGAAGTGGTGAATTTCACTTCGCCACAGGTATTGGAAGAACGCAAAGGTGTTGTTGAATTTTTATTGCTCAATCACCCGCTCGATTGCCCCATCTGCGACCAGGCCGGCGAATGTGATCTGCAGAATCTCGGTTACGAAAATGGTCCTGCACAAACACGCTACGATTTCAAACGCCGCACATTCGAAAAAATTGACATCGGTCCGTATGTACAATTACACATGACGCGTTGCATTCTCTGCTACCGTTGCGTAAACACGGCAGACCAGCTCACCGAAAAACGTGTGCACGGCGTAATGAACCGCGGAGAAGTTTCTGAAATTTCCACTTACATCGCCGCGAATATTGAAAATGAATTTTCGGGGAATGTAATTGACGTTTGTCCTGTCGGTGCATTAACCGATAAAACATTCCGCTTCAAAAGCCGTGTCTGGTTTACAAAACCTGTTGATGCGCACCGTGATTGTCCGAAGTGCGCTGGTAAAGTACGCCTCTGGTTCAAAGGAGAAGATGTACTTCGTGTTACAGGAAGAAAAGATCAGTGGGGCGAAGTCATTGACTGGATCTGTAACGATTGCCGTTTCGGTCATAAACGAATTTCAGACTGGCAGGTTGAAGGTCCGAGTCATATTGATAAACATTCCGTCATTTCACAAAATCATTATGAGCTTGCGCAATTGAAGTTGGATACTACGAATCAATTGAAAAAACTAAAAGAAAAATCTCCTGCTAAAAAGTAGTATTGGGTAGAGGGTATTGAGTAGTGGGTATAAATTTTAGAAAAGAATTATGCATAATGTCAAAAAATTAAAACTTTGGGAAAAAACAATCGACTTAACGGTTGATCTTTATAAGGCTACTGCGGAGTTTCCTAAAGAGGAAAAGTATGGTCTGACATCTCAAATGAGAAAGTGCGCTGTTTCTATTCCTTCTAATATTGCAGAAGGCGCGGGAAGAAATACCAAAGGAGAGTTTAATCAGTTTTTAGGCTATGTAAATGGTTCTGCTTATGAATTAATGACACAAATAATTGTAGCCAACAGGCTTGATCTGATGTCTGAAAAGGAGAGTGAACCTATTTTGGCTGAATTGGAATCCATCCAAAAAATGACCTGTAATCTTCAACTAACATTAAAATGAAAACCACTACCCAATACTCAATACTCACTACCCAATACTCAGTATGAGCACATACATTATATATAAACTCATTCTTGTCGTAGCAGTATTTGCGATTTCATTGCTCATCGCGATGTATTCAACCTACGCCGAAAGAAAAGTTGCCGCGTTTCTCCAGGACCGTCTCGGACCAAACCGTGCGGGGCCTTTCGGACTTTTCCAACCACTTGCCGATGGACTGAAAATGTTCATGAAAGAAGAAATTATTCCGAACGTTTCGAATAAATTTCTTTTTATTCTCGGGCCGGGGCTTGCAATGCTTACGTCACTTTGCACAAGCGCGGTAATTCCGTGGGGACCTCCGCTGGTGATCAACGGCGTAAAATATTCCCTGCAGGTTGCTGATATAAATATCGGCGTGCTTTATTTATTCGGAGTGGTTTCCATCGGCGTTTACGGAATTATGATCGGCGGATGGGCTTCGAATAATAAATATTCCCTCCTCGGGGCATTGCGCGCCTCTTCACAAATGATCAGCTACGAAGTTGCAATGGGAATTTCCGTGATCACCTTGATCATGATCACCGGCTCGCTCAGCACATCCAATATTGTAGAGCAGCAGCACGGATTTCACACCGGTGAACATTGGTATTCATTTACCTGGAACTTTTTCAAAAATCCACTTACGTTCCTCATCTTCTTCATCTGCGCATTAGCAGAAACAAACCGTGCGCCGTTCGATTTGCCGGAATGCGAAACAGAATTAGTCGGCGGATATCACACCGAATACAGCTCTATGAAGCTGGGATTTTATCTTTTCGCGGAATACGTAAACATGTTTATTTCATCTGCCGTAATATCACTCTTCTTTTTCGGCGGATATAATTTCCCGTGGATGGACAAGATCGCCGATCCGAATATTCTCGCTGTAGTAGGAACGGTCGTCATGTTCTCGAAAACAATCTTTTTCATTTTCGTATTTATGTGGATCCGCTGGACAATCCCGCGTTTCCGTTATGACCAGCTCATGAATTTAGGCTGGAAAATCCTGATACCTTTGTCCATCATTAACCTGATTGCAACCGGGTTTCTGATGTGGGGAACAGGAAGAATTTAAAGAAATAAAATCGCGCCATGCAATCGCTGTCGAACCGATCGAAAGTAGTTTCAAACAAGAAGATGTCCTTCCTTGAACGGATATATCTTCCTGCTATTCTTGGAGGAATGCGCATCACCATGTCGCACTTCTTTAAGAAAAAAGCTACGATCAACTATCCTGAAGAAAAGCGCCCGATCTCCGAAACCTATCGCGGGCAACATGTATTGAAACGTGACGAGATCGGCGCGGAACGCTGCACAGCCTGCGGACTTTGCGCAGTTGCTTGTCCGGCAGAAGCAATTACAATGGTGGCCGCCGAACGCAAAAAAGGCGAAGAACATTTATACCGCGAAGAAAAATACGCTGCCGTTTACGAGATCAATATGCTGCGTTGTATTTTCTGCGGCCTCTGTGAAGAAGCTTGTCCGAAAGAATCAATTTTCCTCACCGACAGAATTGTCCCTTCCGATTTTGAACGCAATGATTTCGTTTACGGAAAAGATAAGCTGGTAGAAGGTGTTGAGCCGGCTTTGCGTATTGATGTTTCAAAGCGTCAGACAAAAGAAGTGCTGGAATTCAAAACACATCCGGATCGCCAGCACAATTTACTTTGGGATCCTAATCAATCTTTACATCCACCAAAAAACGCGGGACATTAATTTTTCGCGATAGCATATGGAGCACATCACAGTTACACAAATCATGTTCGGCCTGTTATCGTTCATTGCTATTCTCAGCGCTGTGCTGGTAATTTTCAGCAAGAATCCGATCTACAGTGTGCTTTACCTGATCGTTTGTTTTTTCGCCATCGCAGGTCATTATATTCTTCTCAACGCACAATTCCTCGCAGTTGTCCACATCATCGTTTATGCCGGAGCAATCATGGTGCTTTTCCTTTTCGTGATCATGATGCTCAACCTGAATAAGGAAACAGAGCCGCACAAACCCGCCTGGATCCAGATCATCGCAGTCATTGCCGGCGGAATTATGATGGTGACATTAGTCGGCGCGCTAAGAAGCGCGGACGTAATGGCGAAAAAATCACACGACACAAATATTGGCCTGGTTGGCAATTTAGGTAAAGTTCTTTTCAACGATTTCCTTGTTCCATTCGAGCTTTCTTCATTATTATTCCTTGCCGCAATGGTTGGTTCAGTAATGCTTGGTAAAAAATCTATTCATTAATATGAGTGCAATACAAATCATTCCGTTAAACTGGTACGTCACGCTCAGCGCTGTGCTGTTCGGACTTGGCGTGCTCGGTGTATTATTCCGCCGCAACGCGATTATCATTCTTATGTGCGTGGAATTAATGCTCAACGCGGTAAATCTGCTGCTCGTTGCATTCTCCGCCCACCACAGCGATCCGAACGCACAGGTATTCGTATTTTTCATCATGGCCGTTGCCGCAGCGGAAGTCGCAGTTGGTTTAGCAATTCTCATGATGATTTACCGGAATTCAAAAACAACAGATATTGATTTCCTCAATAAATTAAAGTGGTAAAAAAGTTCAAAAAGTTTCGAGTCTCGAGTTAAAAGTTCGAAGCCTGACCAAAAGAAATTATATATAAAACCTTCTCGAAAAAAACCCGAAACCCCAAACTAAAGAACTACTTAACTTTAAACCCGAAACTAAAGAACTTTTTAAACTAAATATGATTCAATTAGCCTGGTTAATTCCCATTCTGCCTTTGATCGGTTTCCTGATCATCGCATTCGCCGGGAAAAAACTTTCGAAAAGTCTCGTCAGCATTATTGGTTGCGGAACGGTATTCACAGCATTCGCTTTATCGCTCGCAATTTTCTTCCAGCTGAACGGAACACCACAAACCGTAAAACTGCTAGACTGGTTTTCTGTCGGACGGATGAACATTGATTTCTCCTTCCTCATCGATCCGCTATCAGTTTTATTCATGCTCATCATCACCGGCGTCGGTTTCCTCATTCATGTATATTCAACAGGCTACATGAAGGAAGATGTGAAATTCGATCGCTTCTTCGCTTACCTCAACCTTTTCGTTTTCTTCATGCTGCTTCTTGTAATGGGAAGCAATTACATCGTGATGTTTGTCGGTTGGGAAGGCGTTGGACTTTGTTCTTATTTACTTATCGGATTCTGGTTCAAGAACACCGAATACAATAACGCGGCGAAAAAAGCTTTCATCGTAAACCGTATCGGCGATCTCGGGTTTTTGCTTGGAATGATCCTGATCTATTTTACATTCCACAGCCTGAATTTTAATACCGTTTTCGCCAGCGCAGCAGACAATCACACCAAAACGGAGGTATTCAACCTCATCGGAATTTTACTCTTCATCGGCGCCTGCGGAAAAAGCGCACAGATTCCTCTTTTTACCTGGCTGCCCGACGCGATGGCCGGCCCGACTCCTGTGTCCGCGCTCATTCATGCAGCTACCATGGTAACAGCAGGTGTGTACATGATCGCACGTTCATCTGTCATCTTTGTGCACGCTCCTATTGCAAGTGAAACTGTCGCCATCGTAGGAATCGCAACAGCCCTTTTTGCCGCAACAATCGGATTATTCCAGAACGATATTAAAAAAGTACTTGCCTATTCCACCGTCAGTCAGCTTGGATTAATGTTCCTTGGCTTAGGCGTTGGCGCATTTACAGGCGGCGTTTTCCACGTAATGACTCACGCGTTCTTCAAAGCGCTTTTGTTCCTTGGTGCAGGAAGCGTAATTCACGCGATGAGCGGCGAGCAGGATATTCGTAAAATGGGCGGTCTGAAAAAAGCATTGCCGATAACACACCTTACTTTTTTGATCGCGACAATTGCCATTTCAGGCATTCCTCCGTTCTCCGGATTTTTCTCGAAAGATGAAATTCTCGCGCACGCTTACGCACACGAAGGCACAGGAAAATTATACTGGATGCTGGGAATTATCACTTCCATCATGACGGCATTTTATATGTTCCGTCTATACTATCTCACTTTCCACGGTGGATTCCGCGGAACTGCAGACCAGAAAAGTCACCTCCACGAATCGCCGAAGAGCATGACTGTTCCATTGGTAATACTTGCAATTCTCGCAGCAGTTGGTGGATTCCTCGGCATTCCGGATGAACACCAGCATTTGCTTTACGATTTCCTCAAGCCTGTGTTTGCCGCACTGCCACACGGATTCAATGACGCTCCTGAACATTTTCATGCAGGTGAAGCAATTCTTATGCTCTTGGCTGTGGGCGGTGCTGCTGCCGCAATTTATATTGCGTGGTATGTGTACAGGAAAAATAACATGGTGCCGAAAACCAACGAAGCCGATTTGCCAAAGCTTCAGCGCGTGGTTTATCACAAATATTACATCGATGAATTTTACAATAACGTCATCCGTAAACCAATGGACTGGATATCCGACAAAGGATATAAATTCATTGAGATCCGTTTTATTGACGCGATTGTAAACGGCATGGGAACAATGGTAAAGTGGTCCGGATCGGTTGCTCGTTATGCGCAATCGGGAAACATCGGGTTTTATATGTTTGCCATGACAATTGCCATCATCGTGATGCTGCTCGTTAAATTATTCTGATAAAAAGTTTTGCCTGGATTATGGTTATAGCTTCGTTAATTGGTTTGCCGCTCGTTTTTGCGCTGCTGCTTCTTTTCACAAAAGGAGAGGGCGTCAAGCGTATTGCGCTGGCCGCGTCTGTCATTGAATTCGTGCTCTGCATCGTTGCCTATTATTTCCTGCACAAGGAACAGGCAAGCGGCATAGCCGACGATCGTCTTTTCACAGATGTCGCATGGATCAATTCGATCGGTGTGCGCTTTCATGTCGCGCTGGATGGAATAAGCATGGTGCTTGTTTTCTTAACCTGCTTTCTTGTTCCGTTAATTATCCTAAGCAGCTTCGGAAAAAAATACGAAAACCCTTCTCTCTTCTACGCATTGATCCTCTTCATGCAGATGGCGCTCATCGGCGTATTTGTTGCGCAGGATGGATTTTTGTTCTACGTCTTTTGGGAATTAGCGCTCATCCCGATCTACTTCATCTGTTTGATGTGGGGCGGAGAAAACCGCGGAGCAATTACTTTCAAATTTTTCGTCTACACACTTGGCGGAAGTTTGTTCATGCTCGCGTCGTTCATCTACTTATACCTGCATACGCACATCGGCGAAACACCAATTCACACATTCAAGCTGCAGGCGCTGATCGAGGCCGGTCACAAATTAAGCGCGACGGAACAATCGTTTGTATTCTGGGGATTGCTCCTCGCCTTCGCAGTGAAAATGCCGATCTTCCCTTTCCACACCTGGCAGCCGGATACGTATCACACTGCGCCGACACAAGGCACTATGCTGCTTTCCGGCATCATGCTCAAGATGGGAACTTTCGGTTTGCTCGTATGGTTGTTACCAATGACGCCGCTTGCGTTTGCAACCTGGGCCCCGACAGTTATTGTGCTTTGCATCATCGGAATTGTGTACGCTTCATTAATGGCCATCGCGCAAAAAGATTTCAAACGCATGATCGCGTATTCTTCCATCGCGCACGTTGGATTGATTGCGGCAGGTATCATGGCCATCAATCCGACAGAAGGCAATACGGAAGGAATTACAGGATCAATTGTGCAGATGTTCGCGCACGGTATCAACGTTGTCGGATTATTCCTCATCGCGGATATCATCTTCACACGCATGGGAACATTCGACATGTCGCTGCTCGGCGGAATAAGAAACATCGCGCCGAAATTCACTTCACTATTCCTGATCATCATGATGGGCGCAGTTGCACTTCCGCTCACCAACGGATTTGTCGGTGAATTTATGCTCATCACCGGCGTTTACAAATACAGCTCGCTTGCTGCAGCTTTCGCCGGACTCACAATCATTCTCGGTGCTGTATATATGCTGCGCGGATTTCAATCCATCATGCTGGGCGAGATCAAAAGCAATACTTCTTCATTCACACCGCTTACAACAAGTGAAGGCGCAGTGCTCGTGATCATTTCAGCTGCTGTTATTTTCTTCGGTATTTATCCAAAACCAATTCTTGACCTTATTCAAAATGATGTACAACTATTAGTCAAAAGCCTGAAAGTTGTTCAACTGTAAATTCTAAAATACAAATCTGTTCATCAAATAAAAATGCAGAGTAAATCCGTAAAAACACAGTTTCGTATTTTCGTATTTATTCGTAATTCGTACCCATTGTGAAAGTAATTCTTCTTCTTTCCGGACTTGGTTTACTGGCGCTCTTTGCAGAGTTGTTCCGGTTCAAGAAAATATTGTATCCGCTCATTATAATCGGAATGCTCGGCGCTATTGCAGTGGCAGCGTCGTACTGGTATTATGACGACGGAAACCTCGCGCCGTATTTCAACGGAATGGTTGGAATGGTAAAAAATGCAGACGGAAATTTAGTAAGCAATCATATTATTCCGAATGCCGCAGAACTTGCGCCGGGGCATGCGTTCTTCTCGATGTTTGAATTTGATCAGTCATCGGTAATCATGACCATGATATTGCTCGTGACCACTTTGCTTTGGTTTATCATGGCCAAAGGATTTTTCACCGACGACAATAACAACACCGATCATTATGCCATGATCATTCTCGCATTGGTCGGGGCAGTCATTCTCACGTGCTACGCCAACATGACAATGTTATTTCTGGGAATAGAAATTTTATCTATTCCGCTTTACGTGCTCGCGGGAAGCCGAAAAAACAATACGTCTTCCAATGAAGCAGCATTCAAATATTTCCTGATGGGCTCTTTCGCTTCCGGATTTTTGCTTTTCGGAATCACACTCATCTACGGGGCAACAGCTTCCTTCGATCTATGGGCAATTGCATTTTACGTGGGCGAACATGCCGGTGAAAACAACACCTTCATCTACGCCGGAATACTACTGATGCTTGTCGGATTGCTTTTCAAAATTGGCGCCGCGCCGTTTCATTTCTGGGCGCCTGATGTGTATGAAGGCTCACCGACTGCAGTAACAGCATTCATGTCAACGGTTGTAAAAACGGCCGCCATCGTCGCTATTCTGCGTTTGTTCAATTTAACTGTATTCGGACCAATCAAGGACTTCTGGGTTCCGGTGATAAGCGTTTGTGTTGGATTGACTTTTGTAATCGGGAACATTACTGCCGCGGTTCAGAACAACGTGAAGCGTATGCTTGCTTACTCCAGCATTTCTCACGCAGGATTTTTATTACTTGCCATCGTTGCTTTAAGCGTCCTTTCACCCAAAGCAATTTTCTTTTACACCGCTGCTTATTCAGTCGCATCCATCGCGGCATTTACAGTAGTGCTGAATATCATGCAGCAGGCAGGCAGCGACGCAATTGAAAATTTCAACGGCCTCGGAAAGAAAAATCCGCTGCTCGCAGTGGTGCTTACAATCGCTTTATTATCGCTCGCCGGAATTCCGCCGACAGCAGGATTTTTCGCGAAGTATTATGTGTTTACCGCAGCGTTGCAGGATCATCCATGGCTCGTGGTAATCGGCATTCTTTCTTCGCTGGTAGGCGTGTATTATTATTTCCGCATCATCATCGCGATGTATTTCAAGAAAGCGGAAAACGAGAATCCGATTGTCGCAACTCCTTCACACCAGGCATTGTTGTTTATCACCGCAGTGATCATCATCGTGCTCGGCTTGCTGCCTGACCTGATCCTTGAGATCGGTGCACCGGATGCGGTCAATCCGTAGATTTTTTAAATCTCTTTTTCCGCACACGAAGTTCATTTTAGCGTCTAATAAAAAATCATGAGCGCATTTTTTAAAAAGCTTCCGGGACTTTCCACATGGATCTTTATCGGGCTTGTGCTTGGCGTTATTGCCGGCGCGTATGCACATGACAAAATCTGGGGCTCAATTGATATCGATTCGCTTACGCCGCATATAAAAAGCCGGTTGAAAGATTTCGCTACCGGTGAAGTGACAGGATTCAAATTGCTCAGCGATATTTTTCTCAACCTCGTAAAAGTGATCGTCGCGCCGCTCGTGTTTTCGTTGCTGCTTGTCGGATTAACAAAGACGGGAAATGTCGGGTCCGTCGGAAGAATCGGCCTCAAGACGATGATCTATTTTACCTGCGCTACATTGATTGCGCTGGTGCTGGGTCTTGTTATTGTAAATTTATTTGAGCCCGGAAAAGCGCTTGATGTTTCCGGCGTTGCGGATAAGCTTCCCAAACCGCCAAAGTTTAATATTATCGAATTTGTGCTGCACATTTTTCCGAAGAATATCATAGACGCGATGGCGCATAATGATATTCTGCAGATCATTGTTTTCGCGATTTTCTTTGCGGCAGCAGTAGCGGCAATCGGAGAAAAAGGAAAGATCATTATCACTTTTTTTGATTCGCTTTCACACGCGATGCTCAAGGTGACTACTTACGTGATGTATTTCGCACCACTTGCTGTTTTTGGTGCAGTAGCAGCTGTGATCGGTGTGCATGGACTTGGTATTTTGCTGGGGTATGTAAAATTGATCCTCTGCTTTTTCGGCGGACTTCTTGTTTTTCTCCTCGTTATTCTTCCGGCCATTTGTTATTCGTTCAAAATAAATTATTTCCATCTCTTAAAGCTGATCAAAGAACCGATGCTCATTGCATTCGGAACTTCCAGCTCTGAAGCCGCGATGCCGAAAACCATCAATGCGCTTGAAAAATTCGGTTGCCCCGATCGTATTATCGGGTTTGTTTTGCCTTTAGGTTATTCGTTCAACCTCGACGGCTCGATCATGTATATGACTTTTGCCACCGTAGCCATCGCACAGGCTTACGGAATGGATTTATCAATAGGAGAGCAGATAACGATGATGCTGATGCTGCTTGTTACGAGCAAAGGACTTGCAGGTGTGCCACGAGCGTCCTTGGTAGTGATCGCGGGAATGCTCACGGCATTTAAAATTCCTGCCGATGGACTTGCCCTCATCATCGCCATCGACTGGCTGCTCGACATGGGAAGATCGGCGGTCAACGTTGCGGGAAATGCTGTTGCAACTGCGGTGGTGAGCAAGTGGGAAGAGAAGAGAATTGAGTAATTATTGATGTGCAAATTAATAATTGGCCTGGCTTGAAGCGGGGTGTTCCATTCCTTTACAAAGACGTTTTGTCAGCAGGACGTAACGTTTTTACAGCATCTGTGCTCTCCCCTGTCTCTCAATTCTTAATTTGCACATTATTAATTATTAACCGGCCATGGATTTCTGGAACTTTTTAAAAGAGCTTACCGATCCCGCTTCCATCATTCAGTACGGCGGAATTTTCCTGCTGATGTTTGTAGTGTTTGCGGAAACGGGGTTGCTCATAGGCTTCTTTCTCCCGGGCGACTCGCTGATCTTTGTTTCGGGAATGTTCTGCTCTACGCAGCCGGAATTGCTCGGCGTGGGTATTGCAGTGGTCATTCCTCTTCTCATCATCTCGGCGGTTCTTGGCAATATGGCCGGCTATTGGTTCGGGAAAAAGGTGGGGCCTGCACTCTTCAAGCGCGAAGATTCGCTTATTTTCAAAAAGAAATACCTTGAAACAACGCGTTCATTTTACAACCGTCACGGAGGAAGAGCGCTCGTCATGGGAAGGTTTTTGCCGATCATCCGCACCTTCGCTCCTATTCTTGCCGGCGTTATAGCCATCGATTTTAAAAAGTTCATGCTTTACAATATCGCAGGTGCTGTGGCGTGGATCACTTCACTGGGCCTGTGCGGTTTTTT
>JALYQL010000212.1 GCA_030855855.1 Bacteroidota bacterium | reverse complement strand
TGACTGTCGGAGATGTTTTTGTCGGACAGATCGATATCTGTTTCCTGCACTGCTGATGATGAATGTTTGATATCGACGGCAATCTTTTCTGCAAAAAGTGTGTTGCGGTGAAAATAATTTTTTGCTTTATTTTTTGCGACGGAATAAAGCCATGCTACAGAATTTTCGGGAATGCCTTTGTAGGTCCATGTTTCCATGGCTGCTAAAAATGTGTCGCTTGCAAGGTCTTCAGCAATTTCAATGTGGTCGATACCAAAACGATTACAGAGTACAGCAGTTATTTTGCTGTATTCGGTGCGGAATAATTTTGGTATTAATTGTTGCTGTTTCACGGTGATATTTAATGCACGCCGTCGTCTTTTGCAAGTTTGCGTATTTCGATGGTGTTTCCTTCGCGTTGCAAAACAGGTGACCCTTTGGCAAATTCAGCGGCTTCTTCGGGTGAGCTTGCTTTTACAATTACGTAACCGCCGAGCGTTTCTTTAATGTCGCCGAATGGTCCGTTGGTAACTGTTTTGTTGTGGTGCACAATTTTGGTATTTTCAAAAGCGAGGCCGTTGCCGGCCACGAATTTATTCTGCGCAGCAATGCCACCGACCCAGTCCATGGTTTGTTTCATTCAGACCTGGATTTGCTCTGGTGATGCTACTTTTTTTTCCGTCCTGATGCCTGAAGATTACCATGAATTCGTCGATTTGAGTTGGGTTTTAATTGTTAATGAAAGTATGAATTACACACTTATAACAAATGAGAATTCGATAATTGGACAGGATGGGGGCTCTTTTTTGCGTGAAGGATAGCAGCGGAAAGCCCGGAGTGCGTGGTCTTGTGTGTGGCCGGACTTGAAGCGAATAGCCTGACCCGCAGGGGCACGCCCTGAAAAAAGGTTTTCTCGCAGAGCCTGCAGAATGCGCAGAGAATATGATTTTCTTCCTACCCACTACTCAATACACCCTTTTTCGTAACTTCACAATCCCAAAAAATGATTCCTAAAGAAACTGTTGACCGGATTTTTGATACTGCCCGTATAGACGAGGTGGTGGGGGAATTTGTGTCGCTGAAAAAGCGTGGGGGAAATATGATAGGGCTTTGTCCTTTTCATAATGAGAAAACGCCATCGTTCAATGTGTCGCCGGCGCGCGGGATTTACAAATGTTTTGGTTGTGCTAAGGGTGGAAACTCTGTGAACTTCGTCATGGAGCATGAGCATATTACGTACCCGGAAGCGCTGCGGTGGCTGGCGAAAAAGTACAACATTGAAATTGCGGAAGAGGAAGTTTCGAGCGAGCAGCAGGCGAAAGATAATGAGCGGGAGAGTTTGTTTTTAGTATCTGCATTTGCGGCGAAACATTTTACAAAAAACCTGCACGAGACGGAAGAGGGAAAAGCAATTGCGCTTTCGTATTTCAAAGAGCGTGGAATGCGGCAGGATATTATTGAGAAATTTCAATTAGGCTACTCGCCTGATGTGTGGCGTAATTTGACGGATGCGGCGGTTGCAGCGGGATATAAGCTGGAGTATCTTGTGAAGGCGGGGCTTGTGATTCAGAACGAGGAAGACAAAACAAAATATTTCGATCGGTTTAAAGGCCGGGTAATGTTTCCGGTGCATAATGCGAGCGGAAGGATTCTGGCGTTTGGCGGACGTACGCTGAAGACGGATAAAAAAGTAGCGAAATATATTAACTCGCCGGAGACGGAAATTTATCATAAGAGCAATGTGCTTTATGGTTTATATTTTGCGAAGAAACAGATTATTGCAGAGGATGTGTGTTACCTGGTGGAAGGATACACGGATGTAACTTCGATGCACCAGGCGGGAATTGAAAACGTGGTGGCGTCGTCGGGCACTGCGTTGACGGTGGAGCAGATCCGTTTGATTCGCCGGTACACGAATAACATTACAATTCTGTATGATGGTGATGCGGCGGGAATAAAAGCGAGCTTCCGTGGGATTGATCTGATCCTGGAAGAGGGAATGAATGTGCGGGTGCTGCTGTTTCCTGATAATGATGATCCGGATTCGTACAGCAAAAAAGTTTCGAGCGACGAATTAAAACGTTTCATTCGCGAGAACACGAAAGATTTTATTCGTTTCAAAACGGAATTGCTTTCGGAGGATGTTGGAAATGACCCGATCAAAAAAGCGGGACTGATCCGTGATATTGTTGAGAGCATTGCGTTGATCCCGGATGCGATTACGAGAAGCGTGTTTGTAAAAGATTGTTCGCGTATTCTCGATATTGAAGAGCAGACGTTGCTGAATGAGTTGAATAAATTCAGGAGGACGAATTACGGTAAAAAACAAAACGATGCGGCCAAGCAAAAAACCGCTTCACAATTTACAGAAGGATTCAGTGAAGATATTGCGGCAAAGCCTGAAGAGAAAGTTTCGCTCGATCAGCAGACGGGCACGGAATACCAGGAGCGGGAAATTATCCGTTTGTTATTGTTGTATGGTTTGAATCCGGTGATGGCGGCTACGGAAGATGAAGAAGGTAAACCGGCAGAGATTGAAGTGACGTTTGCGGATTTTCTTTTGAATGAGCTGGAGCATGATACAAAATTCGAAAGTGCTATTTATCAAAAGATCATTGACGAATTTAAAGCGCACGGAGAAAAAGGAACGATCCCTGATCTGAATTATTTTGTGAATTACCCGGAGTCTGCGATTTCGATGGCGGCGATTGATCTTGTGACTATTCCTTACCAGCTTTCTGACTGGGAGAAGCACGCGATTTATGTGACTACGGAAAACATGGTTTTAAAAAGTGCAGCCTTGCATGCGGCTCATTCGCTGAAACTGAGAAGCATTGAATTGATGATTGCTGAGAGCAGGAAAGAGATAAGGGAGCTGGAGGATAAAAAGGAATTTGAGAATATGATGATCGTGCTGGCGAAGCTGAAGGCGCTGGAAGATGCTAAGAAGCATTTTAGTGCTTTGCTGGGGCGGGTGGTGATTAGATAGAGAAGCTGTGAGAAAAAACCATTGAAATATGGTGTTAATAATTTGAATTTTCAGAGGGGATTTTTAACGCGGGGGCGCGGGGGTATGCAGGGGAAATACTATTCCCTAAATTTATACCTCCCCTTTCTCTGCCCCTCTGCGTCTCCGCGTCAAAAGGCCTTATTACTATACTATATATTGCGAATAAGGCCGATTTAAAAATTATTTACTCTCCTTCTAATTCCATCTTTCATTAATGGCACATTAAAATTGATTAGATATCCCAGTCGTTTATCTGCAAGTTTTAAATGAGAAAGTAATTGACATTCAAAGACAGGATGCATGAGTAAAACTGCTTTGAGCTCCAGCACAATTTCTCTCTCTACGAGAATATCAACTTCAAACCTTTTATCCAATCTGAATCCCTTATAATAAAGAGGCACAGCAACCTGGGATTCCACGAAAATTCCACGTAGCTCAAATTCTTTTATTAAACATTCTTCATAAACCGATTCAAGTAATCCGGGTCCCATGTGACGATGAACTTCTATACATGAACTGACAATTTCCGACGCAAGCCGATTGTATTCTTCCTTTTCCATAAAATAAATTTGATTTAAAAAGTAATCCGATATTTTTCCTTCCTACGCTCTCATATCCTTCACTCCCAGCTGCAGACTCACCTTCCCGTTATATTCATTTTCTTCAACCGTATAACAAACATCCACTTCATTCTTATTCGCGAGCGTTGAAAGCATATTTCCCATTCCGAAAGCAATGGCCGGAAAAATCCTGTCGGGGTTTGATGGATTGATGAGGTCCATTTTCAAATGTCTTTCACCTACCACCCTCGCCCAGCCACGATCGCAGATCCTCCTGCTCAGAAAAACAGGGCTCATGTTTCCGGGACCAAACGGCGCGAATTGTTTGAGGACTGCGAAAAACTTCCAGTCGATCTGCTCAAACGGAATTTCCATGTCAATCTCAATCTCGGGGATCATCTGCTCTTCTGTAATTCTTGCACAGACTTCTATTTCAAATTTTTGAACGAACGCTTCTACTTTGCCCGGATCCATCGTTAAACCCGCCGCGTATTTATGTCCGCCGAACTGGATTAATAATTCGCTGCAGGCTTCGATCGCTTCATACACATCAAAATCTTTTACTGATCGCGCCGAGCCGGTGACTTTTCCATTCGATTCGGTTAGCACTATCGTCGGACGATAATATTTTTCGATCAGGCGTGAAGCCACAATTCCGACCACGCCTTTGTGCCAGCCTGCGTCAAATACTACTGTTGACTTGCGTGTTTGCATAACGACAGAAGTGGCCATGATCTCCATTGCATGCGAAGTAATTGCTTTATCGAGATCGCGGCGGTCGGTATTGTTTTTATTGACAACTTCTGCTGCGGCTTTCGCGGTTTCTTCGTCCAATGAAGTCAGCAATTCAACCGCGAGTTTTCCGTGCTCAATTCTTCCTGCAGCGTTAATTCGCGGTGCAAATATGAAGACGACATCTGAAATAGAAATGCTTCGTTTCAGCTTTGCCATTTCGAGCATCGCTTTAAAACCGGGGCGCGGATTTTCGTTGATACGTTTCATTCCGAATGTTGCCAGGACACGATTTTCGCCTGTGAGCGGAACAATATCGGCGGCGATGGCGACTGCAACTAAATCGAGCAGGTTTTCCAGCTCTGAAACAGGAATGTTTCTTTTTTGCGCGATGGCCTGTGCTAATTTGAAACCGATGCCGCAGCCGCAAAGCTCGTCGTAAGGATAAAAACAATCATCGCGTTTCGGATCGAGCACGGCGACAGCATCGGGTAATTTATCTCCCGGGCGATGGTGATCGCAGATAATAAAATCAATTCCTTTTTCTTTCGCGTAGGCCACTTTATCATTCGCTTTAATTCCGCAATCAAGCGCAACGATGAGGGAATAATTTTCCTGCTTTGCAAAATCAATTCCCATGAATGAAATTCCGTATCCTTCTGCGTAGCGGTCGGGAATATAAAATCCGCATTCCGCATCAAGCGATTTGAGGTAAGTATAAAAAAGGGCGACAGCTGTTGTTCCATCCACATCATAATCGCCGTAAACGAGAATTTTTTCTCCTTTTGAAATGGCGTCTTCGACACGTGCAACTGCTTTGTCCATGTCTTTCATCAGGAATGGATCGTGCAGGTCGTCGAGCGATGGGCGAAAAAATTTCTTTGCGTCATCGAATGTTGAAATTCCGCGCTGCAATAAAAGTGTGGCCACGATCTCGTTTCCGTTTAGCAGCTGGGCTAAATCTTTAACAGCAGCAGCGGGTGGTCGGGGCTTGCCTCTCCAGCGGTTTTGAGGTCGTTCGTACAATTCAGCGGCGTTCATTTCAATTGTTAAGCTTTCTGTGGTATTCATGTTGATTTGGGATTACGAATTTAGGTATTTGTTGCCGTGTGTTCTCGTCTTCGCTCGAACAAACGGGAAGTGCGTTTGAGCGATTGCTGCCACGGTGGCATTGCTTTTTTGATGAAATTTTAGTTATTCTGTTCTTGACCAGTTTCTCTTTTGTGAAAACGGTTCTTCCGTAGAATTCATTCCCGTTTGTTCGAGCGAAGGTTCTGCCATTCCCGTTTGTTCGAGCGAAGACGAGAACACACGGGAAGCCAACCTCACTTTCCAATATTCATGCGAAGTTTTATTCAAACAACGGGCAAGATTTTTTAAATCATCTATCCTTCCTTCAATCAATGCTTTTTTCTTCGCGGCTGACCATTTTTTAAATTTCCATTCCATTTTGTAGGCATAGCGTGGAGAATTATATCGTTCTGTCCACATCAATTGGACCGGAAGCCTTAAAGCCGTATATGATTTAGGATTATAACCGGTTTCATGCTCAGCTAAACGACGGCAGATATTGTTTGTCATACCGGTATAATACGTTCCATCAGCACAAAGCAAAATGTAAACGTGAAATTTTCTTCTCATAAATAATTTTTTTAAAATATATAAACCAAAACTTCTTGCCTTATGCGAAAATTTCTTCGCCCATTTATTTGAGCGAAAATTCATTTGCCCGTTTGTCCGAGCGAAAATTCATTTGCCGGTTTGTTCGAGCGAAGGTTCATTTG
>JALYQL010000178.1 GCA_030855855.1 Bacteroidota bacterium | reverse complement strand
TACGTATACGGTCCTGTTCCACCCGAGGGCGACATCGTTCCTGAGCCGTCACTGTTTCCATTACAGCTGACATTTGTGGTGGCTGCAATGGAGGTAAGAAGCGGCGGTTGCGTTATGGAAAATGTGGCGGATGTGACACAACCTCCTGCATCCGTAGCCGTGACCGTGTAGGTTCCGGCTGCGAGATTTGTTACAGTAGGAGTAGATCCCACAAACGGTGTCCACGTATATGTATAAGGTTGATTCCCGCCCACAGGGGTGATGGTCGCTGTTCCGTTGTTCATTCCGAAACACGTGATTTGTGTGAATGAAGATGTGTTGGTTATTCCCGAAGTATTATTGATAATCGCAGTATCTGTCAATGTACATCCGTTCGAATCGGTCACAAGAACAGTATATGTTCCGACTGTCAGATTTATATCAATGGAAGAATTTCCTCCCGAGGACCATAAATAATCATACGGACCTGTTCCACCAACTACAGTAATTGTCGCGCTCCCTGTTGCGGCACATCCGACATCTATAGTCATCATCGAGCTTGATAACGGCGCCGGTTCTGTAATCGTAATAGATTCTGTCTGCGGACATCCGTTGGCGTCAGTAACTGTCATCGAATAATTGCCCGGGGCAAGCCCGCTGGCTGTTGATGCATTTCCCCCGGTCGGCGACCACGAATAAGAATATCCGGGCGAACCTCCCGTAACAGATGCAGTAGAGCTTCCGTTTGCCTGGCCATTACACAAAACATTTGTCACCGACATGGTAATTGTCATTCCTGCCGGCTCAGTAATTGTAAATCCGTTCAGGTAAATACAGCCTGCAGCATCAGTTGTTGTAACAGTATATGTTCCTGCGCTGAGTCCGGTCGCAGTTGCGGCATTTCCACCGCTGGGCGCCCAGCTGTAAATATATGGGCCTGTTCCGCCTGTAGCTACAACAGTCGCGCTGCCATTCGCTCCCTGGTAACAGGTTACATTATTTTGTGAAGCTGTTGTGGTTAAATTTCCGGTGTTGTTTACAGTTACGGTTGTAGTTTGTGTCAGGCATCCTCCTGTAACTGAGACGGTGTAAACTCCCGCGCATAAATTTGTTGCCGTCTGGGAAGTTTGTCCGGTTGGATTCCACGAATATGTATAAGTTCCTGCAGGGCTTGGATTTGCCGTAGCTGTTCCATCACAGCCAGGACAGGAAGACGGTGTTGAACTCGCGGCGATATTAAGAATAGGATTTGTAAGCGGGCAGATTGCACAGCTTGTTGTCTGGTAGTACAATCCGGCCACACAAAGATTAAAACAATCGCCGGTTGAATTCAGGTTAAAATTCGAAGTGGTTTGAGCAGTAGTGACGGTGGTATTTGTTTCAACATAATTCCACCAGTCCCATGCAAAACCTGTCGGAGTTCCGTTCAATGAAAGTGAATTAACCGTGAATTGAATATCGCCGACGCAACAGAATGCTTTTGCGTTGGTTGCAGTGCCGCACACCGGCGGATAAGTCATGTCGTAATTTGCAACACCTCCGTTGATCACAATCGCGCCATCATCGATGACTAAAGTTCCCTGGTAAGTGGCAAGATGATCGCTGTAAATGATCACAAGCGTTGCGCCATCCATATCTTCTCCTGGAGTGGTAGTGCTTGTAAACAACCCGCTGATATCATATGTTCCGTTTCCATTAATGACGGAAGTAACATCTGCGCGGTACGTAACAGTTCCTGCATATCCCCAACATTTGTCAGGACCTGTTCCGACAACTGACAGCGGAAAATTCTGTGCAGGACCGGAAGGAGGCTGGATGGTTGCTGTCTGTGGCGCGCCTGTTCCGGAACCTTCTACCCAGAGGTAAGCTTTTTCAATTGAATCGCAGATCTGCAGGCCGTTTACAACAAACGGTGCCGGTTGCGGAGTTCCTGCCGGTGTAAAGCGCTGGCCTAACCGTTGGGATACGGCGATGTAATTTAAACCGCATTTAGAAACGGAGTAAATATTTCCAAGTGTTCCTGTGCCATCCTGTGGAGTGGAAGGATTTCCTGTTCGCACAGACTGGTTTGTCGTTGGATATCCGCATGCACCGGGTACACCCGGCCGGGATGTTGTCGCGGGTTGTTGAGCAAACACGTTGGAAGTAATTCCGAGGATCGTCAGAAAAGAAAACAGGAAAGTAATTTTTTTCATCGCGGAGCAAGGTTGCTTATTTGAGCCCGATTTTATTAAACCGACAGCTCATGTGAAGTTAAAACAGGAATGGGTATGTGTTCAAAAATTGTTATTGCCAATGGAAAGATACAAAAAAAAACGAACGTGCCTCCGGGTCATTTTGGATCGGGATTTATAAAGCTCAGGCCTTGAAGCTAATCTTAACCCGTGTTCCTGTTCCTGAAGTGCCCGACATAGAAAGAGAGCCATCAATCTGCTCTGCCAGCGACTGAATGATTGTCATGCCGAGACTTTCCTGTTTTTCCATTTTAAAATCGCCGGAAAGGCCGACGCCATTATCTTCCACTTCCAGCACACATTGGTCAACGGATTTTTTAAACCGGATAAATATATTTCCGGATGTGTGTTCGCGAAAAGCGTGCTTGTAGCAGTTGCTCAGCAATTCATTCAGAATCAAACCTGCCGGAACAGCCTTGGTTAAAGAAAGTGGAATGTGTTCCGCTTCGAGGCTGATGTTGATGGCTTCTGTAGTGTTGCGCGGATAGGAACGTCTTATTTCCTGCACGAGCTCATTCGCGTACGCGCCGAAATCAATCTCCTCCACATTGGAATGCTGGTAAAGCTTTTGATGGATCAATGCCATGGAAGAGATGCGGTTTTTGCTTTCAAGTAATACGTTCCTTGTGTATTCATTGTTCACCACATTCATCTGAAGATTGAGCAGGCTGGTGATTACAGCAAGATTATTTTTTACGCGATGATGAACTTCGGCGAGCAACGTTTCTTTTTCACGAATGGCGAGCTTCATCGATTCTTCGGCGGCGCTCCGTTCTTCCATCCGCTGGTTGAAATGCAGGAATTGCGCGTACATCATGCGCACGATCACAATTGCTACAGCCGCCATCATTAACGTGGATACAACAAAGTTGGTGTTGAATGAATTTCTTATCACTCCTGCAGGAAATTCCCTGTACAGAAATTTGTGATCCAGGAAAAATGAAATAATAATGAAGGAAAAAGTAATTCCAAGATGAAGCACCACTTCAAAGATTTTTTTAAAATCCACAAGAAAAGCGATGAAGATGACGAAAGGGAAATAATACAGGTAGGTGCCTGATTCTTTTCCGTACATATTGTCAAAAACAAAAAGACAAATATTGCCGACGACTATAAAGTAGTATTCCGCAAACTTTCGTCTGTTGTTAAATAGAGGAATTGCACCTGCCTGGTAGATCAACGCTGCGGCCGCAACAATCAAGCCTTCCCTGGTGCCTTCATTTATAAATGTTTCAGCAACACTGCAAATGAGTGTAAAGCTGGAAACGAGGTAGAAAAAATTCAGCAGCCTGTATCTTCGCTGTTCCGTTTCATGCATCGACGGTTTGATTCCGGTGGCGAGGAAACGCTGAAAAAAGGCGATGACTTTGTTAACCATACTATGTTGCAATTTTACACAAAGGTTCCCGCTATTTGATGCGAAATCAGTTTAATTTTACAGAAAGGTGATTAAAATGAAAACTTTTGTTCAGCGATGCTGGCGTTTTTCTTTACAGGCGGGTATATTTTTCATACTCTTCAGCATTGTGCTTGTGGTGGCGCTTCGCTGGCTGCCGGTTTCGTACACGCCGCTGATGTTCATACGTTGCGTACAGACGAAAGGCGATAAAAAAATGAAGATCGAACATGAATGGACGGCTGAAAGCGAAATTCCGAATGGTTTGCAGCTGGCTGTTGTTTCCTGTGAAGATCAGCGGTTTCTTACGCACCACGGATTTGATTTTAAGGAAATTGAAAAAGCGATGGCTGAATCGGAAAAAGGAGAACGCAATCGCGGTGCGAGCACGATTTCCCAACAAACTGCTAAAAATGTTTTTCTCTGGCCCTCCAGCACCTATGTCCGTAAAGGCTTTGAAGCATGGTTTACGGTGCTGATAGAAGTTTTCTGGAGCAAAAAA
Source organism: Bacteroidota bacterium (assembly GCA_030855855.1). Lineage (GTDB taxonomy): Bacteria > Bacteroidota > Bacteroidia > Palsa-965 > Palsa-965. Next base: position 1,058 of record JALYQL010000178.1, on the reverse strand, counting down.
CACATTTTGAATGTGTACCTCAACAGCATTGAATTTGGTGATGGGATTTATGGATGCGAAGCTGCGGCACAACATTTTTTTCATAAGCCTGCATCAAAGCTCACACGTGATGAAGCCGCACGGCTGGCAGTAGTGCTTCCTAATCCGATCCGTTTTAATGCAGGAAAGCCCACAACACATTTAACACAACGCAAGGAGTGGGCATTAAGACAAATGGCTAACCAGGGAAATGTACTCCTCTTTCCGGGTGAAGAGCCAGCGCTGAAAAAAGCAAAGGCAAAAAAGAAAAAATAATTTAATCAATACTGCGAATGAAACGTACGCTTCTTTTCTCTGTATTGATTTTCTTTTTCTCCGCCTGTTCGGATTTTCAGCGCATGCATTACCGCAAGCTGAAAAAAGTTCCTGCCAGCGGATTTATTGAGGCACGCGCCGCTCTGGAAAATAATTCCATCCACGAAACGGTTGCAGCATCCGAAAGTGATTCGTCAGGATTTGCTGAACCGGAAATTGCAGCGGCAGATATTCCTGCAACTCCCGGCAAAAAAAATAGTTATCGTCTTGTACCGGATGTCAAAAAGCAAATTGAAAAAACACAGCCGGTAAAAAAAATGTTTCGCGAAAAATTGCAGAAGAAAAAAAATGCCGTTTATAAGCACGGAAAGTTCAAATCCGTAATGCTAATTATTCTTGCTTTAGTGCTGGGCATAATGCTGATGATGCTTGGAGGAGTGACTTTCGTGGCTGGATTTTATGCGCTTTCGATATTTCCGATTTTGGCCGGACTGGTTGTTTTTTGTATTGGACTTTTGCCTTTTATCGGGCTGATCGGCTTTGCCGGTAAGAAGTATAAAAAAAGCAATATTCCATACGAGGAGCGGTAATTCCGGGTTAATTATTTTTTCCTGATCACCAGCAATCCATCACGTACCGGAAGCAAAACCTGTTCAGCATTTTTTTCGGCAAGCGCTTTTTTAGTGAACGAAATTAATCCACCCGTTTCTTCATCGTGCTGCGATTCGGGCTCCAGCACTTTTCCGCTCCACAGCACATTATCA
>JALYQL010000167.1 GCA_030855855.1 Bacteroidota bacterium | reverse complement strand
ATCGTGATCACTCCGGCAGGCAAATCCGCGCGCACGGTAGATTTCGGTGATGGCACCTGCAACAATAAAGCGACGATCACTATTGATGGCAATACTTTCGAGTTTTCCATGCAGTAGTACTTGGCAAATATTTTCATTGAAAAACGGCTTCTCAATTGAGGGGCCTTTTTTTATTTATAGGGGAGGAATTGGGAAAATAGGTAATTGGGAATTCAGACGGGGGAGGAAATTGGGAAAACAGGGAATTGGGAAATTCAGTCGGGGGAGGAAATTGGGATGATGGTATTGGGGGATTATACTAATCACACATTTATTCTCGCCTGATATCAAATTATAACATGCACTTTCAGGTCCGCTTATCCGTCAAATCGGTGTCATCCGTGTACTATTCCGTAATGGAACACGGATTTGACGGATTGACACGGATAAAAACACCCTGTTTTCTTATTTCCAATTTCCTTATTTCCCCACTTACTATTCCAGAATTGGTAATTGGTAATCGTGTAATTGGTAATCCTCCCCTCATTTCTACCTGATTTCCCAACTATTTACCCTAATTTCCCTTCCTTGTTTGGTTATTCCAAAAGTCCCGCTATATTTGTCTATTAAGTAACCCGCGAAAGCCTGTCCCATTTATGATGGTGGATATTTACGATTTTTACGATAAGATGGAGCGCAATAATATAATGCTCTCTTTCAAAGGCGATATAACCTCGGAGTTACTTACCTCGATCCTTCAAATCATGGAATCCAAACTGGATACGATGCAGGAGGAGCCCAAGATCAAGAAGAAAGTTTACAATGTTTTAGTGGAATGTTTGCAGAATCTTTACCATCATATGGATGAGATTCCGCGTTCTTTGAATGGCGCTTCCGTTACAACAGGAGATGGTGAAAATATCCGTTCGGCAATTTTCATGATTGGTAAGCTGGATAACCAGTATAACATTATTACAGGAAATTATATTCTGACGAAGAATGTAGAAGGTTTGAAATCGCGTTTAGACGAGATCAACAAACTTTCTAAGGACGAGCTGAAAGAATATTATAAGTCTGTGCTGAATAACGGAGAGATGTCTGAAAAAGGCGGTGGCGGATTAGGAATGATTGATATCGCGCGCAAGACAGGTCAAAAGCTGAATTACCATTTTATGCCTGTGGATGATATTTATTCATTCTTCAGCCTTAATATTAAAATTGCACAATAACGCACAACACAAACAGCACTATGGAACGCATCGTAATTGAAGGAACTCCTAAGACCCCAACCATTAACTTCGACATGGCAACCGGCCATCTTGAGATCAGGGGACGTTCTATTCCGGAAAATTCTATTGAATTCTACAAACCGCTTGTTGAGCATCTTGAAAAATATGCGCAGAAGCCACAGGGAAATACCAACGTAAATATTCAGCTCGAATATTTCAACACCAGCTCTTCAAAATGTATCCTTGACGTATTCAAAAAGCTCGAAGCTATTCACAAAGGCGGAAGCGTAATCGTGATCAACTGGTACTACGAGCAGGACGACGAAGATATGCTTGAAGCTGGTGAAGATTACCAGGCAATTATTTCTGTGCCATTTAAGATGATTGAAGTGGCGGAATAAGAAAATATAATTTTTGAGGAACGGGCATTTCGAAAGAGATGCCCGTTTTTTTTGTTACCTGATGCACACATAGAAAGCCTTTGCGATCATGTTTGACGCAGAGGCGCGGAGACGCTGAGATTTGACAGAATTTTTCGTAACAGTAAAATATAGATTTTAAAGTCCTTTGCCTCTGCTACTCATCTCCTAGCCGCAAAATACCTCTCAAAAGAATAACAGTTGCTGATCAGCTCATCGTAATCATCCGGGTAAGATTTTCGCAGCTGGTTGTACTATTTATTCGATGCAAATATTTCATCCCTTACTTTTTCAAACGAATAATCTTAATAATCGTGTTTCTTATTGTACACAAACCACAACCGGTATTTTTCACAACGGCCTGCCATGCGCAAACACAACGCTTCAAATTTCTTCCGCTTTGAAAATAATTTTGCTTCCAGGTAATATTATTTGCGGGAAAGTGTACGCGGAAATTGAACAAGTGTAATGGCGCGCGTTAATCCTGCTGATATTGCGCTTTTTCAAGACTTGTAATAATACTCTCCCTGAAAGCAGCAGAATTTGTTTCTCCCTTGATCAGATAATCAGAAGCGCCGGCTTTCGTGGCTTCGGATTTGATCAGCTCATCTTTCAACCCTGTATAAATTATCACCGGTGTACGACTTGAATTCAGCAGGTCTTTAAATGCATTCAGGCCTTTAGCATCAGGAAGGCACAGATCAAGAATAATAATATCAAACGTATTTTTACTCAACAACTCCGATGCTTTTGAAAAATAATCGCAAGTGTCGAGCTGGTAATCGTTACCAAATGATTGCTTAAGTTGAATAGCTGTAAATTTCGCGTCTTCCGGCGAATCTTCAATCAACAGCACTCTAATTTTTTCTGTCATGGAGAGATGTGAATATATTTAAAAATAATCATTGAAATGCTGTGCCAGGATCTCGTTCAGCATTTCAATGGATAATGGTTTTGTTTTAATGCCTGTTACGTCTTTGATCTCATTTGCTCTTTTCACATCATCCGGGTTAGCCGAAGTCGTAAGCATCATGATCGTTATACGCGCCTTTTGTTTCTCATCGAGATGCTGGTATTGCTCAAGAAATTCCCAACCATTCATTCTAGGCATATTTATATCAAGGAAAATGAGTTCAGGAATTACCTGCTTTTCATCTTTGAGGTAGTCAAGCGCTTCTATTCCGTTTCTCGCAACATGAATAGCGTTTGTGATCTCCATCTTTTTGATGATACGCTGGTGAAAAAAATTATCATCCGGGTCGTCGTCAATCAATAGAATGCAATTCAACTTTTTTTTCATGAGAAGATTGTTTTAGGTAATGTAAAATAAAAGGTGCTTCCTTCACCGGGCTGCGACTCCACCCAGATCGAACCACCGCGCAGCTCAACAATTTTTTTACAATGTGCAAGACCAATGCCGGTTCCCGCGTATTCTGAACGGGAATGCAGACGCTGGAAAAGTAAAAATATTCTTTCTTTATAAATCGTTTCCATGCCAATGCCATTATCCTGTATCGCAAATTGCCATGCGGTGTGATGCTCCTCTGCTGTAATGGTAATAACAGGAGCGACACCGGGTTTCCTGAATTTTATAGCATTGCTGACCAGGTTCTGGAAAAGAGATTTTAATCTTGAAATGTAGCCCGGAATAACAGGCATCGGTCCGATATTAAAGGTGACATTATTTTCCGAAGCAGAAGCGTCAAGGTCACTTACCACATCCTTCAGCACCAGGTTGAGATCTACCTGCGTTAAAACTTTGTCATTTTCTATCAGCGTATATTCCAATAGATCCCTGATAAGCGTCTGCATACGTTTCGCGGCGCCCATGATAAATCCAAGGTACGTTTTTCCCTCATCATCCATCATTGCTTCATACTCTTCCTGGAATAAGCCGATATAATTGGTGATCGTCCGCAACGGTTCCTGTAAATCATGCGACGCCACATAAGCAAACTGTTCGGTTTCTTTATTTTTTTGCTCCAGCACCTTTGTGTATTTTATCAGCCTTTCTTCCGATTGCTTAAGCGTTGTAACATCCTGCGCAGTTCCGGTCATTCGTGTCAATGCTCCGTTCGCATCTGCATAAACTTCACCTCTGCAATCGAGAATCCGCTCTTCTCCGTTCGGGCGCACTATACGATGGACAAAGCAGAACGATTCATGATTTTGGTAAGCTTGCTGGATAGTAGTATTGACAGAATCGCGATCGGCCGGGTGAATGCACGCAATGTAATTTTCAAAGCTGGATTCAAACTCTTCTCTTTTTCTGCCGTATATTCTATAAAGCTCATCGGACCAGGAAATAGTGTTGGTGGCAATCTGCCATTCCCAGCTGCCAATCCCGGCAAGATGCTGCGCTTCTTTCAATTGAAGCACTGTATTCGCGACCTTTTCCTTGCTGTCTTCTAATTCATGAATGTATGTTTCAAGCTCTTCGCTCATCGTATTCAATCCTAAAGCGATTGCGTCGAGCTCATCACCTTTTCCTCCTATCGCCAGCTTTTCAGAAAAATCCAACTGCGTGTACCTGATCAGCGTTTCCATGATCACACCGATCCGTTTCTCGTTCTCATCAATAAATTTTGATTTTGCGTTCAGCTCTTCAGCCAGCAGATTCAATCCCGCAATGATTGCATCAATCTCATCTCCTTTTTCAGAAATCGGGCTCCTGGCGTCAAAATCGGAATTGGCAAGCCTGATGATCTGATCTAAAATCAGCTCTAAACGAATGTCGTCAGCCATTACAAGTATTGTTTAAGCCATTCCTTTGCTTCATTTTCATCGTCGAAAAAACGCACAGGATAAGGCGGCTTTTTTAATGCAAAGAACAGGTTAGCGGCCATTTTGCCTAAAGCGGATTTTGACATAACAGCAATTGCATTTACAATTTCAGGAAATATCTCAGCAGCATAATCACGCATTTCCTTATCGACCGGTGGTGAATCGGTGCTGTCGGAAAGCAGGCAGACTTTTTTTCCGCCCGTGATCTTCGCAAACTCAACCATGCTTTTTTTTGCTTCCGCTACAGTTTGCGGAGGAACTTTTTTTGCGACTGAACAAAGAATACCAGATTCGTCAAACCATAAAATTGATGTAGGCAGATCAAAAACTTTAGCGTTTTGCGGAGGAACCATAAAAAGAGTTTTATTTAATTCGATCAATGCTAAACCGGTAAATAATAAAATTAAAATTCGCAAAATGACGCTGCCTGCATAATAGACTGATCATTTTTTGGAGTATAAATATTGCATTTCTTTCCTGAATTAAAAAGTAAATGCTGCTCTTTTTTATTCAGAATTTTTACCGGTCTCTTTGCTATTCGATTTTAGCTTAAAGGGTGTAGAATCGCAATTTAAAAATAAAAAAAACTTATAACAAAACCTTTTTCACCTTCCATGTCCGTTTCAGGTACCATCTTACGAGCGCATCAGCATCAGGATAAAACGTAGTCTTTTTCACATACGCTTTTAATTCTTCGGGCGAGGTTACAGGATCGCTTACATCAAAATATCCGAAACCCGCATAATGTCCATTCTCTACCAAAATGACCGATTGCTCATCATGGTGCCGGCCTTTATCGAGGATGAGGAAATTTTTATCAGCGAATAAATATTCATCCGTTATCCTTTTTGCGCGGAGATTATATTCTTCTGCCTCTTCGCCTCCACAACAAATTCCGTAACAGCGTTTGATAGGATGATGAAAACATACTCCGCCGTCTGCATTCAAACCGCAGTAATTATAACAAAGCATATGATCTTCGATCCAGGAATTCAATCGTTCACGCGCGGTGATATAACTCCTGAACGACATTACCGGCGAATCGGATTCATCGTACGGAACGATTTTATAATTGAGAATCCCGTTCTCGTCATTGAACCAATCGATACTGTGCGTAAAGACCTGGTTTTTTCTTGCACGGTTATACTTCGCGCGGTGCTTTTTTATTTCTTCCGATTCATGCAGCAACGCGATCAGCTCGCTCCCGGTTTTTACAAAATCCACATCCATCAGGTCATACAGCATTTTTTTTGCTCTTCCTTCTTTATTATTAAAATGTGCAATCGCACGGGCGCGCATGTTATTGCTTTTGCCGATATAAATGATGTTTCCGTCTTTATCGTGAAAATAATAAACACCGGTTTCCTCGGGCAGCCGCTTGAGAATGTAAAGTTTGATCTTGTCGACACGTGTGGTATGCAATTCTGAAATGTTCTGCCGCCGGTACGTCGGGTGCTCGCTCTTCTTCTGCAATAAAATGTCGAATAATTTCGCTGTAGCTTCCGCATCACCCGTCGCACGGTGCCGCGCTTCATTGTCAATGCCAAGCGATTCGCACAAAGGCCCGAGGCTGTAGCTCACACGGCCAGGAATTAATTTCCTGCTGAGCTTTACAGTACACAGCTGATCGCGTGTATAATTATAGCCCAGCGATTTGAATTCCTTTTTTACAAAGGAATAGTCGAAAGCTACATTATGCGCCACGAAGATCATCCCTTGCGTCATCTCAACAATCTTCTTCGCCACTTCATAAAACTTCGGAGCGGCTTCCACCATGTCATCGTCTATGCCTGTGAGGCGCGTGATCATCTGCGGAATGCGCTGCTCCGGATTTATGAGCGTCGAAAATTTATCGACAACTGTTAATCCGTCATGTATAAGAATGCAGATCTCGGTGATTTTACTTCGCTCCGCGCTCCCTCCGGTGGTCTCAATATCAATGATGGCGAACATTTTCCTTTACCTCACTTTTGCCTTGCAAAGATAATATATCGTTAAGGTAAAGCAGCAGTAAAGAAGTGGCAGCGGCAGTCAAAAAAGGAAAAAAGATTTAAAAAGCGACATCTTTAATGCTGCTGCCGCTCCTTTGCTGCCGCTGACGTGGATCAACAATCTTTCCCTACTTTTGTTCACTAAATTTCAACCAGAATCCTGTGGCAAAACATACTGTAAAAGAAATCAAGCGGATCTTTGATAGTTTTTCAAAACTTCGTGTGCTCATCATCGGCGATGTGATGATCGATAATTATGTATGGGGCAAAGTTTCTCGGATTTCTCCTGAAGCTCCTGTGCCGATCGTTTCTGTGATCCGTAAAGAACAACGGCTGGGCGGCGCTGCTAACGTGGCATTGAACGTGCAGGCGCTTGGCGCGATCCCGGTTTTGTGCTCGGTGATCGGCCCTGACAGCGAAGGGAAACAATTCCTGGAAATGCTGGCAGAACAAAAGCTTTCGCCGAAAGGGATCCTGAAAAGCCGCGATCGTATTACTACAGTCAAGACGAGGATCCTTGGCAATAATCACCAGCTGCTTCGTGTGGATGAAGAAATTGATTCCGACATTACGGATCACGAAACAGAAATTTTCCTGAAAAACATTTCTTACCTCATCGACACCCAGAAGATCGATGTGATCATATTTGAAGATTATGATAAAGGGCTGATCACAGAACCATTGATACGCGGTGTGCTTCGCCAGGCGAAAAAGCTCGGCGTTCCGGTAGTTGTTGATCCGAAGAAAAAACATTTTATGAATTACCAGGGCGCGACTTTATTCAAGCCGAACCTGAAAGAGCTGAAAGAAGGATTAAAAACCGAATTCGATCACAGCAGCGAAAAACAATTAGCCAAAGCTGTTGATGCGCTCAAAACAAAGCTGAAGATTGACCTTGCATTGATCACATTGTCAGAGCATGGAATTTATATACACGGACGCCACGTAAAAAAACGCCTCCCTGCACATCTCCGGAATATTTCAGATGTATCCGGTGCAGGAGATACGGTTGTAAGTGTTGCAGCACTTTGTCTTGCCGCCGGACTCAAACCGGAAATGATCGCCGAAATTTCTAACATCGCGGGTGGACTTGTCTGCGAAAGTGTAGGCGTTGTGCCAATCAATAAATCGCAGCTTTACGACGAAGTAGTAAGCCTGCTTGTTTAAAAGCAAATATTCAGTGTGGTCAGATGCTGGCATCTGACCACACTAATTGAATAAAATGACATCACTGATCTTAGATTCACCTGTCGGATTAATTGAAATAAAAGGAACAGACGAATTCATTTCTTCTGCGTTGTTCATTGAGAAAGCGCCACTGCCTGACCTCGAAAAAGTACCGCATCTTTTGATGGATGCAAAACGGCAATTGCTCGAATATTTTTCAGGATCACGAAAAGATTTTGACCTGCCTCTTAAACAAGATGGAACGGAATTTCAGCAAAGAGTGTGGACAGAGCTTTGCAGAATTCCATTCGGCGAAACCATTTCATATCTCGAGCTTGCCAAACGTCTTGGCGATGTTAAATGCATCCGCGCGGCCGGGACTGCCAATGGAAGAAATAATCTCGCTGTGATTGTTCCCTGCCACCGCGTGATCGGCAGCGATGGCAGCCTGACAGGTTACGCCGGCGGAATGCATCGTAAAGACTGGCTGTTACGTCACGAAGGTGGCTGGCCGAAATCGGAGCAGCTTTCCATGTTTGATGCGCTATAGCTCGTCTGCAACTAATCATCCTGAACGCGGTTGGATTGGCGAATAAGTTCAAAACGCTTATCTTCATTAAATGAAATCCGGAAAAGACGACGCGGCAAAAGTAAAATCAGTAAAAGATCCTTTACCCGTTCATTCGCTCGACAAACGTGAATTTTCCGTTCACGTGCAGGATATTGAATACAAAAATCCGTACGATTTTACCCGCGAGCATCGTCACGATTATTTTGAAATTTTATTTTTCGAAACCGGCGGCGGGAGCCAGCTTATTGATTTTATGGAGCTGCCTGTGATCGGAAGCAGCTGTTATATTGTATTTCCTTTGCAGGTTCATTTATTAAACCGCGGGCCTGATGCTTGCGGCAAGCTTGTTCAGTTCCGTGAAGAAGTTGTTCCATCCGCGCAGATCAAAACATTATTGCGGCAGGTTTCCTTCGGTGAAAATCCTTCTGTGCTTTTCGAAAATAATATTCAGAAGCTTGAACAGCTGCGGCCGATCATTCAATTGCTCAAACAGGAATCAGAAAAAACAACCGGCTTTTCACAGGAGATAACTATCCATTACCTGCAGGCTCTTTTATTACTGCTGATCGAAGGACGCGAAAGCACTCCGGGCGGTAATGTGTCGGATGAACGACAATTGTTGTTTGAGTTCCAGCATTTTCTTGAAGAACAATATTTGGAAAATCATAGTGTGCAGCAATATGCCGCTCTTCTGAACACCACAGAAAAGAAATTATCGACGATCACGAAAAAATACCTGGGTATGAATCCGCTACAGGTAATTCACAACCGGCTGCTCCTTGAAGCAAAACGGATCCTGCTTTTCGAAGATACTTCTCATAAGGAAATTGCATTCCGTCTCGGTTTCGACAGTCCGGCAAGCTTCAGCCAGTTTATTAAAAATAAAACCGGCTCAAGTCCTTCGGAGCTGCATGCACACCTGGTGAATATCCATAAGTAATCGGCGGAAATCCCTAACGTCCTTTCTTGTCTTTCACATGATCTTTGAGTTATAAACTAATACTAAAACTCAAGGCCATGAAAAAAACAAACTTTCTTCTTACGGCGCTCCTGGTGTTTCCTGTTTTGCTTTCGGCACAATGGAACCACGTCAGGTTCGATCAGCAGAATATTTTCAGGAAAGTATTTGCTGCAACTGCCAATGACGCGTTTGTTCTCGGCACAGGTCCGGCTACAGGCGAATACTTTATGGTCCGTACCAACGACGGCGGACAAACATGGGATTCTATAAATATCAATAACAGCTCAACCTACCGGCTCTACGAACTTTTCTTTAAAGATCCTGCCAACGGATTTACCGGCGGATATAAAAACAACGCGAACCAGGCATTGCTGAAAACAACTGACAACGCAACAACATGGACAGAAATTACTCCTGATCCTGCGTCTACAGAAATGATCACAGCCGTTAATTTTGTAACTGCAACGAACGGATTTGCTGCGAGCAGCTCTATGCTTTATACAACAGTGAACGGCGGCGCTTCATGGACTTCTCAGCCAATGTCATTCACCGCTAACGATCTTACTTTTTCCGACATGAATAATGGTTTTGCTTGCGGAACAAACAATACATCTACTGCGGTGATGATGCGCACTACGGATGGCGGACAAACATGGGCACCCGTTTTGAGCGTCAGCAATCCTAATGTTTTCGTAAGCAACTTTGGCAAACAGGATATTCTCAGCTCAGGCGCTGTTTTTACCTCGATGACTTACAGCAACATGCTTTTCAAAAGTCTTGACGGTGGCGTAACATGGGACACGATCGTTGTTGATTCTGTATTGACGATTCACGATTTTCAATTTACAACAGCGTTGCTTGGTCATGTGCTTTCTGACCTGGGACAGATCTACGTTACAGAAGATGGCGGATTGACATGGGCGCTGGAATATGCAACTGAATGGGGATTTTATGGTCCTTCCATTTATCTCTTCTCTATCTCTTTTGTCGAAGAAACAGGATATGTAGGTGGAACAAGCGGGTTGATCAAAAAACATGATGAGCCATCTGCAATTCATGAAGCATCTGCTAATTCAGGCATTTCTATTTACCCGAATCCAATCAATAATTCGCAAGAGCTGTTTATTTCAACATCAGGAAATGCTGCGGATTACAAAGTGCAGATCATTAATGCTGTCGGACAAATTGTTTTCAGCAAAGAAATTTCGAAAGCGGAAAATAATTCAGCGATTACAATTTCCGGTTTGAATCTGCCTGCAGGAGTTTATTGTGTGAGTATTGAAACAAATGAAATGAGAAATACGCAGAAGCTGATGATTGTGGAATAAAG
>JALYQL010000161.1 GCA_030855855.1 Bacteroidota bacterium | reverse complement strand
AAAAACAGAAAACAAAGGCTAATCCCCATGGACAAAAACCTCATCCAACGCATCATCACCGGAACTGTCTTCATCATTGTGCTGGTGGGGTGCATCATGTGGAATGCCTGGAGCATGGCAGGATTATTTCTGCTGATCACAATTCTTGGCTTACGCGAATTTTATGGACTTGCAGAAAAAGCAGGTGCGCAGCCTCAGAAAATTTATGGCTTACTTTTCGGAATAACGCTTTTCATTATCGCATTTCTGCAAAAAGCTTATCCGGTTCCGATGTTATCTTTTTTATTTCTTCCGCTTTTATTTCTTCCGTTCTTCATTGAGCTTTATCGAAAAAAAGAAAACCCGTTCAGCAATATCGGCTGGACACTTCTCGGGATTTTTTACATCGCCGTTCCTTTTGCATTGCTGGTGTTTGTTTTTACACCGGGCGGATTAATTCCATTCGCAACACCGGGTAATAAATGGCGCATGACATTTGAATACGATTACGCCCCACTCCTCACCATCTTCATCCTCATCTGGATCAGCGATACGATGGCATACGTATGCGGACGACTTTTCGGAAAACATAAATTGTGGGAACGCATTTCACCGAAAAAAACCTGGGAAGGATTTATCGGCGGATTTATTTTCACAGTCGTTGCCGGCGGAATGATTGCGAACTGGATTCTTTATAACAAGTGCAATTACAACCAGGAAATAAAATGGATCTGCGTTGCTGCCGTAATTTCCGTCACAGGAATGCTCGGCGATCTGGTCGAATCACTTTTCAAAAGAAGCATCAACGTAAAAGATTCCGGCACCATCCTCCCCGGCCATGGCGGAATCCTTGATCGCTTCGATGCTTTATTGCTCGCCACACCTTTCGCGCTCACTACGTATTATGTGTGCGACATCTTATTGAAGGGGCATTATTTTTAAGCGGTTCAAGTTGGTAATCCGGTAAGTGGGTAATCCGGCAATTGGTAATCTGTAATCTGTAATCATCCACCTACGACAAATCCCTGTTTTCAAACGACAAATCGCCACCTCACACAGCCTGATTTCAGAGCAGCAGAATGAAAAATAATCCCTAATTTTGTGCCCTAATTCTCCTAAACAAGAAAACCAAAATATAGCTATGGCAACTACAGCAAAAAAGGCGGAAGAAGCTACAACCAATAATGCGCAGATTAACAAGCAGATTGAGCATCCTTCGATGTTTCTTTCCGTGCTTGCACGACTCGATAAAGCGGCTGAATTATTCGGCCTCCAACCGGATATCGCAGAAATTCTGCGCCACCCGAAAAGAGAAGTAAAAGTCAGCCTTCCAGTGAAGATGGACGATGGCTCAGTAAAAGTTTTTGAAGGTTTCCGTACCGTTCACTCCACACACCTCGGGCCATCGAAAGGCGGAATCCGTTTTGCAATGGATGTAAATGATGATGAAGTCCGCGCGCTTGCAGCATGGATGACCATTAAATGTGCAATCGCGAATATTCCTTACGGCGGCGGAAAAGGTGGCGTTAAATGCGATCCACGCAAAATGTCGGAAGGTGAGCTTGAGCGTATGACCCGCGCTTACACACGCTCAATGGCTGATGTATTCGGCGAAAACAAAGACGTTCCTGCTCCGGATATGGGAACAGGCAAACGCGAAATGGCATGGCTGCTCGATGAATACAATCGCATCAAAGGAGAAGATTGTCCCGGTGTTGTAACAGGCAAACCGGTAACGCTCGGCGGATCAAAAGGTCGTGAAGCTGCAACGGGTCGTGGTGTAATGGTATCATCACTTGCTGCCATGAAAAAGATCGGCATCAATCACAAAACAGCAACAGCAGCAGTACAGGGTTTCGGCAATGTCGGATCAAATGCTGCACGTTTGCTGGCTTCTAAAAATATTAAAATCCTCGCTATCTCTGATCATACTGCCGCGTATTTCAACGCTGCCGGAATTGATGTGGATGCTGCTATTAAATACGTAGCTGCCAACGGAAACATGCTGAAAGGTTTCACCGGCGGAGAAGAAATCGAAAAGAATTCCATCCTCACGCTCGAAGTTGACCTGCTCGTTCCTGCAGCAATTCAAGGCGTAATCACCGGCGCGAATGCAAAAGACATCAAAGCAAAGCTCATCGTAGAAGGCGCAAATGGCCCTACTGAAGCAGAAGCAGATGAAATACTTAACAACAAAGGAATTATCGTAGTTCCTGACGTTCTCGCAAATGGCGGTGGCGTTACTGTTTCTTATTTCGAGTGGGTTCAAAATAAATACGGACACTACTGGACCGAAGACGAAGTAAACGCGAAGCACGATGCATCTATGTCGCAGGCGTTTGAAAACTGCTGGTACAACGCACAGCAATACAAAACCAGCATGCGTATCGGAGCTTACATCACAGCCTTGAAGCGTTTAGATAAAGCGATCCGTTATAAAGGACAGTATTAATTAAGAATCAGAAAATTAATAATTAAGAATGCCGGATGGGGAAACCTGTCCGGCATTTTTTGTTTTTTATCCGTTCTTATCCATCGCATCCGTGTGGAATCCTAAACAGCATTTTGATATTTTCTCATACGTAGCGAAGATTTAAGGGCGTGTTCCCGGCTAAGCCGAGACCGGGCTATCCGCTGCAAATCCTCGTCGCTCGTACCTCACTCCTGTGGGTTTTCCGCTGCTATCCCTCACGCAAACCCACGCTCAATCCTCAAAGGTCACCGCGCACTTTCCGGCGGAGACCTTTTAGGATCCACCGCACGAAATAATTGGTAATTGGTAATCCGGCACCGAAGGCGTCCCCTTGGGATAATTGGTAATTGGTAATCATTTCCCCCCCCGCAACATCTCCCTCTTCCCCGGCGGCCCTTCCAATCGCTCAACAGAAAATCCTGCAGCAATTAAATTTCTCCGCACCTGCCCTTTCGCGCAATACGTTACGAGAATTCCTTTTGTTTTCATTCCGGCATAAAGTTTCCTGAAAATTTCTTCCGTCCATAATTCCGGCTGCGCTTCAGGAGAAAATGCATCAAAGAAAATTAAATCATACTTATTTTCCACGGGAATAAAATCTTGCAGCTTTATTTTATTCTTCAGCAATGCGAAATTGCCGGCGATCTTTTCTTCTTTATTCCACTTTGAAGAATGCAGCCGCATAAAAAATTCTTTCTCACTTTCACTGAAATAATTCAATTGTGCGGCTTCTGCTTCTTCTAACGGAAATGCCTCCAGCGATTCGTAATTTACATTTACACAATTATCAGAGAGACATTCTTTCAACACAAGAAACGCATTCAACCCCGTTCCAAAACCAATTTCAAGAATTACAATATTGTCCCCCGCGGCGGATGAATCTTGAATTGCCTCAAACCCCATTTTCATAAACACATGGTTCGATTCCTGCACTGCGCCGTGAATGGAATGGTAATGCTGGTTTAGTGAAGGATTGTAGATGGTGGAGGAGCCGTCTGCTGTTAATACGATCTTTCTTGCGTCGTTTGGCTTCATCTTGCGCGAGTGAAAATGTGGCTAAAGCCTTTTATTCCCTAAACCCATAGCCCCAACCTGAAGGTGGGGGCTATTTGAGTTATACGTTTATTTCCTAACCAAATTCATTTTGCGTGTTGTCCCCTTTCGGATTGCTGACGCGCGCTGTCCCCCTCGGGGTTGGGGGGGCCGCGTTGCCCTACTTCGACAAAATCTTAAACTCCGTCCTGCGATTCAACGCCATTCCTTCCTCCGTATCATTTCCTGCAATGGGCTGGACTTCGCCATAACCTTTAAACTCCAACCTCTCCGCTTTAATGCCGTGCGCTACTAAATAATCGACGCAAGACTTTGCACGCGATTCTGATAGTTTCTGGTTGCTTTCATCAGTTCCGCGGCTGTCGGTGTGACCGGAAAGTTCGATGCGGATGGTAGGATTATCAGTTAGGATTTTTGCCAGCCGGTCAAGCTCCTGCGAAGATTCCGGCTTCAATGTAGATTTTGCGTAATCAAAGAAAACATTTCGCAGCACGATCGTGCTTCCTACCGCGATCTTTTCCATTTCAACATCTTTTGTTACTTCCTGGTAGGTTGCAATAACAGGAATATCAAAATTTTCTGAGTGGAAAAGATAGCCGTCCATTTTCACATAGATCGCGTAATTTTTTCCTGAAGGAAGCGACACAAGATATTTTCCGGAAGAAGAGTTTGCCGTAAATGTCGCGATGCTTTGGTTAAGTGAATTATCTACAATTTCAATCTGTGCGCCCAGCGGATTATGACTGATCTTATCCGTAATCGTTCCTTTTAAGATCGTCACGTTCGCTGTCTTTACCGCAACGGGCTGAAGCGCTTCAACATTTTTTACCGGCTGCGCGATGCCTGCAAGAAGATTGTCTTCGGAGCTTAATGCAAGCGGCTTATCCGGTCCGAGGAATGTAATTTTATAAATGTCTTTCTCTCCTTGTCCATCGGCTTTATTTGAAGCATAATATCCATGTTTCCCATTCGCGGAAATAACAAAGAACACATCGTCGTCCGGACCATTGATCGGCCATCCTAAATTTTCAGGCTCGCCCCATTTGCCGTCTTTCAATTCGCTTTTGAAAATATCATAACCGCCCATTGTGTTATGTCCCTGCGAGGAAAAATAAACAGTCTTTCCATCCGGGTGCACAAACACACCTTCTTCTCCGTAGATCGTATTGATCGGCGCGGCCATATTTACCGATTGGCCCCATTTTCCTTTTACATCCATGGTTGAGATCCATACATCACGATTTCCCATTCCACCTTCCTTATCTGAAATATAATAGAGCTTTTTTCCATCGAACGAAAGAGAAACCGACGACTCATGCCCGTCCGAATTGATATTTTTATTCATACGCTCCGGCTCGGTCCATACTGCTCCTTTTAATTCGCACTCATATAAATCACCACCATGTGTCGGACGATAGACATATAATTTCTGCCCGTCAGGAGAAAGCCCTGCTGTTGCATCATGCTCATCGCTGTTGATCGGCTTTCCCATATTTACAGGCAATGTCCATTTTCCTGCAACGTATGTCGAGCGGTAAATATCTTCGAAATACTGGTTATCAGGATCCAGCTTTGCGCCCGTTGAAGTATTTCTTCTTGAAGTAAAATACATTTCCGATTCATCCGCTGTAATGATCGGCGTGTATTCGGGATAAGTGCCGTTTACCGTCGCGCCGAGATTATCGATAAACACACGTTGCGGATTTTTCTGTAATTCTTTACCTGTAACACATTCCTGGATCTTACGGTTCATGTCAGAGATCTTGTCGCGGTTATCCGCCGGGTTTGAATTCAGCGGCACAAGGTAAGCGCGGTAGGCCGTGATTGCTTTATCCCATTGCGCGTGCAGGTGATACATACGGCCCAGGTAAAACTGCGTCATTACATCCACGTTCGGGTTGAGCGCGATTGCTTTCTCAATGTATTTGAGCCCCATGAGACGCTGTGATGAAATATTGTAATAACAAACCGCCATGCGGTAATTACAAACTGCGCTGTTCGGATTAAATGTATTTGCTACAAGGTATTCTGAAAGTGCCATACGGAAACCATCTCCGCCTGCGCCGCCCAGCTCGTTGATACCATTCGGCAGGTAATGATTTTTTCCAACGAAATATTTCAATTCATCCGCCTGGAATTCACTGGCCTGCTTGAAGAGATTATTCGCTTCTTCATAATGTTTGTTCGCTTCCTTAAAAGCTTTGCGGTCAGTGAAATTTTTATCGTCAAATTCCACATTTGTCTGCGCGGCTAAACGGCAGAAAGCAAATGCAAAAAATAACGTTGTGAGAAATATATATTTGCTTTTCATAGTTGGCTAATTGACTTGAATAAAAACTAATGACAATCGTTCACATATTGTTTGGCGGCCTGGCTTCCGAGCTCTGCTGCTTTTTTGAAATCATCACACGCGCTGTTATCACGAAGCATTTCTTTAGCAATGCCGCGGTTGAGATAAGCCTCGCCATAATTTGCATTGAGCTGAATGGCTTTGTTACAATCTTCCACCGCGCCTTTATAATCCCGCTGCTTGTAACGTACTGCGGCACGATTTACATAAGCAAAAGCATAATCGTTTTTCAGCTGGATCGCTTTATTGAAGTCCGACATTGCGCCTTCGTAATCACCGCTTTGGAATTTAGCATAACCGCGGTTATTATAAGCGATGTAATAATCTGATTTCATATTAAGCGCGGTAGTGTAAGATTCGATCGCGCCTTTGAGGTCGCCTTTTTCCCTGCGGGCTGAACCGAGATTATTATAGACAAAAGGCAGACCCGGATTTACTTTTATCGCCATCTGATAATCGCTGATGGCGCCGTCTAAATTGCCGGCTTGTCTTTTGGCGCTGCCGCGGTCGTTCCAGTAATACGCATCTTTCGCATTTACCTGGATCGCCTTGTCAAAATCCTGGCAGGCGCCGACATAATTATTGGCCTGAAATTTCAAAACGCCGGAATGATACCACGCTTTATCCTGGTTAGGATTCAGCCGCACCGCGGTGGCAAAATCATCTTCAGCGCCTTTACTATCGCCTTCATTTTCTCTTGCAAGTCCGCGCGAGAAATAAGCGTAATCGGCAGCAGGATTCAACGAAATTACTTTAGTAAAATCTTCGATCGCCGATTTAGTCATGATCAATTCCACCCTCGTTAATCCGCGGCTGTAGATCGCTTTTTCAAAATCCGGCTTCAGCTCTATTGCTTTGTTAAACTCGGGCAGCGCGTCGGCGAATTGTTTGGCATTGAATTTTGCAATGCCATTGTTATAAAACATTTCAGCGTCCTGCGACGGGGCGAGTGTGGAAGCCTTTACAGTATCCTGCGCCCGGGCAATTCCGGAACAGGCCAGCAAGGCCAGCAGAAAAAGGGTTTTGATTTTCATAAGTTTCGGATGTGGTGTTTACTCCTCTAAAATAACAATTTTATTGAAGTACGCTTCTATGGGCTGTTTAAAATTTACCGTTCCTCATTCTTCTATTGCCAGATGACTTGAAAAACCGCATATTGGTGTAACTTTAACCCCAAATTTCAAGTATGGCAAAATCAAAAAACGCCCGTAAAAAGAGTACGATCGTAGGACAAGATGAACTTGCGTTCCTGGAACGTTATATTAACAATCCATCTCCAACAGGATTTGAGTCGCCCGGGCAGCAATTATGGCTGGAATACATCCGGCCTTATATCGACGAACACTTCGTGGATGCTTACGGGACAGCGGTGGGCGTAATTAACCCGAAAGCTCCTTATAAAGTGGTGATAGAAGCGCATGCAGATGAAATTTCCTGGTTTGTTCATTACATCACAAAAGACGGTTTCATTTACCTGCGCCGCAACGGTGGGTCTGATCACCAGATCGCGCCTTCAAAACGGGTGAATATTCATACCGATAATGGCATTGTCAAGGCATTTTTCGGATGGCCGGCGATCCATGTGCGCGAAGCCGGAAAAGAAGAAACTCCTACCCTGAAAAATATTTTTCTCGATTGCGGAGCTGCTTCCGATAAAGAAGTGGAGAAGCTCGGCATTCATGTGGGCTGCGTAGTAACGTATGAAGATGAATTCATGATTCTCAACGATAAATATTACGTCGGGCGCGCGCTGGATAATCGTGTCGGCGGATTTATGATCGCGCAGGTGGCACGTTTACTGAAGAAGAATAAAATCAAGCTTCCTTTCGCGCTTTATATTGTGAATTCAGTGCAGGAAGAAGTCGGTCTGCGGGGCGCTGAAATGATCTCTGCAAGGATAAAACCGGATGTTGCGATCATTACCGATGTTACGCACGATACACAAACGCCGATGATGAATAAGGTGGCACAAGGCGATATCGCGGCAGGAAAAGGTCCTTCCCTTACTTATGGTCCGGCAGTTCATAATAACCTGCTGCGCCTCATTATTGACACCGCGAACAAAAATAAAATTCCGTTCCAGCGCGAAGTTGCTTCCCGCTCTACCGGCACTGATACCGACGCGTTTGCTTATTCGTCAGGTGGAGTTACTTCCGCTTTGATCTCGCTTCCGTTGCGCTACATGCATACAACGGTCGAAAGTGTACACCGCGATGACGTGGACAGCGTAATCACGCTTATCTACGAAACACTCCGCGTAATTAAAGCCAATCAG
Source organism: Bacteroidota bacterium (assembly GCA_030855855.1). Lineage (GTDB taxonomy): Bacteria > Bacteroidota > Bacteroidia > Palsa-965 > Palsa-965. The sequence continues at coordinate 23,015 of JALYQL010000161.1, read as the reverse complement.
GATTTCCGTTACATAAAATAATTCATGAAAAAAATCTCCTCCCTTTTTCCGGTATGTTTTTTCCTGTTGATTGCCGCCGGATCACAATCCTGTGGTGGGGATAAAACAGACCCTGTTATTTATGACACGGTGCGGGATACGATCGTTGGTTATGAACTAAACGATTCGGTAAAGACGCGTTTCAAAAATATTGTTTCCACCATGCCGGTTCCGTTTGATATGCTCAAGCAGTTTTCAGGCGCGCATCTTCCATTTAAAGGAGAATTATTAAATGATCCGAAAAACGCGGTTGCTTATAACAGCGCCAGCGCACAATCGTTCATCCTCGGTATTTACGGCGCTGATCTCGCATACATGATCTCGCAGGATAAATTAGGCGACGCGGCACCTTACCTCAAAGCGGTCCGCCGCTTATCAGACGCAGTGGTTGTTCCATCCGCTTTCGATGCCAACATGCTGAAACGATACGAATCTAACCAGAACGAGAAAGATTCGATGCAGGGACTTGTTCGTTCCTCGTACAAACATATCGACAACTCACTACAGGGAAATGATCGTCTTGCATTGGCCACGCTAGTCCTTACAGGCGGATGGCTGGAAAGCATTTACCTGACCACGCAGCACATCGGCAACGAGCAGCAGAATGATAAGAACAAAGTGCTGTTTGATATGATCTCTGTGCAGCAGCCTTACCTGCAAAACATCACAGAGCTGCTTGGTTCCTTTCCGAATGATAGTCTTTGCAAACAGCTTCATGCTGATTTTGAGCAATTGAAAACCAGCTTTCCGAAAGGCCCGAATATACCCGGCAAAGATTTTTTCGCGGAAATAAAAGTGCTGCGTGATAATGTCGCGGCCATCCGTAACCGTTATGTAAGCATTCAGTAATTAAGATAACCCCGGTAACGTAAACTTATTCTTATGGCACTCCTGGGAAAAATTTTAAAACGAACGCTCGATCTCAATCAGAAGCTTCCGAAATTCCGTCGCAAAGACAATTTTCAGAAGCAGGCAAAAACACTCCGCAAACTTTTAAGCAAAGCGGAATTCACTGCCTTCGGCGAACATTATAATTTCACAAAGATCCTCGCGGAGAGCGATCCGGTAAACGCGTTCCGTTCTACAGTCGATGTACACGATTACAATTCCATGTTTCGCAAATGGTGGTACCGCACGTTGAATGGCGAAGCGTATGTATGCTGGCCGGAACGAGTGAAATATTTCGCGCTCAGCTCCGGGACTTCAGAGCAGTCGAGCAAACATATTCCGGTAACAAAAGATACGCTGCGTGCCATCCGCCGCGGAAGCATGAAGCAGATACTTGCTATAGCGCATTATGATCTTTCTCCTGAGTTTTTTCAGAAAGGAATTCTGATGCTTGGCGGCAGCACACATTTGAATTACAACGGAACTTATTATTCAGGCGATCTCAGCGGAATTACCACGGGAAATATTCCGTTCTGGTTCCAGCATTTTTACAAACCCGGCCGTCGTATTGCACGGGAGCGGGAATGGAATAATAAGCTGGATGAAATGGTGCGCAATGCAAAACAATGGGATATCGGGATTGTGTGCGGCGTGCCTGCATGGATACAAATCCTTTTTGAAAAGATTATCGCATTTCATAATGTACAGCACATTCATGAAGTGTGGCCGAATCTTGAAATTTATGCATGGGGCGGTGTTGCATTTAAACCGTACAAAAAAAGTTTCGAGAAATTATTGGGGCACCCGATCAAATACCTTGAAACGTATCTTGCTTCGGAAGGATTTATCGCATTTCAAAACCGTCCGGGCTCGGAAGGAATCCAGCTGCTGCTTGACAATGGAATTTTTTACGAATTCATACCGTTCACCCCGGATAATTTTGACAATGACGGAGGCTTAAAGCCCAATCCAACAACTTATACATTGGCGGATGTCGACGAAAATACCGAGTACGCTCTGCTGATGAGCACTTGTTCAGGCGCATGGCGTTACCTGATCGGTGATACCGTTCGCTTTACCGATGTGGAGCGCGCTGAAATAAAAATTACCGGAAGAACGAAATTGTTCCTCAGCCTTTGTGGCGAACATTTATCGCAGGATAATATGAACCGCGCGATTGACCTTGCCGCCGAAGAGCTGAATATTTCCGTGAATGAATATACTGTCGCTGGATTAAATTACGAGAACCTTTTTGCGCACCATTGGTATATCGGCACGAATGATGTTGTGGATCCCGAAAAATTCCGCCGTTCGATCGATGAGCATTTAAAAAATCTCAACGACGATTATCGTGTGGAGCGTTCAGCAGCATTAAAAGAAATTTTTGTGGAAGTGATCCCGAATCATGTTTTCACAGATTGGATGCGTGCTATCGGGAAAGAAGGTGGGCAGCATAAATTTCCGCGTGTGCTGAAAAATGAACGGTACGAAAGCTGGAAAAAACATGTCGAAGAATTTAAAAAAGAAAACGTAAGTCACTAATATGTTCACCGCGATCGGGCAAGGAATGTTATTCGGTATTGCGCTCTGTTTTTCAATAGGGCCGGCCTTTTTTGGTCTTATACAGACCAGCCTGAAGCACGGTTACGGCTCCGGCATCGCGATGGCGCTGGGAATTTTTGCCAGCGACCTGATTTACCTGCTACTCGCTTATTTCGGATTATCGGGCTGGCTGGTTGACGAACAATATGCGGTTCCGGTCGGCATCGTTGGTGGATTGCTGCTCATCAGCTACGGCGTAGTGCAGATCCTGAAGCGAACAGTTGTGCAAAGCGTGGATGGCGAGCCGATCGAGATAAGGCGTCCGACGCGCGGGGCAAGCGTGCTGAAAGGATTTCTGATGAACCTGTTCAATCCTTTCGCAATCTTTTTATGGATCGGCGCGATCGGGCTTGCATCCAACAAGCTTAATCATGATACGGCGCTTATCGTCACGTTCTTCGTCGCTACACTCGCGACAGTTCTCGGCACCGACATTCTCAAATCACTTGCCGCCGGAAAGATCAAAAATTACCTCAACGAAGCGGTCATCCACAAAGTGAATACTATTGCCGGAATCATTCTCATCATCTCCGGAATTGTTTTGATTGTACGTGTTTTTGTTGAGCAGCCGTGGAAATAATAATTACCAATTACCAATTGAAATCTGCGCACTCATTTGTGAACTCTCCCTCCGATATTATAATTGGTAATCCGGTAATTGGTAATTGGTAATCATTTCCCCAATATCGATTTAATATCCGGACGGAAATACTTCTCGCTTTTCAACACCTTTCCGTCTTCACGAAAGACCGGCATTCCGTTTTCATCGAGCTTCGACATATTGCTGCGATGAATCTCGTCAAATACTTCTTCAATTTTATGCTGCAATCCATGGCGTAAGATCGTTCCGAAAGTGATGTAGAGCAGATCACCCAACGCGTCTGCAATTTCCACCACATCACCATTTTTGCAGGCTTCCAGGTATTCTTCGTTCTCTTCCTTGAGCAGATTATAACGCAGCATTGCCTCTTCAGGTGGAACAGTTCCCGTCGGCTCGTACCGGTTACCGATCCTGAAAATATCATGGAACTCTTCCACACTTTTAATCTTACTGCCGATTCCAATTGTTGCGGTTGCTTCTGCTGCCATTTTTAGTCTTTTTAGTCACTGCAAAAAAACAAATCCACACTCACAACACCAAAGTTTACACTGCCCGTTTATGAATCGTTATAAACAAATGGAGATGTTTGAAAGTCTATTGCGGTAAATTTTAACGAAAATTATTTTACCTCACGCAGGGGGAAGCCCGCAGGAAATCCGTTCTGATATTGAAATTGTGGGGAACATTCCGTCCGGGTAATGATTAAGCAGCTGGACGTAATTTTTCTCGCCGGGAATGTGTTTTCTGATTTGATTAAGTTGTTGGAATTTTTAGCACGTTTCTTGTAAATAAATAGTAGTTATTTATAGTTATCGATTTATAATAATGAATTTAATCATATGGATCATACTCTGAATGTATTGCTTGCAGAAGATCGTGCGGAGGATAAAGAGTTTTTTACCAGGGGATCAGACACCCTGAATTTACCTCATAAAATCAGCTGGTCAAAAGATGCCACAATGCTGTTTGAAATCCTGGAGAAGGAGCGATAGATCTCATTATTGTAGATATTGAGATGCCGGGGAAAGACGGAAAACAATGTTTACGGGAAATAAAGTCACATGACACGTACAAAAAAATCCCCGTTATAGTGATGACCGTTTCAAAAAACATGGATGACGTAGATGAAGTTTTTGCCAGCGGGGCACATTACTACGCCATTAAACCATATTCCCAGATCAATCATGTCGAAACATTAAAAAAAACATTCGATATCGATTGGAGGGTTCCACAACCGATACCTGTTAAAAGTCAATTTATAATAAACCATGCATTCGTTTAAAGCAAAACGCCCGGTCAGTTCGACCGGGCGTTTTGCTTTAATAAAGTGTTGGATTATTTGATCTTTGATGCAGGCTTTGTTTTCCGGTAATTCTCATTCAGCGCGCCCAGCACATCTTTGGTAATATCGAGGCTGTCGTTAGCATAAAGCACATTGCTGGCTCCGCCATAAGCAAGGATAAAGTCAATCCCTTTGTCTTTGCTGTAAGATTTGAAATAAGTGGTGATATCATTTGTGATACGCGCATTCTTTTCCATCGCGGCCCCTTCAAGTGTAGCGATATTGGTTTCCATCTTTTTCAGGTCTTCCATACCAGCATTGATAGCAGCTTCTTCTTTGACTGCATCTTCGCTTGATATCGAGTTCATCTGCACTTTCTGCTGATACGTATCATAACGCCCTTGCAGCTCAAGCGCTTTTTTCTGGTAAGTTTTCTGGAGGTAAGCGTAGTTCCCGCCGGCCTCTTTGCTCAGATCAGCAAATGCTTCGTAATTGTAATTGATCGTATCAATGTTCACATACAACACGCGCGCACCGGCCAGGTTTTTAGGAACAGAAAAAGTCAGCTTTGGCGTGCTGTCGGATTTGCTTTTAACCTCGGCAATCGCTCTTTTAGAGGTAAATTGGAGATAAAATAAAACCGCCACCGCGATAAGCAGCAGGACATTCAAAAATATACTCAGATTGTTTTTCACAGCTTATTTCTTTGCTCCGGCAAATATAAAGAATCGCAGGTAATTGAAATCATGGTTTCGGACGCCCGCCGATGAGCTTGAGGGTTTTTGAATAGCCCGGCGAATCAATACGGAACAAATACAGCCCCTGCGCCAACCCAAGGGAAGCCGCAGAAAGGTTCAATTGATATGCTCCTGCCTCCTGATAATTAGACGAAGGCAAAATATCTTTTACCATTCTGCCCGTCATGTCGTACACTTTTATCGTCACCACACCTGCTTCAGGCACTTCATAATAAAGTGTTAAATCATCATAAAATGGATTCGGGTACGCTAAAAACGCGTTTTCGAGAGGCTCAAAAACAGCAGTAAAGGCGTCTGAAGAATCCACATTCGTGCGTAAAACAGGATCAGGGTAATTTCCATTCAGCACATGACCGGATTTCCAATGGCTGAATCTGAATCCCGGTGCAGCGATCGCTGTCATGGTAATTGGATTTCCATTAAAATAAACGCCTGTCCACGGCAACGAATCCGGTGTGATTGTATTCAGGTGAATAGTGCCGCCACCTGCAGGTTCAGTCTGTAAAGTAACATTGACCTGCGAAGTCATCGCAAACTGTGACTGAATCTGGTTACGCACATAATAAGGCCGTACATATTCAATGTACTCGAGCTCGTCAATATTCTGGCGCCATACGGCCACATTTATCGGCGACTGTACGCACAACGGAGCAAGCGGCGAAGTTCCTGTTCCCCACAAATTAAAATGACGCGGCATTTCAGGAAGCATCTCATTGTAAAAAGCTTCCGTAGTGCCGATCATATTCAGATTATAAAATGTAGTATTGATCAGGTCGGCATAACGGTTAATGAAATACATCCTGAACGAATCATTCTGCATCATCGCACTTAGCATAAGTGAATGCGGATTTATCGTAGGCGGATTCAGCACCATCGCCAATTGATTAAGCGTATCGGAACGCAGGGAAATATCTGTGTCCCACAAAATATATCTCCATTTTCCCGGACCGGAATGTGGCTTCCAGAATTTAATATTGTTGGTATACGTTCCGAGCCAGTCAAGATTACCAACGTACGTTTCGGTAATAAAATAATCGCAGAAATTCGGAATGTCCAGCATCGCGCTTGCCGAATCATAAGAAGTCTGCAAGGTCATATCGGCTGTGTAGATATAAGTGACCATTTTAAAAAACGAGGTGTTGTCGCCTTCTATAACAGCCCCATCGAATTCAAGGAAATCCACATTATCATCATCGCAGGTAGAATTATTCGCGAGAAAATGTTTGTCCTGCTTTTCCCGCAATTCATAAACACCCCAATACGCGCCATTGATAAAAAGCACGCATGAAAATCCATCCATCATATCCACATCAGTAGAACCCTGAACGGTTTTCTGAATTAAACGATCGCGCATAAAACAACCATTCCAATCGCTGCCTGAATTGCGCAGGTTGAAATTGTGATAAGTCGTAGCAGGCTTATCCGGAAATAATTGGTAATTGATAAGTTGTGCGCCGTAATTTTCATTGAAGTCAATTGTAAATCCGCGTTGTGGAAACATTTTCGACCAGTTACCCTGAATTTTTATCGAAACAGGTTCCTGGAATTGCAGCACTTTATTTTTATCGAAGAATGAAACATCCGCGGGACGCTCCCAGCCTTGCCAGAAATTTGCATCATGAAACGGAATGCCGGTAATAGTCTGGTCAGCGACATTATTTCCGAGCACATAAATTCCATAAACAGGATCGAATAAATTCGCAGGATCTGTTGTCAAAGAAACAACCGGCAATGTTACATTCTCATTTATAAAATACGATGCAGCCGCTGAAGGTCCGGGAAGCAATGAAGTATTGGATGGAAATAATCTCGCACGGATGGATTGGGTATTGTTCAGCACAATATTTCCGGCGTAAACAGGCGAAAAAGATGTCGGATCAGATCCGTCGTACGTCCAGCGGATAACTCCCGAAGCTGAAGCAGAAATTCCGGTAAGCTGTGTGCCGGTATAAAATCCGGAAGCAAGACTGATCACAGGAGTTTCACCATAACCGGCATAACAACCAGCAGAAAAATTCGTCGTATCCGGTGTTGGCGCGTCGAACAAACACCAGTTTACAGTTCCGTCCGGCTGGCGACCGCGGGAATGATTCAGCATCATCGGCCCGATTGTTTGCTGGTCTGCAATATTTCCCTGCGCATCAAGCAAAGTCAGCGCACAACCACCTGCGTTTAATTCGTAATCGGTATGCAGAAAAATCTCTGCCGGGAACGGGTAATACGTTACAGAAGTATCGATCACACCAAGCAATAACGCGGCGACCATTGTAAGATCGTTCATTCCACCGGTGTAATTATGGGTTTGAATAGCAAGCGTATTTATACCGGGACGAATAATAGTATCAAGAGAAGAAGCGGGAACAATTGTAAAGCCCGACCATCCGCCGTTCTGGTATTGCACCGCTTCATGCTCGTCAAAAGCAAGATCGTTATACGGAGGAGGAAATCCCTGCGCGCCGATATTTGCTCTTGAAATTTCTTTTCCGTTGAGATAAGCGACATACGCGTCATCATAATCCACAAGCATTGCAATGATTGCAACATTTCCTGTGTCAGCAACATTGAACGAAACACGCTGGTAAAGTGAAACGACAGGCGCAATGATAGTTGAGTCGTCGCCATCGCCATAACCTACAGTTCCGTTGCTGAGCGCCCATGAACCGTCATTAAAAGATGGATCTTTCCAATTTGATGGCGGCTCTGTTGTGCCCGGAAAATAGCGCACCGGAGAGTCAGGAAAAACAGGAACTTCCCAATGATTAAAATAATCACGACGGTTTTTCCCGGAAAAGAAAACGGTGAAATGTTGTCCGGGTAAAATAATCACAGAAGGGAAAGTCCAGCTTTTTGTATTGGCAGCCTGGATAGATTTTATTTTGTAGCCCGCCATATCGACTGGCGTTGTTCCTGCATTATAAAATTCGATCCAGTCCTGCACAGCGACATCTTCATCCACCAATGCAGAATCACCTGCGGCACAAACTTCATTAATGAGAATCTGCGCAGGTGAGGCAATAGCAAGAAAAAAAAGGGAAACGAGTAAGTAGAGTTTCTTCATCAGTTGGTATTAGAGGAATTTAAACCATCATTCGCACTGTGAATTTACTCAAAATCCTGCTTACTGACCAAATGTAATGGGCAGTGTTACCGCGCAACGTACGCCTGCCCCGCCCTTCTGGCCCGGAATCCATTTGGGCATTCCGCGGATAAGGTCGATTGCCGATTCGTCGCATCCGTAACCAAGCCCGCGCACGACTTTAATTCCGCCGATTTTTCCATCGCGCTCCACCACAAATTTCACCATCACCGTCCCCCTGATCCCATTCTGAAAAGCCACAAGCGGGTAAATCTTTTTCTTTGCGATATACGTGTCCATCGCATAGCTTCCACCGGGAAATGACGGACCAATATCAGGATTGAGCACGACGCCCGAACCGTCATCCGTGCTGACTTCCGTAATATCGGTTTTTCCCTGGTTGATGATAGTCGTTGCTTCGTCAATGATCGAATCTGTTTCCTGCTTATCCCGCTGCGCCTGGATCTCTTCGGGAGTCATCGGCTTTTCACGTTTGACAGAAAATGTATCGACCGGCGTTTCAAGCACGAGATTGGTATCACCGTCATATTGCTCGTCGAATTTTCCATCGGGTGTGCAGGAAAAAACGGAGATGATAAAAAGAAAAAGAAAGCAATTTTTCATTGACCGCTAAATTACAGAGAAATGTAAACAGGGAAAAAAGAATTTCCTGTAGAGGAATAATACGTCTGATGGGAAAAAGTCACTTAGTTAAAATCCCTGATCGGATCTTTCGTGTGCGCGACACTATCTGCCACTTTTATACTGTCTTCTTTCGATATATGATAAGAACCAGTAACCACACTATCCGCTTTCGCCAGTGAATCTGCATCAGGAAGCGTATCGTTATTATGAATTTCTCCTCCGTCATCAACATCTTCCGGATCATTTCCACAAGACGGAATTGAAATTAACAGAGTGGGCACTATTAAAACAGACAGAAATTTCATCATTTAAGAAAGGTAGGGGAAATTGGGAAAATAGGAAATTCTGGGGTGACCGGTGAAAAATGAGGCTAAAGCCTTTTATATTTTAATCCATAGCCCCGACCTGAAGGTCGGGGCTATTAGTTTCACATCGATTTTTTTAATTGCGCGTTGACCGCTTGGGGCTGGGACGTTGCTTTCTGTTTTCTACTTAATTGTATCCCCCACTTCAGGCACCAAAGCTGTTAACCCTACAATAGTTGGCTGTTCTACAGTTACACCACCGTTGTAATAAATTACTTCCTTCGGAGGATTCTCTTGGCAGGATACTTTTCCTTTGAGATGTTTAATCGTATCTGCTTTCAGGGGAACAGTGTCTTTCACGCTTGCTTTTGGAATTATAGTATCCGGACTTTCTGTCTGTACTGGATTTTCATTCGGATGATCTATCGCTACTAATTTTCCCACAGTTTCTTCATTCCCACAACCGGTGAATAACGCACCGCCGAATACAAGCACCAATGCCGCAAGAAATTTTTTGAACGTCCATGAAATAGCGGGAATTGTTTTCGCCACAGCCGGAACCTGAACCTGGCCCGCCGTAAATCTTCCGCAGACAGAATCTTTTTTCTTAGAAGCGATATACTGGATCACTTCGTCTGTTGGCATGTGAGTAAAGTCAACAACGGTTTTGCAGCATTTATCACAATGGCGTCCTTGCTCTCGTGGAGTCATTGCGTTCCAGTTTTCATGGCAATGTTCTTCGATGCGGAGGTTCATACGTTTATTTTTTTGTGGTGTCGTCTGGAATGTACATTATCTCCCCGAGCATCATAATCTCAGAGCCGATAGTATCTGTAGCTGAAATGTCAGGTGTTGTACAAACCGGCATAGCTTTTTTCGGCTGATCAACTTTAGGAAGCGTACGGGAAGATGGCGTGTCAAGATTGCTTTTGAAATTATTTTTCTGAATAAGTGAATTTTCAATTTTTACCCTTCCCATCTTATGCGTCGGCTGTTTAGTGCGGCAGGAAGTGAAAAGCAATCCGCCGAAAACAAAATATAAAGCCGCCATAAAAACACGGTAGCGATTGCGCGTTGATTTTCCTGCCGGTTGATTTCCATTCAGCTGATCAGGGCGAAATCTTCCGCAGATGTTTGTGTCTTTTTTGCGGGAAATAATTTCAATCACTTTTTCAGTCGGCATTGCGGTGAAATCCATTACGGTTTTACAGCATACACTGCAATGACGCCCCTGTTCTTGCTGCGCCATTGCATCCCAGTTTTCGTGGCAGGGTTTCGCAATTTCAAGATGTCCTTGCTGATTCATAAGCTGAATTTTTAATTTGAGCTGTCGCGGCTTGAATTATTTCAAAGTGTCTTGCGGATCAAAGGCTACATCACCCATTCTGTAATCAGGAATCTCCACATTCGCATCCGGCACTTTACAATTTGGCTTTACCTGGCCGGTATTTTTAGTAGTATCGGGCACCGACAGGGGAATTGTATCACCATTAAAAGATGATGTTGAAGAATCGGGAATAAATGCAATTTCGCCCATCATTTTCGGATGACCCTTGCTGCGTGTTGATGAGCATGAATTAAAAAGCATCCCGCCAAAAACAAAAACCAAGGCGGCAAAAAATACGCGGTAACGGGAATTCTTTTTTATAGCACGGGATCCTGCAGGCGGAACCAATTGCTCAGAACGGAATCGTCCGCAGATTTTTTTATCTGAATTTGTTTTAAGAAAGTCTACGATCTCCGGATTGCTCTTCGTTGAAAAGTCGACAACGGTTTTGCAACAAACCTGGCAATGGCGTCCTTGCTGTTCGGCATTCATCTTGCCCCAGTCTTCGGTACAGGGTTTCTGGATGCTGTAAATGGGATTCATTTTGGTAGTGTTTCCATAAAGATGCTACCACCAATGATTTTCCATAAAGGACTACTGTTTTTTTACAGAATCGGGCTGAAAGCCTTTATGGTGTTGGGTTTTATCCTTTGCTGAGAAATTATAAAACCTGACATCACCCTGTAATGGCTGGTACTGTTTACGGCTTTTACAAGACCCGAAAAGCATACCGTCGAAGACAAAGAACAAAACAATCGCAAAGAGTTTTATCCGGGGCAATGGACGTGAAAAAACAGGAACGGGTGTGAGCTTATCGGGCATAAGTCTTCCGCATATTTTTCCTTTCGCGTTTTGCAGCACTTCGAGAATTTCTTCCGTTGAACTTTTTGTAAAATCCATTACAACCTTACAACATTTATCACAGAAACGTCCTTTTTCTTCAGACTTCATTTTATCCCAACTTTCGGAACACGGATTATTAACAGAAATATTGGCCATGGATAGGATAGGTTTTTGAATAAGGTCTTTACTAATGAAGATATAACAGGCCGCACAGCAAAAGATACACCTGAACAGTAAACCTTACACTTATCCAATGCCGGATCTTGCTACTGGTTCGTGCGCTATATTTGTCCTTATAATTTATGAACGCCCGATTATCAATTCTCAGTCAGCGAATAAACAGGTGGTGGGTAAAATTCCTGCCTGTTCTGAAGCGTTTGGGCAATAAAATAAAGTCTTTTTTAAAAACAAGAAAAGGAAAATGGATTACTGCAATCCTTATTCTCGGCATTTGGTATTCACTCTGCCTCCCTTCTCAATTATTTTCAGACCCGACCTGTACAGTGCTGCTGGACAAAGACGGAAAATTGCTCGGGGCAAAAATAGCATCCGACGGTCAGTGGAGATTTCCGGAAAGAAAAACGGTTCCGTATAAATTCGCACAATGCATTATCCAGTTTGAAGATCGTTATTATTATCGCCATCCCGGATTTAATCCGCTTGCCATTTTCCGTGCGATAAAACAAAATGCACAAGACAAAAAAATTACCTCAGGCGGAAGCACGCTCACAATGCAGGTGATACGCATTTCGAAAAAAAATCCTCCACGCACTGTTTACCAGAAAATAATTGAGATCATTCTCGCCACGCGGCTGGAAATTTCTGATAGCAAAGAAGAAATACTTTCGCTCTATGCCTCGCACGCGCCTTTCGGAAGCAATGTTGTAGGCATCGACGCAGCATCGTGGAGGTATTTCGGTCGCGATCCTGAAAAACTTTCGTGGGCCGAATCAGCAACACTTGCTGTTTTACCGAATGCGCCATCACTCATTTATCCCGGAAAAAATTCCATCCGTTTAAAAAATAAAAGAGATCGTTTGCTCGATCGTTTATTTGCAGCAGGAATTATCGATGCAAACACCTGCGCACTTTCAAAAGATGAACCTTTGCCGGGAGCGCCGCATCCTCTGCCGCAGCTCGCTCCGCACCTGCTCGATCGTTGCGCGAAAGATGGTTTCAAAGGAGAAATTGTACAGAGCACGCTCGACATTACATTGCAGGAACGCGTAAATGGAATTATTGACAAACATCATCGCACATTAAAAGGAAACCAGATTGAAAATGCTGCTGCGATCATCATTGATGTTCCGACAGGAAATGTGCTCGCGTATGTCGGCAACACTTCTGATCTTTCTGCTAACCAGAATGGAAATGATGTAGATGTGATCAACGCGCCGCGAAGCACGGGAAGTATTTTAAAGCCACTTCTGTTTGCGGGAATGCTCACCGACGGACAAATTCTTCCGAACACATTGATTGCAGATATTCCCACGGATCTGTCAGGTTACAATCCGCAGAATTTTAACCGCAGCTACGATGGTGCTGTTCCTGCACGGCGTGCATTGGCAAGATCTCTGAATGTTCCGGCAGTGCGTATGCTGCAGCAATATCGTGTCGAACGTTTTCATGATCTGCTGAAAAAATCCGGTCTGACGACGATCAATCAGCCGCCGGATCATTATGGATTATCGCTGATCCTTGGTGGCGCGGAAGGAAAATTGTATGATCTCGCAGGTGCGTATGCATCTATGGCGCGAACGCTGACACATTTCAATGAAAACGGCGCGTATGATAAAAATGATTTTCATCCGCCGCTTTACATTCCTGCGAAAGAAGAAAAAAAAGAAGCGCCTGTAGCCGAACATTCTTTTTATGACGCTTCCGCCATCTGGTTCACTTTCGAAGCGATGACTGAAGTGACCCGGCCTGATGAGGAAGTGAACTGGACAGAATTTTTATCCTCGCATAAGATTGCATGGAAAACAGGAACGAGCTTTGGTTTCCGCGATGGCTGGGCGATCGGCATCACTCCGCGTTATGTTGTTGCGGTTTGGGTTGGAAATGCGGATGGCGAAGGAAGGCCGGGACTTGTGGGAGTAGAAACCGCTGCGCCGATCCTCTTCGACATTTTCAGCACGCTGCGTTCGCCGGAATGGTTTAAACGTCCGGAAAAAGATATGGAGAAGATCATGGTGTGCCGGCAAAGCGGTTATCGCGCAACGGACATTTGTGATAAGGAAGAACAATGGGTACCGAAAACCGGTTTGAAGTCGGGACCATGTCCTTATCATAAAATTATTCATCTCGATGCAAGCAGGCAATTCCGGGTGACGAGCGATTGCGAAAATGTTTCCAGCATGCAGCATGTTTCGTATTTCATTCTTCCGCCGGCGATGGAATATTATTACAAAACAAGAAATCCGAATTACAAACCACTTCCTCCTTACCGGAATGATTGTGGGGGCACCATTTCTCACGCGATGGAATTTGTTTATCCGCGTGAAGAAACCATGCTTTATATTCCGATCGAATTAGATGGCCGCCCGGGAAAAGTAATTTTCGAGATTGCGCACAGAAAGCCGGGAACGATTGTCTATTGGCACCTTGATGACCAGTATTTAGGAAGCACCACCGACATTCACCAGTTCGCTATGAATCCTGATCCGGGAAAACATGTAATTACTGCAGTGGATGAGAATGGGGAAAGTATTTCTATGAAGTGTGAGATTGTTAGTGAGAAGAAAAGGTGATTACCAATTACGGATTACCAATTATCCCAAGGGGACGCCTTCGGTGCCGGATTACCAATTACGGGATTACCAATTACCAATTGAAATCTGTGTAAAATGACAAAGATCGGCTGGGTGTTTATTTTGCTTGTTTCATTTCTTTCCTGTAATGAGACGGGCGACAGAGGCATCAGATTGGATATTGATACGCTCATGAATAAAACTGACAAGCCCGATAGCATTCCACAAAAAATTACAATAAGAGAAGATTCATTAGCAGGACGGCCCATTACTTTCTATTTGCAGCATCCCGGAATTCCGAAAATTGCCAAAGATATTTACACAGGAAAAACTCCGGTAACCGACGACAGCAGTATAATGGCATTGATGGATAGTGTTTTCACAAAAAACAAGGAGACGCAGCCATTCTATTTCCTGACTATCACCGGAACAATGAAACAAGCTGATGGTGCTTATGCAGAGCCATTGGGAACTATGGCCCGAAAATATGTAGAAACACAAACATCAGATTTTCTGAATTACTTTATCAACGAACCTTTATTAACGGAAGAGCATTTCAATTTATGGGCAAGAAACGTCGCGTGGGAAATTATGTTAGATGCGGAGGTACAGCGGGAAAAAGCAGAAGTAAAAATAACGGAAACAAAGATGAAAGCGAATTGCAAAAGCTGCACGAAGGAACAGACCAACAAGATGAATGATTTCATTAAAAGAGTCGGAGATAATATTATCAAATATTCAAGAAAATAATCATCTAAAATGATAAGATTCGGATGGTTATTTATATTTTTTGTTTTAATCTTTTCCTGCAACGAAGATAACAGCAGCGGTATCAGAATAAATATAGATTCGCCCTTCAGCGATACGGCTGATCACATTTCAAAACATATTTATTTCCAAAAAGAATATCACGAACCTACAACAGCAGAAATAGAAGCCGAAGAATTAAAAAATGGTCCTGTATTCGGATATCGGTTTGTAATAAAGGGAGATTTTGACGGAGACGGAAAACAGGAACTATTGACAGAACATTTTTACAGCAGGAAATTAAAAAGAGAATGCTGCAAATTTTATGACAGAATGGATTATGATCACTTAGTAGCTTTTACTGTTCGCAAGGAATCATTTTCCTTTATCACGTGCACCAATGGGAAAATTGATACGTGTGTGATTGGGAATGACGCACAATTGTTTGGTGTCGCTTTTATGAAAAACGAAGGCGATCTTGATGGAAATGGAACGGATGAATTCTCTTATGTCGCAAATTGGGCTGATTGGTCAAATTGTAACTCGTGTCACATTATGACTTATCAAAAACATAAATGGAAAGAATTGTATGTGTTTGACGTATGGGAATGGCAGTTTCCTGATTTGCCACAAACCACAAATCAATATGGATTAATTGGTCTGGATGAAAAAATCACACATACCAGTGATCTAATTTTAAATGGAAAGCAGCAAAACAAACTAAGCGCATTCCCCGGCCTCATCAAAAGAATCAAACCCGGAACAATAAGTATTATCTGCAGAAGCCCTGACTCAGAGAAGGACACACTCGTCGTAAAGCTGTGACATCAAAAATTCCAATGTGCGAAAATTAAAAAGAATGTTCCAAAAAGATGTACTATCAGAGTTCCTGATTCAAATTTATAGTCGCGTTTAATTCTTTTGAAATAAATAAAAACAGACAAGCCACACAGCAATACAGCTAAGGAAATAACAATATAAATCATAAAAGCAGGAACAGGATCAAGGCATCCTCCCCAAAAAAGGCATTGCTGCAAATACTGAAGACAAAACATCCAGAAGAAAAAGGAAGAGACTGCCATCAATATAAAAAAGATCACAGTAGCAATTACATACTTTTTCAGGCTAAAAGCAACAAGGCAGGTCGACGAAAAAACGGCAAACACAACCTGCGGAATCAGGCCCGAACGTGTCTGAAATAAATGCAAAGCCCCAAAGCTCAATACAATCAGAAGGTAACCAAAGAAAGGAGATCGCATCATTGCTATTTGCGATTAATTTTTTAAATCCGCAGATTTTTCTTCAATAGCTGCCTTCAAACATTGCGGGCAAAGACAATCTTCACCTTCCTTCATCGACATGATCTGCGGAAGCTCAGCACACCAGCAATTTTCCGCATAACACGAAAAAGCAACATCACATTGCAGACAAGTCTTCCTACGTTCACTCACACCTGTCATTAAAATTACCAGATTATCAAATTACCCGATTATCAAATCACCTGAACAAATATTTCCCCGTAGAATTAACCGTCACCACCGGCACTAATTTCGTCGCTTCAAATTTATCATACCCTTCTTTCAGATTATCCCATAATTTGTGCGTAGCCGCATCTGTGTATTCTTTTTTTAATTCAGCAAGTTTGCCTGCCGACAGACGCGCGGGAAAAAGGTGGATCGGAATAACCTGTTGTCCTGCATTTCTCGCCTCCACCGCCAGCACATACACTTCGCGGATGAGATTATCGGTAAGCGGAATGCAGCCGATCGTAACGCAATTTCCATGGATCATAATTGCACCACCGCGATCACGTTTGCAGCCGAAATAATTATCAGAAGCATTCGGGTAGCTCACGCCGAGTGAAAGCAGGTAGTTGCTGTACGGATTAAAAACATTCACGTGATAAAATCCTTCCGGAACCTGGCCGTCGCCCTGGCAGCGTTTCGGGCCGAGCGTACCGGACTTAGCGCAGATCGGGTAAGTATGATACAGCTTGAAAGTGGAATTTTTATTCGACTTCACCCAGACCTCCAGCTCATCTTCCTGCTTGAATGCCCTTATAAAAATCTGCAACGAATTGGTATCGACACCCATTGCGGTGAGCTTGCTTTTTATTCCCGCAAATTTCAGGTTGTAAGCAACTTTTACTTTTTCATGTGTTCGCTGTCCGATGCGGAAAGAATTTTTCCCGGGCGGATTACTCAGGCTGTTTTCCGAAAGCATCAAAAAGCAGATCGCCAGGAATGGCAGCAGAAGGAGATAAGCTATGACTTTTTTTCATAAGCGAAAGAATGGGTTATTAAATTTCGATAATTTCAGTTAATATCCAATACGATTCGTTTCTCTTTAGTATTTATTGGCTTCTGCCTCTTTACGAGGGTCCTTTTACGACACCATTCTGTAATGAGATTACAGCAGACAGAGAGTTATACGGTCTTCCGTAAAAAAGGTGCTGTTGTTTAAACATTTTATGTCTTAACAAAACTTCCTTTCAGGCCTCAGAATTATCCGGAAGAAAATTCACAAGGCCGGAAACATTGTACATAGGCAGAAATCTGCAAAGCTCAGCGTTTGTTGATCTCAAGCACCTGTTGTTTCGCCGAACGTTTTAATTGTGGCGGAATCGTCGCAAGAATAGTTTCTGCTAATTTTTCAATCAGCGCTTTTTTCAATTGCGCCCTGTGTGTCACAATGCTGATCTCGCGCACCGGCTCCGGCGTACGGAAATAACGAACAGCCTGTTGTTGCTTTGCAGTAAGCGAAGCCACCGCCAGCCACGGAAGGATTGTCATGCCGTGGCCGAGCTCCACCATTCGTTTTAAAGTTTCTACGCTGCCACTTCTGTAATTGATCTTTGAATTGTCCGGCTTTTCTTTTCGTGAAGCACAAAGCTGCAGCACCTGGTTGCGCATACAATGTCCATCACCGAGCAGCCAGACATCCGCAGCATTTACTTCTTCTGTTTTTAGCGTGCGCTTGCCCCACAGCGGAGAATTTTTGGACAGATAAGCGGCAAATGGCTCGTTGAACAGCGGACGTTCATGCAATTGCGCTTCTTGCAAAGGCGTAGCAAGAATTCCGCAGTCGATCGATTCTTCTTTTAATGCTTTGATAATTCCATCCGTTGTAAGCTCATCAATCACGAGCTGCACATTCGGATAAGAATCAGAAAATGCATACGCGAAAAGTGGCAGCAGGTAAGGCGCAAGCGTCGGAATAATGCCGATACGCAATTCGCCGGCCAGGTCGCCTTTAACGGTTGAAACCACTTCTTTCAGTCTTTTCTGTTCACGCAGCACTACCCGCGCCTGCTCCACGAAGATTCTGCCGGCGTCGGTAAGCGCAACTGGCTGGCGGCTTCTGTCGAATAAAGTGATACCGGCTTCCTCTTCGAGCTTTTTCACTTGCATGCTGAGCGTCGGTTGCGTAACAAAACATTTGTCTGCCGCAGTGACGAAACTTCCCCATTGGGCGACTGCGGTAACATATTCAAGCTGCTGAAGTGTCATAGATAAATCCTATTTTAAATCAAAACTAATCACTAATGACAATAATTCCAAATAACACATCCTCGGTGACTAAGTGGCTTGGTGGCGATTATTATTATTACAGGAATTTAAAAAAAATATTTTTGCCACAAAGGCACAAAGGCACTGTAAAAAATAAAAACGGAACACTACTCAAAACCCGGAACCCGAACCAGTAACTCAAAACTCCGAACTCGAAACTCTAACTCAAAACCCGGAACCAGAACCACTAAATTCAAAACCCGGAACTCGCAACACTAACTCAAAACCCGGAACTCGAAACTCCGAACTCAATAGCTATTAACAATTGGCCTAAGTTTTACACATCTTGCAATCACAAGAATAACGTGCGTAATTTCGTGTGGTGAAAATTTTCAAGCAAATTCTTTCAGTTCTGAAAAACCGGTACGTGATCACGATCGCGATTGCCGTAGTGTGGCTCTTGTTTTTTGACCGGAATGATGTATTCTCCCAATATGAACGTCACCAGGAAGTGAAAAAGCTCGAAGCAGAACATTCCTATTACAAAACCGAGATCGGGAATAATAAACGGGAAGGTATCGAACTGCAAAGCAATCTCAAATTGCTCGAGAAATTCGGACGCGAACATTACCTGATGAAAAAGGATAATGAAGATATTTATGTGCTGGTCGAGGACTCTCTTGAAAAGAAATAAAAAAATTACCAATTATCCCAAGGGGACGCCTTCGGTGCCGGATTACCGATTACCAATTGGTCGATATCTATTCTGAATAAGTACGCTTTATTTCAGATTCTTCAACGTAAAACTGCCCAGCTCACATCTTAAAGTATCTTTTCCTTCATTTACAATTTTCATTACTGTAAGGGAGTAATTTGAATATGGTTTTGATCTGTGACGGAGTTTATTCAGAAATAATAATGCGCTGAAATAAGTTGAAGAGTTTTCGCACGTCAGCCTTGTCTTTATAATTTTTCCTGTTGCCTTATCTTCGACCATCACATACAAGTGCTGATTGGCATTACTTTCCGTGGAATACATATCGAAAAACAGGAACTGACCTTTGACCTGCTCAAAAAGCGTATCACGGTCGATTTCCTTTTTTTCAAGTCTAAAGCTATCCGATATGCAACAATTAAATCCCGGAAGATCATCAATACCTATTCGGAAATAATTAGCGTTCCCGCAAGGAACATTATCGGTAAGAAAAGCGCAAAGCGGAAAGGAAACAATTACAAAAAGGGAAACCAGCTTATTCATACTTGTTATAACCTGATAAAGTAAAAAAGGAACAAGCGGAAAGGTTCCAGCGTGGTATCGGTTGCCAGCACCTACATCACTTTTTTCCCCCAGACCCAATTTTCCGATTTCCCAATTTCACATTTCTCAATTGGTAATTGGTAATTGGTAATTGGTAATCTGTAATTGGTAATCTGTAATCACCCCCTGTATTCCCCAAAAACTTTCCTCATCACATCAGCAATTTCCCCCAGAGTTGCATACTCCTCCACTGCCGCTAAAATATGTGGCATCAAATTATCATTTCCTTTTGCCGCTGTTTCAATTGCATTCAAAAGCGCTGTTACCTTTTCATTATTCCGTTCAGCTCGCAGCTTTTCCAGCTTTTCAATTTGCTGCACGCGGATGTTGTCGTCGATCGTCAATAAATTTTGCAGTGGCTTCTCCTCCACCTGGAATTTATTTACTCCGACAATAATTTTTGTTCCGTTCTGGATCGCGTTCTGGTAAGCGTACGACGAACCGGCAATCTCATCCTGCATGAATCCTTGTTCGATCGCGCTTACACTTCCACCCATCGCGTCGATGCGCTCAATGTATTCCCACGCTTTTGCCTCCACTTCATCGGTGAGCGCTTCTACCATGTACGAGCCGGCAAGCGGATCTACAGACTCAGGAGCGCCGCTTTCCAATGCAATAATCTGTTGCGTACGTAAAGCAATACGCGCGGCTTCTTCAGTCGGCAATGCAAGCGCTTCATCAAATCCGTTTGTGTGCAGACTTTGTGTTCCGCCCATTACTGCTGCCAAAGCCTGCAAGGTTACACGTACAACATTATTCTGCGGCTGTTGCGCCGTTAATGTAGAACCGCCGGTCTGCGTGTGAAAACGCAGCATCATCGAACGTTCATCTTTCGCGCCGAGGTCTTTCGTAATCTTCGCCCACATACGGCGCGCCGCACGGAACTTCGCAATCTCTTCGAAAAAATTATTGTGCGCGTTGAAGAAAAAGGAAAGCCGTTTAGCGAACACATCAATGTCTAATCCTTTTTCAAGCGCAGCTTTAAGGTACGCTTTTCCATTCGCAAGCGTAAAAGCCAATTCCTGCACAGCAGTCGAACCGGCCTCACGAATATGATAACCTGAAATGGAAATCGTATTCCACTTCGGGACTTCCTTTGCACAGTATTCGAAAATATCGGTGATGATGCGCATAGAAGCTTTCGGCGGATAAATATAAGTTCCGCGCGCAGCATATTCTTTCAGCAAATCATTCTGAATGGTGCCGGAAATTTTTGAAATATCCGCGCCTTGCTTTTTTGCCAGCGCTATATACATGCAAAGCAAAATCGAAGCCGTAGAATTGATCGTCATCGAAGTCGTTACTTCATCGAGCCTTATTCCGTCAAAAAGAATTTCAATATCCTTAAGCGAATCAATCGCCACACCCGATTTCCCTACTTCACCTTCCGAAAATTCGTGATCCGAATCATAACCGATCTGCGTCGGCAAATCAAAAGCAACCGAAAGTCCGGTAGTGCCGCTCTTCAATAAAAAATGGTAACGCTTATTCGATTCCTCCGCAGTAGAAAACCCCGCATACTGCCGCATCGTCCACAATTTCCCCCGATACATATCCGGCTGCACACCACGTGTAAATGGAAATTCACCGGGCTGCTCTTCCGCTTTTTCTTTCTTCGGATATATGCGATCTATTTCTATACCGGAATCGGTTAGGAATTTCTTTTCGGAATTTTTTTCTTCTTTCATCTCAAAATAAATCGAACACCGGATTTTTTTGTCAGACTGAGTGGTCCGCTTTTAAAAAAATAACTCATGGAACAATAAAATGCCGATAAAAGCGGAATGTATCAAAGGCTAAAACACCTGTCCGACTTCCTTCTTAATATATTCCAAAGCCACCTGCGTTGGCATTTTTTCTATCTGCTGCGATATCTGCAAAATCATCTGGCTCAGATCTACGCCTGTCGCTGTATCCGGCAATTTCGAAGATGCCACATTTACCAGCTTCGTAATTTCTTCTTTAGCAGTTTTTACCATTTCCCATGCGTGGTTCGACATGTAAATCTGCTGCGAAAGATTATGTTCGAATTCTGTGCGAATCATTTTTGTCAATTCCGATTGCAGCAAACGTGCGCTCATCCCGCTTTTGTGTGTGCGTGTAATGAGGATATTCGGATTAATACGCTCAAGGAAAATAGCCATACGCTCATAAGCCTGCAAGCGCATCGGTGTTACCACATTCTGGTTTGCCAGGCGAATCTCGGCAAGACGGCGTTTTGTTTCGGTATCAAGAAAATTTTTGACTGTCAGATATCCCGCGCCAAAAACAATGATCGAAGGAAGAAGAAATTTCAGGATGTCGAGGATCATCCCTAAAGTATCAGTTGAAGCTGTTGGCATATTTTTTTTTTATTCGGTCCCAATAGCTATCGGGATCGGGGTAGAGGGTAAAAATAATCATTTCTCTTCGCTATAGAAAGACTTCTTCAATTCCTCGTATTGTCTCAGTTTCATTTTTCTTGTTGTCTTGGTGACTTGGTGGCGAAAAAACTTAAATCTGAAACTGAGACACAACCAAATCCCAGCGTAACCTGTTGATCTTAAAAGTCGTATATTTACCTTCCTCCATGAAATTTCTGAGCTTTTCGGACATTTCACTACCTATGGAGGCAAGATTGCATGCGCTTCATACGTTGCCATACTGTTACACTCTTCCTGTTTTTAACGGGTTTCGGATTTTTCCAGCAGTCCGGAGACCCTGTTACGACTTATCACGATCATCTCGGTTTTTCATTGCTGCCCGGTGCCAACAGCCAGCTCGTCACCTATTGCATCGTCCGCAAATTCGATGATCCGGCCAAACAGTTTACTGCGCAGAATATTTCCAAAAATGAATTTGTCAGCATCGCTTACGGCTGGGGAAACAGCACTGCCAATTCCAAAAACGAAAACCTGTTTACTAAATTCGAAATTTCGCATTGCGGATATATTCCCGATACCATTATTCATTACGTGCTTTACAAAGGTGGCTTACGCTGCAATCCGCTTGACGATCTCTGGCGCCTTGCCTATAGCGATCATCCTTATAGCAATGCAACGCCCGCAGTTCCGGCCAATCCTTCAAGCGTAACTACACCCACAGGTCCCGGTCCCGGCTGGGCACGTTCACCGTTGAGGCCTTCCGAAGGTCAAATTCAGATTCTTCAGTCTTATGGAGCCGAAACTTTTATCGATGTCATTTACGGCGATGATGCTTTTCATCTTTTACACGATATGCAGGATGCTGCATGGGTGAGCCGTTATTCAGGTTCATAGTAATTTTTTTTTAAATTAAATTTCGTAAAATAATAAGGGCGTGTCCCCCATGAAGTAAACGCGAAGGG
>JALYQL010000143.1 GCA_030855855.1 Bacteroidota bacterium | reverse complement strand
AATGTTTACAGGTACGCGCTCTAACGAAAACCCGTCATTTTTTTTGGTAAAGACCAGAGAAAAAAGGGGTATGCGCGAAAAAAAGGGGATTGATTACTCCACGTTCGGAGCCCCGATGGTTGGAAGACAGTATCAGTCCACAGGGTATAGATACGGGTTCAACGGGCAGGAAAAGGATGATGAGATGCACAATAACTCCGGAGATAGTTATGACTTCGGGGCGAGGATTTATGATGCGAGGTTGGGAAGATTTTTATCTCAGGATAAATTCGCAAATAAATACCCTGAATTAACTCCATATAATTACGTTGGCAATAATCCGATTGCCGCAATTGATATTGGTGGGGATAGTATCTATGTTTTATCTTCTGATGGTAAACTTTATAACGTTTCAACAGAAACAGGAAGAGATCTAGCAAAGCAATATGGTGGTGACGTATTGATGCGCACTGTTGATGGGGCGGAGTTGGTTAATAAATATGCAAATAGCAGTAGTTATGATGTATACATCGGCACGGCTGATCAGAGTTTAGGTAACGATGGCGCCTTAACTTCTAGTACACCACTGACTGCACCTTCTGGAAATACAGGTGACATACGCGCTGTTGGAAAAGGTGCGCCTTTGAATAAGTTTAGTAATATGGAAGTAAAGAATTCTGGGAATCAGTTTGCTTTGATGTTATTTAATCCGGATTATGTTAATCGTAAAGGAATATATGCAAAAGCGACAAAATATGATATGGCCGAAACTTTTTATCATGAATTGAAGGCGCATATTGATTACCAAACTCAATCGAAAGATATGCACGACTTATTAGTTAAACAAAATCCCTCTAAAGCAGATATCGCCGGTGGTATAGGAAAGATTCAGCATTATTTATACGGAGTAGACCATGAAAACAATATGTTCCTTAACGCTCCGAATATAAGGAAGGGATCAGACGCAGATAATATTAGGAAACAACTAAACGCTGTTAAAAAATGGGATGAATCATCTTTGGATCTTGGAAAGAAAGCCCAAACCAAAGCTGCCACACGTTAACATTAACAGATCATTATGAAATATCTAAGTAGATTGTTCTTTTTTCTTTGCTTTCTTTCAGTTTTGAAATGTGGCAAGAAGAATGCTGTAACCAGCAATAATTCAAAAAGTGAATTTGCTTTAAGTTCAGTAGTATTACCTTGTGATGACGAAGCTCAAATAAATAGACGCATTTATCAGATTTCATCTGAAGAGAAACATACTTATGGTTTGTCAAAATTTATTAGTAAGTCGTCATCTGACACTTTATTTATAAGAGTTGATACAATAACTATTAATAAAATTAGATATAGAAAAATTATTTTTAGCAAACCCAATCCCATGGATTCATTAATATTAAATGATAAAGAGCCGCATTATGCTTTTAGTTCCGTGAATTCATCAAAAAGATTTTTGCTTTTTTCAAATGTTATTTCCAAAATAAATTTCGGAGAAGCTTTTAATCTGGAATATGATTTAGAATATCTCTCCCTTTTAACCCATACTAAAATTCAAGAGGATACGAATATTCGACATTATATTATGATTAGAACGAAAACGTATCTTGGATTTGACACAAAGCCCCGAATTCTTAATGAGCTATACGTTGATGGAAAGATGAATATATTAGGGGCCAAATTTAATAATATTAAATGCGTGTTCTTTCGAACAGAGCACTTATAGATTATAGTGCGTTCGGAGCCGTGTAAACTCTACGCAGCACATTCTCAGTAAACACGATAATCCGACCTACGCTATAACGTAGATTCCCGCAAACACAAGCATTACATCTCCCAATACCCGTAAACAGTTTTTTAGTTTTCAGGAAAAAGTAAAGTCCTGATCATTTTCAAACGAAATCTCATTTCAAAGTAAGTTTCATTTGTTTAGATCCTTCAGTTACCACTTTTGCATTTCTCACACCCGTCATTCCTGTTAAATTCCAGGCGCATCACCGCTGCTTCCCGAATTTTTGTTTTCAGATCAAGATTGATTTCTCTTCCGAAATAAACTTCATCAGGTGTGAGTCCACAAAGCTGTGCATTTGGTCTAAGAGAAGAGAAATCTTCGACCATGAATTTTATCCGCGTATCAAGAGTTTGTCCGGTCAACAAATCTTCGGGGCGGAAGTACCACGATTTTAGGGTGCGAAACATTGCTTCAATAGCAGAGTTAGAAAAAATAATATCCTTCAATGCAGTTAATTTGCTGATTTCACCGTTGGTGCTCAGAATAAAACTGTCGACAACGTGATTTTGATTTTCAACTCCGCCATCTACAATTAATGAAACATTTACCGGAGCGATCACTTCTTTCGCATTGAAATATGCTTCACGAATTACTTCTTTTGAAATCTCCATACTCAAACGCGTTGCTCTCTGCCACGCCAGCGGTTTTTTAGAAAAATTATCTCTGATCATGTATACATAATGCCACACAAAATCGCTCGTGCGAATTTTGGTTACATCCAAATGCCAAAATTCGTTCGGTTTTGTTGAAATCAAACCAATTTTCTTTTTGCAATGGCGATAACGTACACGTAAAATATTCATCAGTTTCCGATAACGATACCAGGTGGCAACTGAGCAACACAAAATCCCTTCGCGAAGACAATACAAAGCAATTGAGCATACTGGCCAATGAGAAAACGTCTGGTCTGTAAGAAAACGTTTCATGGTAGCAATTTCTGTTCGCGAAAGCTGGTTAGGGTGTGCCTTAAAACAAAATCCGGTAAACGATTCATGACAACAATTCTTGATTTCAAATAACCAGCGTTGATGTGTGGAGATTGAAATACCAAACAACTGTCGAATCTTTTCCGCAGGAATAATTGAAGAAAATTTAGCGATCTGATCACAAACAGTTTCACGGTATCCTTTAATACAGTGAAGTTTTATTCTGATGAGTTCAATAAAAGACGCAAATGATATATATAATTTTTCGACTGAATTTAAAACCGTTTTCAGATGACGAAATTTTTTATACGATACAACGCGTCTCAGTTCTTGTTTAAATTCTTCCCGAAACTGATGCCCGATAAATTTCTGTTTACAAAGATTTCGCCAGCCCGAACGTGTGGAATATGGAATGGAATCGACAAATTCTTTAGGCAAAATATTTTCATTCCCAAGAATAAAAAGAAGGATAACAAGCGTATCGTAAGAATTTCTGTTTGCTGCCATTATCAATATGCAATGCTTAAATAATTATCATTTTTTCACCACCCTCCGCTCCTTCCCCCACACCACCTCCACCGAATCTTTCCACAACTTAGAAACCTTTACCTCCCCGGCACCCTCACCGCCTTGCACAAAATAACTCACCCCATTCACACTCAAAAACCCCACAGTCTTCCCATCACTATTCCGCTTTATCAAACCAAAGTAGGCGATAGCCGGCCAGGAAACAATCACTTTCGGCAGCACCGGAATTTCAACCTTCACAGATTTAGAATCCCTGATATTCAATTTCGAATTTCGAATTTCAAATTTTAAATCATCCAAAAAAGGATCCCTGTAATTAGCAATCAACTCAATCGTATCCGGAATATCAATCTTCGAAACATTTACATTTTCACTTATAGCAACAATATTACTTTCATCCTTCCCTCCCATTGCAGCATACACTTTCCAACCAATTATTCCCCAGATAGCGAGAACAATCGGAACAAGAATGTAGGCTGTCTTTTTATTTTTCATCAGTTGTCGGTGAATTTAAATATCGTGCTGTAGCTACTCCGGTTTCCTGCTGCGTCTATGCTTCTTACCCGCCAGTAATAAACTGTTGATGCCTGCGCGCCTGTCCATGCGTAGCTGCTTTGTGATGAATTCAGTAATAACGCGGTCTGGATTCCGGTTGCGAATGTTGAATCGGTGCTGATGTACAAGCTGTCGGTTAATGCATCCGTTGCGCTGCTCCAGTCGAAGTTTACGAATGCAGGTGGCGTTGGATAAAAGGTAGTGTTTGCAGGCGCAATTAATTGTGGCGCTGTGGGGCCGGTCTGGTCAACTGAAAATGTGCGGGCGCTCCACGGAGTGAATGAAGTAGAATTTTCTGCGCGGACGCTGAAGGAATAATTTCCCTGCGGGAAAGTGTAGGAAAATGCATTGACAGTTGTGGTGGTGGTGATGACGTTAGTGCCGCTTATGGTATTCGTAATGTCAACGCGGTAAAGTGTTGCGCCGGAAATTGTGTTCCAGGTAAAGGAGATTGTTCCGTTGGATGTGGAATATCCGTTTGATGCGGGTGAAGTGATCACAATAGTTTGTGCATTCAGACTTACCGTGCTGTCGATCGTGATGCTGCGTGTTACCCAATCGCCTTCGTAAACGCTGTTCTCTGGGCGGATGCGCCAATGATACGTTGAACCGGGACTGAGGTTGGGATAGATTCTATCGTCTTCAATTAATGTGTCGTAGACTAATTGTTGGGGCGAATAAAAATCGGGATAAACAATTTGTAAATGATAATGACGCGCGCCTTCCAGTTCATTCCACCAGAATAAAGGTGTCGTGGTAGAAACAGTGTCCTGATCGGATGGTGCGAGTATAACAAGCATCTTACCTGTCAGATCGGATTCGATGAAATCTTTTCTGCAGGCGGTGAAGAGTAACAGGAGAGAAATTATTTGAAAGAGTTTTTTCATGTTGTGAGGGAATTATCTTAATAGTTTAGACAGGAAAAATTTTCGCGCAGGGAGAATGGCCACCAAGGCACTAAGGCACCAAGGTTTATTTTTGCAGCTTTATTTTTTTGCCACGTAGTGGTCACTATGTGACACTTTTTCGTATTTAATTTCGTTTTTCGTCCTTTTTCGTTCTCATTTCGTTTTTCGTACCCCCTTTTTCGCATTTCATTTCGTTTTTCGTACCCCACCTCATGAGTTTGTATGTATAATATTTTGCACATAAATAGTTACTGTCAATGAAAGTGCCTGCGTTTTATTATCTCGTTTTGAATGAAAATCTACAGAAACTACTTTACCGGTTTTTTCCTGCTCAAGTTTTTGCACCAACTTCAGCAATGCGATGTAAGGTCCTTCCACAGTAAGCGGATGCGTTTCTACCAGCCATTCCTGCTGATGATAACGAACCGGTGAAGCAAAATCGCGCAGCAGTAAATTATTCTCCTGACAATAATTTGTCACAATGCCAAGCAAACGTTCATGCAGCGATCCCGATGTATCGTTATTGCCGGTATTTTTTTCCAGATTCTGCAATTCCTGTTTTAACTGAATAAGCTTTTCCGGTGCGCCGGCTGAACTGTCGAGCTGCGCCTGCATATCGGAACATTGATGAACCAGCTCAATTGTATTACGAATGGCAAAGCTGTACACCAGCCAAAACAAAACAAGCGCACCCAAAAGGAGCAACCGGTTCTTTTTTTTGGGTGTGAGCTTCTTCCACATTTATTCAAGTTCTAACGCAACCTGGAATTCTCCCTGCTGCATGTTTTTATCCTGTATGTACGTTTCCAGCACTGCGCTCCTCACCCACTTTTTTTCTTTCAATCCCTGCAGCCAGGAATTCAGCACTACGCTTTTTGCACAGCTTCCATTAATTTCAACGCGACCTGTTTTGAAACCGATAGAATCATCCTCCGATAATTTTAATCGTGGCGATAATGCCATTCTCGTCAAACGGATATCATTCGGTAATTCAGCTGCAAGCAGATCCGCGTAATAGGCATGATGCGCGGGACCAATCAACCCTGCCTGCCCGAGAAATTCTTTTTTCACACTGACTTCTTTTTCCATTTTCCCCAATTCAATAAATGCGCCGCCATCAGATTGCATCTTGCTTTCCAATTCATTTTTTTCTGACCAATAAGCGGAGAAAACAAAATAATTGACAAGCAGCAACAAAAGTGTTCCAACGACCAATGACAATGCACCTGCCTTAAATAATTTGCGCTGGAAAAAATCTTCTTTTGAAGAAAGCAGGGAATCGACATGCGCATCTGTCCGCTGTTCTTCGGGCAACACTTGTTCGAAAGCCACGGCAAAAGCAAGCAAACATTCACCTTCCACTTTTTGTCCGCCGGCATCAACCAGTTTTTTTTCACAAGTCTCTTCGGAAAATAAAATTTCTTCCGGAAGCTGATCCTGCAAACGAAGTTCATGTTTCCCGAAACGGATTATTTCTTTTGATTCAGCCAGCAATGGTAAAATACGTACCACTGCCAGCGAACCAATAGAACAACCAACAATTGAAAATTCCTTTTCACTTAATTGCAGCAGGACTTCATCCACAACAGACTTCCGCAGCACGGAAATAAATTGTTCATCCTGCACCGCAGGAAAAGATTGCAGGTAAAAATCTTTCAACGAAGCATTCGGCAATACTTTTGATAAAAATGTTTTCTGATCGCTCAAAGGATCTGCAGCAATACGACGATGGAGAATTCCTTTGCCGGTGAAAGCGATGTTTACCGGAATATCTGTGGTAAGATGTTCTGAAAGGCGGTCAATACTTTCAATGGATGAAGCTTGTTTCTCTACAACAACAGTTTTTCCTTTTCGTTTAAGTATAACCAAATGCAAAATCATTCCTTCCGCACCAAGCTGTATCTCTAAGCCTGCGAATTTTGAACCGGAAATTAGTTTTTGCAATCGGTGATTCATTTGTTGGGTAGGTTTGCCACCAAGACACTAAGACACAAAGTTTTCCTGGTGCCTTAGTGCCTTTGTGGCGATATTTTCTTTTAGTAAATCACAGTTGCGGATTAATACGCTTAGTCTTGTTTTGTTGGTTAGGTTTGCCACCAGGGCACAAAGACACAAAGTTTTTTTCGTGCCTTAGTGCCTTTGTGGCGATATTTTCTTTTAGTAAATCACAGTCGGGCGGATTAATACGCTTAGTCTTGTTTTGGCTTTTGTTTTGGTATGAAGGCCGAAGATCCATTTAAAGAAAGGCAAACGCGAAAGCAATGGAACACCTTTACCGCTTTCGTTGTCCACATCTTCTTCCAATCCACCGAGAAGAATCATTTGCTGATTTTTCACTCTTACCACCGATTCAAAGCTGCGTTGTGTTGTACCAAACGGTCCGGTATCGGAAACACGTTTGGTAAATGTGGATTGTTTGACGGAAATATTCATCGTCACCTGCTCATCACCCGAAACCATCGGCGTGATTGAAATAGCAAGATCCGCGTTGAGTGGTTTATATGTTGTGGTGATCTGTGTCTGCGGATTTTGTGAACCGATGATATTGGTAGTTTGTTCCAGGTAATATTCCGTGCGGCCAATGCTCATTTTCGCTTCGTTGCCATTCAGTGTTGCAAGCTTCGGCGTTGAATGAATATCAAGCACACCGTTATCTTCCAATGCAGTGAGGTGTAAATAAAAATCAGGTGTGATATAACCGAGATTTAAAAAACCAAAGCCATTTAACCCGCTGATGAGATTATTGATCGCGTCGCCATTCGCAGTAATATCGATATTCGGCGTGATCGTTCCGTTATTCGGTGGCGGCGTTCCAAGTCCGGCCTGGATTCCCGCAGCGACCGTATGCGATTTACTGTAATCAATGATAATCACTTCGATCATTACCACAGGAACAACCTGGTCGATCTGTCGCAGAAAAGATTCAATCTCTGCAATCCGCGGCTCCGATCCGCTGAGAATTAAACTGTTCAGATCAGGAAAGGTTTTGATATCCACACCTTTTTTAAAATCAGCCGGAATATAATCGATCACTTTTTCAACAGTGCGGTATTGCATCTTCACAACATGCGTTACACGAAGTCCTTCAAGATTCCGATCGCCCACAAAATAAGTATCAGCATTCTTGCGATAAGTAAATTCAGTTCCGTTAAACACATCCACCAGGAACTGATCGTACGTCACATCTTTCACGCTGAGCGTTGTTGTTCCTTTAATATCTGCAAAAAGAAAATATTGTTTCTTCAATGCAGATGAAATCACCGCGATCAATTCCCCGATCGGAGCATTGACAGCATCCAGCGTTATCAATCCGTTATCCGTATTCAGCTTAACGCCTTGCGGCAGACCTTTCGGCTGATTTCCATTGGCTGCATTATTTTGCGGATTGCCGGTCTTCAGCGCAGGCTCTACAAGATAAAAATCGCCTTCGGTCGAAGTTATTTTCAGATCATTCGCAAACGCTAATTTATCTAATGCCGCTTTCAGGTTTTGATTCTGAATATAACCGTTTACTTTTTTACCGATCAGCTCGGGAGCAAACACAATATTCTTTCCTGTTTTCCGTGTAAGCTCACGTGCAACCAAAGCAAGACTGTCGTTCTGCAGATCAAAGCTTATTTCTTCTTTGCCTTCATTCCAGCTGATAACAGGCAGCTTTGGTGAATAAGGAAGTACAGCAGGCGCAGGCGGAATATATTTCGAAAACACCATGATGTTGCCGATAAATGTAATGTTCAGCTCATAGCGCCGGCAGAGAAAAAGAAAAACATCAGAAACCGTCACGTTCGTAAAATTGTCATACAGCTTTGTGTCAAGCGCGGGCTCAACGCTTACGTTCAGGTTATTTGTCACAGCTAATCCACGGATAAATTCCTGGATGGGCAAACCATTTACAGAAAGCTCCACTTTATTATTTAAGCCGGGAACTGAAACAGCAAGCTCATTCAGTTTTTTTCCGAGCTGGTCAATGCGCACATCATCTTCCGGACTTCCAAAGCTTGTGGTCAATAGTATGATGAATGCGAATGCAATCAGGCGAATAGGGCTTTTCATTTTAAATAATTAAGTAATCTTGATAATATTCTTTTATTTTTTAATTCTTTTAAAATTTAATCCGTGTAATCCGAGCAATCTGTGGCAACAAAAAACTATCTGTCGTGGGTTGAATGGTTTTTTCCGGAGTTAAATAGCTCATGCGTAGCTGTTAAATAAAATCGAATACACTTCCCCGATGGAAGTTTCGCCTTCTTCAAACAAACGAAAAGCATTTTCAGCTAACGTAGTAATCCCTCTTTCACGAAGCATTTCATTCACCTGTTGATTGTTTGTCTTGATACATTCCGCCAGTTCATGATCGATCGGCAGCACTTCATAAATTGCTTTTCGTCCGCGGTAGCCAGTGTAAAAACATTCAGGGCAACCGACAGCAACCGTGTGACGATGCAACACACGAGGCGCTTTATAGCTCCGGGGAAATAATGAAGAATCAAAATTCTCTTCTCTTTTGCAATGCGGACAAAGCAGGCGAAGCAATCGTTGCGCAACACTTGTGTTTAATGTTCCTGCAACCAAAAACGGCGGAACACCCATATCTGCAAGCCTTGAAATAGTTCCCCATGCAGAATTTGTGTGAATGGTGGAAAGCACAAGATGTCCAGTCAATGCAGCACGGATTGCCATCTGCGCTGTTTCACCATCGCGTATCTCCCCGAGCATGATAATGTCAGGATCCTGCCTCAGAAATGTGCGGAGCGTGCTGGCAAAGCTGAGACCGATGCTTTCTTTCAATTGCACCTGGTTAATTCCTTCCAGCGTGTATTCGATCGGGTCTTCGATGGTGAGAATATTTGTCGTCTCTTTATTCAGCAGCTTCAGCGTTGCATAAAGTGATGTTGTTTTTCCGGAGCCTGTTGGGCCGCTTATGAGCAAAATCCCATGTGGCTTTTTTATTCCTTCGGTATAATCAGCAAGCTGGCGATCTGTAAATCCAAGCGTGCGGATGTCGATGTTTGTTGCATCATTGCTTAGTAAACGCAGCACTACTTTTTCTCCGTGCAACGTTGGTAAAACAGAAACACGGATATCGAATTTCATTCCATCGCCCTGGAAAAAAATACGTCCATCCTGCGGCAAACGTTTTTCTGCAATATCAAGGTTTGCACGGATTTTTATTTTATTGATCAACGCAGGATAATCTGCTTTTGAAATTGTGTAACGTTCGATCAGCAAACCGTCGATACGAATACGTACACGACTGCGGTCTTCATAACATTCAATATGAATATCGCTGCTGCCAAGCTGCTTTGCTTCTGTGATCAATGCCGGAAGAAAATCATCGCCTTGTTTTGCAGAAAGTGATTGTACTTTTCCGGTGGGAGAATTTCTTCCGTCATTACGCAGGTAATACTTGCTGAGTGTTTTTCTGAGAATTCCAGGCGCCACTTTTTCCAGAACGATCTTTTTTCCGAGCAACACTTCCAACTCTTCTTCCAATCCTTTTTTGAACGTGGTTTCGTCAATATACAATTCCAGCGTTCCGTTATGTGCAGCTTTGGGCACAACATGATAATACCAGGCCTGCTCTGTGCTAAGCTGCTGCTGCAGATCAATCGTCAAAGGAAAATGGTCGTTCATATTCCGTTAAGATTTGTTTCAACTAATTGCATCAGCCACGCATCATTGTAAAAATCTTTTCCCGGGTTGAACAACCGCCAGCCACACAAAAGAATAAGCGGAACGGACAATGCGCCTGCAAGCGGAATTTCCATCACTGAATTTTGCCGGAATATTTTTATCAAAACTGTACTGATCAATGTCAGGATCATACCGCCGATATAAAAGATCAAAAAATTACCAGGTGAAAAAGCCAGCGCCACACAAATCATAAAGAGTACATCTCCCAAACCAATTTGTGTATCAATGATCCTGGACAAGCGTTTATTCTTGGCAGAAAACCATATCCATACCAACAGGAATTGGATCAGGAGAAAAATCATATTGATAGAAAAATTCTGCCCGATCGTTTTTGCAGAATTAGATGCAAACCCGGCAAGAAAAATGGAAGCGGCAAGAACCGGCAACAACCACCAGGCAATACGGCGCGTGCGAAAATCCTGCCATGCAAGAATGACAAGCGCGATTATTCCGGGTATGTCGCCAAAACGTTCCATTAGTCAGGAGTTATTTCCTTGAGATTTTTATCCTGGTCTACTTCCCAGACATTTATTTGTCCGTCATTGTCAAAATCTGATTTTGCAGTTGCGCTTACTTTGAAGCTGCCGTTTCCGGCTGCAACAATGGCGTAGCTGTATTGTGCTTCTGCAGGATTCTCCAATTCAAAACCAATCTCTTTCAGATCAGGACTGTATTTTGAATGTTCCATATACCACGATTTTTCAAGACTGTGTATATAGGTGAGATTCTGTTTTGCTTCAGTGCTTTTTGTCTTGCTGATCAACGGCATAAGATTGGGCAAGGCTATCAGTAAAAGAATTCCGATAATGGCCAATACCACGAGCAGCTCTGTAAGCGTAAATGCTTTATATTTTTTCTGAAAAAGAGTATCCATTTTTATTCATGTTGATTGAACGGACTTTGTCCAATGTGCAAGGAAATAATAATAAACCGCATCTGGTCATACAATCCAACCAGCGAGTAGCTTATCCGAACTATCGCGTTTCAGGTTGGGGTAATCTTGTACATCTCATAGAATTTTTTGAGAAAAGCTGCTTTTTTGCGTTGTGAAACATCAAGGACTTTATTGTCGCTCATGATTACCTTACCGCCTCTTCCTTCCTGGTAACCTTTTACTTCGCGCAGGTTTATTACATGCGATTTATGAATTCTGAAAAAAATGTCAGATTGCAGCTCGTCACAAACCATTTTTAAATGTTTGGAGCAGATATACTGTTCTTTATTTCTCACATAAATAACGGTGTAAATGCGTATGGCTTCGAACCGGAGAATATCTTTTACCAGTAATACATACTTGGTATTATGCATTGTGACAAATAAATATTCAGGATCAGGCAATCCTGAAGGCAATGACATTGATTTTACGGCTTTCATTACGTAGCGTTTAGGGGTTCATATAAAATAAAAACGCGTCCACACAGGGTAAAGCAATTCCTGTCCCCGAATTTTTCAATTCAGGGCTTAAGATTCGCTTTACCGTGGGGGACGCGGCAAAAAACGTTTGACTAAACAGTTTACACTCGTGGCAAAAGACTAATTCTTTTGCGATAGGATGCTGATTCCGGGCCGGACCAACATGCTATTAGCTTCCATGGGATATCTAATTAAAGGCAAATTATATCATTAAAATCTTATTAGATGTTAAAAGCAACTATCGAGCAGGCAAAACAAACCAACGCGTTGCGATTAAATAAATAGTTTATTCTATTGTAAGGGATCATATGCATCATATAGAAGAAAAACTTAAATAAGAACGGCGTATAAGGAAAATTAGTATCAGGCCGGGCAAACCACATACTTTCTTGTTTGATAAATACTAAAATCATACTGTACCATGTATGCAGATGATAACGTTACTCGTTTATTTCAAATTACGACGCGTTGGTTGGTTTGACACTGTAAAAACAGTAATACTGATAAAATCGAATTATATATTTGGGTAACCAGAATAACATTCGAATGAAGGTCCT
Organism: Bacteroidota bacterium; assembly: GCA_030855855.1. Lineage (GTDB taxonomy): Bacteria > Bacteroidota > Bacteroidia > Palsa-965 > Palsa-965. Next base: position 15,759 of record JALYQL010000143.1, on the reverse strand, counting down.
GATTATATGTGCATGTTTCATAAGTGCCGGCTTGTTTTTACAATTCCGTGATATTCCAGTCAAATCAGACACGTATACAGTTTACATCAATTATGAAAACTACTCTGTGCGCGCAAACGTTTTGTATGATGCTACCAAAGCCAAAGCCAAAGCCGGCAGGATGTATTATTGGTACATCAATAACGACATAAAAAAGACAGACGGAAGTTTTGATGGTAAGTTGCTTCACGGAGAGTACAAGTCGTTTTTTCTCGATATGGGGCTGAGAGAGCAGGGGAAATTTAATTATGGGCTAAAAAACGGAATTTGGAGATCGTGGTTTGCTGATGGGAAAATTCATGAAGTGTTAAATTATCAAAAAGGAAAAGAACAGGGGACACAGGAGTTATACAATGAACAGGGCGAAATTGTTTCAAAAACACATTTCAAAAACGGAATCAAAGACGGCAAAACCATTATTTATAAAAACGGCAAAAACGATTCAGTTATCATTTATAAGAATGGCCGGGAGCAAATTCCCAAACCGGCTAAACTACATCCGGAGCCAAAAAAAAATAAATTAAAAGGTTCAACTGAAACAAAGGCTGAAAAACCTGCCGGGACGAAAGATACTGCTTCCGATAGTCTAAAGTCAAGTTTTAAGCTGAAAAATATTTTCAACAAACAGGATAAAAGTAAAACAGAAAGCAAGCGCGAAGAGAAAAAAGAAAGTCAGCCAAAAAAGAAAAATAAACCTGCTTCCTCAACAGCGGCAAAAAAATCCTGATCATGCTGCGCGGTGGTTCTCTTTTTTACGCGCTGGCCATAGCCATTATAATGGGTCTTGTGAGCGCTTCATTGCTGCTTTCCGCATATTATACGCGATTGCATATACTAAGAGATCAGAGCCGCGAAGAGGTGATCCGGAATTCTAAATCAGGTTTGGAGTTGCTGCTGAGTGAGAAAAACGCAATTGAGTACGACTCGCCAGATGAAACGGATCTTTTTGGCGACGGAAGAGATTCTGTACGACTCGAAAGTAAATCGTGGGGCGCATTTGAGATTGCGATTTCTTTTGCGCATAATAAATCATTTCAGCACAAACTCATCGCGGCAGTTGGATGGCAAGCAGATGTTAATGATCAGACCGCATTGATCCTTGCAGACATGGACAGGCCGCTTTCCATTACCGGGGAAACAAAGTTAGCCGGCGATTGTTATTTGCCTAAAGCCGGAATTCAACGCGCGTACATTGAAGGACAAAGCTATTCGGGAAACAAAATGGTGTACGGAACAATTAAAAATTCAGATCGATTCCTGCCGGAATATAATAAGGAACTTGTAAAACGCATCGGGGAATTATTTGAATTCCAGCCACGGCAAACAGATTCTGCAATTTCGCCGGAAGAAGTTCAGCTGGCGGACAGCGTTACAAATTCGTTTTCAAATAAAACGCTTTATGTTTTCAGTCCGGGTACAATTTTAATTCACTCAGAAATAATTAAAGGGCACGTTTGTATTATTTCACGAAGCTCAATTCATATCGGAAAAAATTCTTTGCTGCAGAATGTTTTGCTCATCGCACCTTATATTAAAATTGAAGATGGTGCCGAAGGAGAATTCCAGGCATTCGCACGCGATTCGCTCATCGTTGGAAAAAATGTACACCTGCACTACCCGACCGTTCTTGGAATCATTGCGACGGAAAAATCTCCTGCAGTTGCTGCGATCATAGTTGGTGAAAAATCCAAAATCTTCGGCCAGCTGTTTGCCTGCCGCGTTGAAACAGATTTCAGGAAGCATGTGCTCATTAATACAGGAAAGGAATCAATAATCTATGGTGAGATGTACAGCTCCGACCTGATCGATCACAAAGGAATTGTTTACGGATTTGTTGCCTGCAGCAAGTTTGAATTAAAAACAGCTTCCGCCGAATATGAAAATCACCTGATGAACGCGGTTATTGACCGGACAAAACGTTCGCCCTGGTACATTGCCTCAGCATTGACAAGAAAAAAATCAGACCGAAAAGCGATAATCCAATGGCTTCCTTAAAACTAAAAGGTTACGCGCTGCTTGAATCGATGATCGCGATGATTATTGTGATGATGTGTTTTGGATTTTCAATCATGATCTACAATACCATTGTTACCAGCTCCCGGACAAAATTAAAAGTGCTGGCGCGCATCCGACTTGAAAATGAAGCTATTATTTCAAAATCTTCAAACCGTTTATTTGATGAAACAATAGCAGGCGAAGAATTCCGGATTGAAAAGAAATTTGTCCCGGTTGAAAATGCTGATAATATATTTCAGCTGCATTACACCGCAATCACAACTGACGGCGTGCTGCTGGCAGAATACAAGGAGATTATCCATGCGCCATAACCGGATTAAAGCTTTTACACTCCTGGAGCTGCTCGTCGGAATGATCCTGAGCGGAATTGTGCTTACCGCGACATTTACCGCGTACAGGATTATTACGCGGCAATATGAATCGTACAACGGGAAGTCGGCGGCGATTACTGAAGTTTCATTTCTCGTCAGTCAATTGCAGGCTGACTTCGAAAATGCGGCGACTTTGATTTACAATTCCGAAAACAGGATCAGCTTGCAATCGGAAAGCAGGGTGCTTGAATACCGGTTTAGAGAAAAGTATGTTTTGAGAAATGATCTTTTGCGCGTGGATACTTTTTTTGTCGCTGTTTCCGGAATCGAAACGTTTATGAAATCTGAAAAAGAGGAATCTGAAAACAGTGTGATAGATGAATTGCATATAGTGATGAATCTTGAAGGTAAAAAGGAAACTAAAATTTACCGGAAAGAAATTAATCCAAAATCAGAAATAGAAAAACTGGATTCTGAACTTAAGTAACATGGCGATCGACATCAGTAAAATAGCCGCTGCAAAAGTAACTTCTGCAAAGAAGCCGCAAGGTGGAATTATGGATTTTATGAATCGCGATATAAAGATCTTAGGCAGTAAATGGAACGATAAAAAGAAAGAAGGTTTTTACGGAGAATTGCATGTATTGCTGACCGCAGGAATCGATATACGGACAGCGCTTGAATTGCTCGAAGGAGAAGCAGAGAAAAAAGATGAAAAGCACATGTACGGGCAGATCCTTAAAGCCATTATCAACGGCAGCACTTTACCGGAAGCAATAGAACAAACAGGGAAATTTTCCACTTATGAATTTTACAGTCTGCGAATAGGCGAAGAAAGCGGTCGCATGAAAGAAGTGCTGAAAGATCTTGGAGATTATTACACAAAAAAAATAAAACAAAAGCGAAAAGTCACCGGCGCACTCTCCTACCCGATGGTCGTGATGCTGGTTGCATTCGGCGCGGTTTGGTTTATGCTTCGGTTCGTTGTGCCGATGTTCGCTGATATGCTCAAACGTTTCAACACCGAATTACCCGGCATCACAAAGCTCATCATCGACGCATCAGAAACGCTGGGGAAATATGGTCCGTGGATGTTGCTTGCAATTATCAGCCTGGTAATTTTTATTTATTCCCAGCGAAAACAAGTCTGGTTCCGCAAATTCTCTTCGGCCTTTGTATTGCGCATTCCCTACATAGGCAAGATCACACAGAAAGTTTATCTCGAACGATTCTGTCATTCCATGCATTTGTTACTCGCCTCACGCACTCCATTAGTAAACGCGCTGGAGCTCGTACAAAAAATGGTGGGATTTTATCCGATCGAAACTTCCCTTACAAACATCCGCCAGGAAATCATGCATGGAAGCTCGCTTCATGATTGTCTTGCAAAATTTCCAGTATATAACAAACGAATGATCTCGCTGATCCGCGTAGCCGAAGAAGTGAACCAGCTTGATATGATGTTTGACAAGCTTTCAAAACAATACTCTGATGAGATTGAACACGAAACTTCGATTCTTGGAAGCGTGATAGAACCGTTGATGATCGTTTTCCTGGGATTGATGGTGGCGGTGATATTGGTGGCGATGTATTTGCCGATGTTTAAGCTGAGTTCTTCGTTTGGGTAGGTTTTTTTTAACTGTTAGGTTCAAAGGGGAAAAAGCGGATGCAAGAAGGTGATTTTTTAAGGGTAATTAATTTGTATGCAACCCTTTTAAGATTGAGTTTGAACTAGATGATTATATCTGCCTGACAGATATGGCCAAAGCGAAATATCAATCAACCTTCCCGGCATACAAATACTTCTGAAATAACTTCTCAGTTGCATCATTTAGTGAATGATATTTCAACTCTAAAAGCGCAGGAAGCTTGTCGAAGGGTTATTTTATTTTATTTTTTCTTTTTAGGATTTAATTTTTTTTTCATGATTTTTTTATCTGCTGCTTTTATTCGGCGTTCTAGTTTTTTAATGTCCTCTTCGGGCGGTAGTTGCTCGGGTTTTATGTTGCTTTTCCCCAATAGAGCTCTTACGTCTTTATTATTTTTCACATGTTCAGTAGTAATTTTTTGTTCACCATTTAAATTATCTTTTTTCACATTAAAATTGGTAATTTCAGTTGCCAGTTGTTTTGCAGAAATTGTAATGGTTGGTAAGAAATCCGCCAGTGCCCGGTTTTCGGCAATACCCAATTTACGTTTCATAGCGCTGGTATTATGGCCTCCGAACATTGCCCAATCGCCTTTACTTCTGATATTGGCAAATCCTTTATTGTCAATTCCCCTTTCGAAAATATTTTTGGATAATTCTGTTTCTGCCGCTGCTAATTTTCCCCTCGCTTGCAATCGTTCCATCAATCTTATTCTTTCTTCCAGCAATTCCTGCTTGCGCGTTTGTATAGCAAAATAACTTTGAGCAAAAGCAATCTGTTCTTTCTTCGGGTCTCCATTTTGTGCAATAAGATAGCATGCATACCTGGTAAGCATAATATCTTCCACTTCGCGCTGGCCGCCCTTACCCAATCCGATCATTTTGTTGACGTCAACGAAATGATCAGAAACCGCTTCGGCAGTGGTTTTGCAACTATCCTTTGCTTTATCTATTGCATTCAAAAAATTGCGCCAATCGGTATATCCCAACAGTTCCTGCAATTCCCTGGCAAGCCAATACTCAACACCATCCTGCTCATAAGCAGATTCCTCAAATGTTTTATTCAGTTTGGTTATAGTTGCTTTTTCCATTTGTAAAAAATTATATCAATTCAAAAATTGAAATCAAAATATCTTCGCTCTCTTTATCCAACTGTTTCATTTCCTTTAAAATCTTTTCAGGATCGCGCAAAGCAGCCTCTTCCTTCTTATTTGGATTTTTCGCTGAGAGATCAAACGTTTTTTCATCCACATCAGTAATCTTCAATGTCCAGCTATTCTCACTATCCGCTTTTGTCTTTTGCAGCTTTACAAAATCAGTAAGATCATCACCGCTCAGCGCCTTATGATGATCATGCTTTCCATCTTTTCCTTTCGGCATGGCCCAGACATCCCACCGATATTGTTTAGAAATAATTTCTTTGTATTCTTTGCCGGTAAGCTCTGCAGAAGTCTTTTTGTCTTTCTCAAAATCGTCAAAGTATTTCAAAAACAAGAGTCGGGAAGTCTGGTCCACATAATCCAATTCACTGCACATCCGGCATCCTTGTGCAGGATATCGTGGATATTCCTGAAGGTTTGTTCAAATATGTTTTTGGATTGATTACAATTCGACTCAAAGTAACTAAAAATGTTAATAAAATTGATTGCCGGAAGGTCTGAAAAACCTCGCTTTTGCTGAGAAAAGGCAATAAAATTCAGAATAGTGCAGAATAGTCGTTTACAAACGGTTATTCCGTAAGAATTTTCCAAATATCGTGGATTGATTCAGCAGGCGTTTGGTGCCCAGTATGAGTTGATTATAATCAACTTCAATTATTTTTTATTCCTGGAAAGAAAGAATGTAATCGGTAATCAGGAATTAGTAAGCAAAGACAAAAACAGTTTATGTTTTATCCTTTGTAAAAATGGTCTTGTTTTTTTAAATTATTTGGAGGGAGTTTATGAATGTGTGGAGTGGATTCCGCGCTAAGGCTATTCTTTTAAACCGTTTTTAACAGCTCAGGAGATTTATTTTCCTGGCATTTTTCCTTTCACTCCTCCAGGGCATTCTTCCCCATCAATTCTTCATCTGCACCAGCTTCTCTGGCTGGAGAATAGTAACCGAGCTCCCCTTTATATCCACCAGTTTTTCCTCTTTGAAATCAGAAAGTGTGCGGATGACCGTTTCAGGTGCAGTGCCGGCAAGGTTGGAAAGGTCTTCGCGCGAGATCGCCATCGAGAATGGCTCTTTTCCATCCGAGTATCTTTCTTTGAGCAGCAGCAACGCTTCTGCAACACGTTTGCGTACAGAATTATAAGCGAGCTGAAGTAAGCGTTGTTCTTTTTCTTTCACGTCGTTGGACAGCATGCGGATAAACGCGGTAGAAATATCGCGGCTGTTGTGCAGCAAAGCGAAAAAATCTTCTTTGGGGATCATACAGATTTCCGAATCTTCCAGTGCAACAGCAGAATCGCTGTACGGAGCTTCTTCGATCAGCGCGGAATATCCGAAGTACTCCCCATCGCCTATAAGCGAGGTGATGAATTCTTTTCCGTCAGCATTGATCTTGCTGGTTTTTATTTTTCCTTTGCTTAGAAAATAAATCCCGGCAGCAAATGAATCTTCATGATAAATAATATCTTTCTTTTTGAATGATTTTATTTTCCGGTTATCCGGCAGACTGATGAGGTCAGATAGTTGTTTTGCCTCATGCATAAATTCATCAAGCCCTTCCAGCGTTTTCGAAAAACCTGCTTTCATCTGCTCACTTTTTTTCAGGCGGATTTCTACAGCGCCGAGCAGCTCCATATCATCAAACGGTTTGGTCAGGTAATCATCGGCGCCCATAGACATACCTTTTCGGTGGTCCGACTTTTCTGCTTTTGCTGTAAGAAAGATGAAGGGTACCGACCCCGTTTCAGGGTTTTTCGAAAGCATGTGCAATACCCCATAACCATCCAGCTCGGGCATCATGATATCGCAGATGATGAGATCAGGTTTTTCTGCCTGCGCTAAACGTACACCTTCTTTGCCGTTTTCCGCAGTAACCACATTGTAATTCGCGAGCCCGAGAATCTCTGCAGTATTCTCGCGCATTTCCATGTTGTCTTCGATGATCAGGATTTTTTTCATGAGGGCTGCGATATATTTTCGGTTAATGGAATTTTGACTGTGAAGGTTGTTCCTTCATTGTATGTGCTGGCGAAAGAAATTGTTCCATTCATCAGTTCAATATATTTTTTAACGATGTTTAATCCAAGACCAGTGCCCTGAATATTGCCGGAATTTTTAGCGCGGTAAAACCGTTCAAATATATTCGGCTGATCTTCCTCCGGAATGCCAATGCCCTTGTCTTCAATATCGATCTTTAATTGACCGGATACGATAGTAACATCCACAACAATAGGTTTGTGCTCCGGCGAATATTTAATGGCATTGGAGAAAAGGTTCAGCAACGCATTTTTCAAGAGCTGGTGATCAAGGAAAATTTCCCGCTCGCCGGAAAAACCCAACGTGATCGTTTGGCCTTGCTTTGCAATATTCCGCATATCGCCGATGAGCTCATTAACAAGATTTAAAAAATCAAATCGTTCAGGGTAACAACGAATGATCCCTTCTTCCAGCTTTTCAAGAGAAAGAAAATCATTCAGTATCTCTGTGAGATTTGTGACAGAGGATTTGATGCGTTCAATATGTTTTTTTCTTTTTTCAACATCAGCCGTTTCCTCGTAACGCGCAATCAGCGAAACCGAAGAAAGTATCGTTCCGAGCGGCGTTCTGAATTCATGTGAAGCAGTAGTGATAAAACGTGATTTTAGTTCATTCAGCTCTTTTTCCTTTTTCAAAGCGCGCATCACCTCTCCTTTCGACTGAGCGAGACGCTGGATCGCCACAGCCAGCTCTTCCGTACGCTCGCGCACTTTCGATTCCAGCTCAGCATTCAGCCTGGATAAGGCATCGGTAGCCTGCTGCTGACGTTCATGTGCCACACGCAATTCAATTTCACTTTTTTTCCTTTGCGTTATATCCACAATAAAGCTCATGATAAACTTTCCCTCACCAGTTTCAAAGGGGCTCAGGCTAACTTCCACCATAATTTCAGAACCGTCTTTACGAACCCCAAACAAGTCGCGGAAAGCGCCCATGGAACGCGGCGTCGGTTTTTTGACATAACCATCACGATGTTGTACATGTGCATGCTTGTGACGCATGGGGATCAGGACTTCAATTGCCTTTCCTTTAAGCTCCTCTTTTTCATATCCAAACATCCGTTCTGCTGCAGGATTAGCGAGGCGAATTTCACCAGCAGTATTGCATATAATAATTCCCTCCGTTGCATATTCGAAGAGAGAATTCAACATTTCCAATTCACGTTTCATATCAGTATCCTTTAACCCGGGTGGAGTAAAGATACTTTTATAGAACGGACTTATCTTACCAGAAGGATTGCGGCCTGCTTTTTCTTTCATACCATCGGTTGAAACCTCTCTCAACCTTATTTCACCGACCATGCCAGCCGTCGTAAAAATGAGCGAGTAAGATCAAACTTACAGAAAGGGAAAATGTGGCGTGCTGAGGCTGGTCATGACAAAAACTGATCGTTATCAGTTTCATGAGGTTACCGAGACTGACAATGACTGCAAGTCACTTTACCATCAGAGAATGAAGGTGATACATAAGGAATACCCAATCCGAGTCCGCGAACAATCAAAAGAACCGCCATAATTCCGACAAAAACAGGAACACCTTTTCGCATTTTTTCCCTTAAAGGCGCACCAATTTTTGTTCCTGCATACGAAAGGAAAAACATAACGGGCATGGTTCCTGTTCCGAAAACAAACATGAAGATGGCCCCGTTCAGCGGGTTTCCTGTTGCCGCAGCCCCTGCAAGCGCTGCGTAAACAAGTCCGCAAGGGAGCAGTCCGTTCAGCATCCCGATCAGCAACAATGCATCGGGCCGGTGACTCCTGAATAATTTGCCAAACGCATTTCGGATAAAAGAGAACCATTTGGTGAGCGGGGAAGAAATTTTCATTCGTTTTCCGAACATGCCTGCGAATAAAGTCAGTAGAATTAAAATTCCGGCGGCAATGGAAAGCGTTTGTTGTCCAACTGCCCATTTCACCGCATTTCCTGCAAGCCCTGATAGCGCGCCGAGCAATGCGTAAGTGAAAGCGCGGCCAAAATTGTAAATGAAAATTCCACCAAAAAGAGATCTTGATTTTTCGCGCCGTAAAGGCAAAGCAAGCGCGATCGGGCCACACATTCCAATGCAGTGAACGCTGCCAAGTAAACCGAGAAGTAATGCAGCAGCTGCAAACATCTTATGGAATATTAAGTGGAATTTCGTTGTAATAGTTTTTCCCGCCGGCGCTCCATGTTACCTGTGCCTGGTAAGTTCCTTTTTTGAATTTTACAGAAGAAACAAGTTGTGTCATTGAAGAATCGACTTGCAGGTTGATTGTGAAATCGGAAGAAGAATTGGAAGGACAATAAAATTTTATTGCTCCTGAAATCGTTGAAGGTTTAATTTCAGCAGGGAATTTTATTGCAATAGTATTTTCCTTTATCTCAATATAAGGCTGCTCGTTCAGTAAAATGCTCTGGTTCTGCCTGTCAATCTGGTTTTGGAATTTTAATTCATTCTCATAATAATCAGGTGAAACAAGCTCAATATCTTCATTCATGGTTCTAAAAACCAGGAAAAGGATCATTGCTACAAATGCGCCATAAAGAATGGCAATACGGATACCCCAGCTCATCTGAATTTTTATTATCGTTGTGAACTTTTACTTTTTTTCTTCCGGGTCAAACACCGGACCAAGGAATGTTGTGCTTATGGTCTGAAGCTTTTGATCGCCAGAATAAACGCCGATCTTTAATTTAGTTTTCCGCAGCGAAATTTTTGTTTTATCGCGTGTAATAAAAAATTCGGTTTCGCTTTTTGCTTCTTTTCCAACCGTTAAAGGTTTTCCCACCATACTTATTCTTCCATCGCCTGATTCAACCCGGAAAGTGACAGGCATAGCGTATTGCGTTTTATTGATCACACGTACCGTATAAAGATTGCTGATACTATCTCCCGGCTGTTCCTGGAATAATTGTCCGCCTGCACGTAAAACCGTTGCATCTACATCAGCACGCGTAACAAGCGTAGCAACAAGCACACCAACAAGCAAAATCAAAACAACGGAATAGGCTTTTATTCTTCCGGTAAGCTTTAACGGAGCTTTATTTTTTATTCCTGTTTCGCTTGCATAACGGATCAGCCCGGCGGGAAGGTGCACTTTCTCCATCACTTCATCACATGCATCAATACAAGCGGTGCAATTCACACATTCCAGCTGTGTGCCATTCCTGATATCAATCCCGGTGGGACAAACTTTTATGCATAGTGAACAATCAACACAATCTCCGGATGTATTCCTGACCTCATCGTGATGAATTTTTGCACGCGGTTCTCCACGCATATAATCATACGCAACAACGATTGAATGCTGATCGAGCATGACACCCTGCAATCTTCCGTATGGACAAACAATAAGACAAACCTGTTCGCGGAACCATGCATACACGCCGAAAAAAATAAAAGAGAAGATAATCAATGCAATAAATCCGCCTTTATGCTGAGAAACCGGCTCGCTTGCAATTTTTATAACTTCATCCAAACCGATGATGTAGGAAAGAAACGTATTGGCAATAAGAACGGAAACCAGGAAAAAAATGCCCAGCTTGAGTGTGCGTTTCCTGATCTTTTCCCCATTCCATTTCTGCTCTGAAAGCTTCCGCTGCTCATTCGCATCTCCTTCAATCCAGTATTCTATTTTCCGGAAAACCATTTCCATCAAAATAGTCTGCGGACAAGCCCATCCGCAAAAAGCCCTTCCGAAAACTACTGTGAATAAAACGATGAACACAATAAAGGCAAGCATGCCGATGCCGAAAATGATAAAATCCTGGGGCCAGAATACGACACTAAAAAAAATAAACTTCCTGTGCAGGATATCAAAAAGGAAAAGCGGGTTCCCGGAGATCTTTATAAACGGGAGAGAAAAAAATAAAGCGAGGTAAACAAAGCTGACCAGCGTTCTCGCTTTGTATAATTTTCCCTTTGGTTTTTTCGGAAATATCCAGTTCCGTTTACCGCCTGCATCTACAGTGGCAATCGTATCCCGGAAAGATTGGCGGGTCTCTTCCTTCTCATTCTCCTTCTGAATACCAACATCTCTGGTTGCCACGTTATTTATTTTTTACTGAATCAATAGTAGCAGAATTCTATAATGAATCTGTTTTTACTTTTGCGCTGTCATCGCTTGCCTTTTCTCCTTCTTCAATGTACAATTCTCCATCTTTCTCTTTCGCGCCCGGTGGATTTGTCCCCCGGATTGATTTCAGGAAACTCACTACCAATTGTATTTCCGAAGGTTTCAGATCCTGCTGCCAGGATTTCATTCCTTTATCAGTCCATCCATATTTTACAGACCGGAAAATCGAGCTGATGCTTCCGCCATGCAGCCAATAATCATCCGTGAAATTGGGGCCCAATCCATCTTTTCCTTCACCGGATTCACCATGACAGGCAACACAATTCTGTTTGTAAATAGCACGTCCTTCGCTCAGTGAAGCAGGATCGCTTAAATATTTTACTGTATTCTCATCCACCACGGCCAGAGCGTTCTTTTGATACTCGGCAATTGCGATCGCTCCTTCTTTCATTTCCTGACTGTATTCTTCGCCTGAAAGTTTCCCGGTATAGAATACATGAAAATGAAAAAGATAAATCACTGCTACAACGATGCTGAGATAAAATCCGTATTTCCACCACGGTGGTAAATTATTATCCAGCTCACGGATCCCATCATAATCGTGATCCATCATGATTGCGGCTTCCTGTTCCACTGCCACAGAATCATTCAGTTTTTCAAGAATCGATGGTTGTTTTTGTTTTGCAACTTTGATTTTCTGAACATCAGGTCTGATCAGCAGCATGCCTGAACGAAACAACATCGTCGCGATCAGTAATTCAAAGACAATGATACAGGCCATCATAAAAAATGCCGTTGCGCCCATTCCCCAATAATCAAAAGGCGGTGCAGGAATAAAGACCTGCGCTTCACTCTTGCCTGGCGTTTGTGCATGAAGCATTGTGGCCGGTAATAAAAACAGCAACAGCAAGCCGCTGATCGTTCCGTTGTGATTTTTCTTCTGGTTTTCGGAACGTTTTTTTGCGCTGCCCGCTTTTACCACTTCTGCCATAGCAATAATGACTAAAAGCAGGAGAATAATAAATACAAGCATTACATTGAACATTGTATTCGAAAACAAGCTGTCTCCGGAAGATGCGTTGCCTGCTTGGGACTGCGCGCCAAGCGGGATTGCGGCTCCCGACACAAGAGCAATACTAATCAAGGCAAGTTTGCCTGTTCGCAACATCATACGCTATATTTTTTTTTGTTCACGATAATTACCTGGACCTGGTTTTGTTCTCTTCTTTTTCCTTTTCTTCTATCGGCAATGCAGCGATATAATTCAGCCGGTTCTTATCTGTTTTCAAAACATAAATGCTGAGCAGAATAAAGAAGATTACGAAAACCAAGAGTGAGATCAGCGGAAAAATGCCGACGCCCGTAATAGATTGGAGATAGTTAATGAATTTCATTGCTTTTATTTTTTGATGGTAGTATTATTGACCGGCGGTTTTGCTTTAATATCAGTTCCCATGCGTTGGAGATAAGCGATCATAGCGACAATTTCATCATCTGCGCTGAGCGGTTCCACTTCCTGCACTTTTGCTTTTTTCAGGTTGGAAACAATGAGCTTCGCCTGCTTACGTGCTTCCTCCACACAGATCTTGTCGTAGCCGGCCGGGTAAGGAACACCAAGCGTTTGCATGGCCCGGATTTTTTTGGGCATTACTGTGTAATCAATTTTATCACTGAACAGCCACGGATAAGAAGGCATAATCGATCCCGGCGACATGGAAGTAGGGTCGAACATGTGATTGTAATGCCATACATCGCCGTATTTTCCCCCGATACGCTGAAGGTCGGGGCCTGTTCGTTTGGATCCCCATTGAAAAGGATGATCGTAAACAAATTCACCGGCTTTAGAATATTCTCCATAACGTTCAGTTTCAGAACGGAACGGACGGATCATTTGCGAATGACACGTGTAACATCCTTCACGCACATAAATATCACGTCCTTCTAATTCAAGAGGTGTGTAAGGTTTCACACTCGCAATCGTCGGAATATTTGATTTAACTAAAAAAGTCGGAATGAATTCTATCACACCACCGATTGAAACTACAATCAGCGCGGCAATAAGCATTTGAACAGGGCGACGTTCGATCCAGCGGTGCCAGTGTTCTTTTCCATGGATCGTATATGTTTTTGCTAATGCCGGAGCTTCTGCATCTTCATTCGCAAGGAACGAACCTGCTTTTACGGTTTTGATAATATTGTACGTCATCATGATCACACCTGCCAGGTACAGCACTCCGCCGATAGAACGCAATGCATACATCGGGGCAAGATGTGTAACCGTATCGAGAAATTTATTGGCAAGCGTTCCGTCCGGGTTAAATTCTTTCCACATTAAGCTTTGTGTAAATCCAGCCCAATACATCGGAATAGCATAAAAAAGAATTCCGAGCGTGCCGATCCAGAAATGCGCATTCGCCAATTTACGTGAATACAATTTCGTACGGAACATACGCGGAATGAGCCAATACAAAATTCCGAAGGTCAGGAAGCCATTCCAGCCTAATGCGCCCACATGAACGTGCGCTACGATCCAGTCGGTAAAGTGCGCAATTCCATTTACACTTTTCAAAGAAAGCAAGGGCCCTTCAAAAGTTGCCATTCCATACGCAGTAATTGCAACCACTAAAAATTTCAGGACCACATCTTCACGCACCTTATCCCACGCGCCGCGAAGCGTCAGCAACCCATTGATCATTCCACCCCATGAAGGAGCAAGCAGCATAATAGAAAAAACAACACCTAATGATTGTGCCCAATCGGGCAGTGAAGTGTAAAGCAAATGGTGTGGTCCGGCCCAGATATAAAGAAAGATCAGCGACCAGAAGTGAATAATAGAAAGGCGATATGAGTAAACCGGCCGGTCAGCGACTTTCGGAATGAAATAATACATCAATCCGAGATAAGGTGTTGTGAGAAAAAAAGCGACCGCGTTATGTCCATACCACCATTGCACAAGCGCATCCTGCACACCTGCGTACCAGGAATAGCTCTTCATGAATGTTACAGGAATCTCAACGGAGTTAACAATATGCAGCACTGCAACGGTAACAAACGTTGCGATGTAGAACCAGATGGCCACGTATAAATGTCTTTCACGGCGTTTGATAATTGTGCCGAACATATTGATCCCGAATACAACCCACACCAACGTGATCAGAATATCGATCGGCCATTCCAGCTCTGCATATTCTTTTCCGGAGGTATAACCCAATGGAATTGTAAGAACAGCAGCAACAATAATAAATTGCCAGCCCCAGAAATGAAGTTTGGAAAGTTTATCGCTGTACATTCTCGCTTTACAAAGACGCTGCAGCGAATAATATACACCCATAAAAATCCCGTTTCCCACAAATGCGAAGATCACCGCATTGGTATGCAGCGGCCGGGTTCTGCCGAAACTGGTATAAGGTAATCCAAGATTCAATTGCGGGAACACCAGATCAAGCGCTACCCATAATCCAACCGTCATCCCGATAATACCCCAGGCAATAGTGGCATAGGCAAACCATTTTACAGTGGTATTATCGTATGCAAATTTTTCGATCGGTGCAGAAGTGGGCGTCATACGTTAGTTGAAGTTTTTTCCTTTGGGTTTTCTTTTTCCGGTGAAGTGTTTTGTTTTCGCGGTGTTAATTCATCATCGAAAAGCATTCTTACTGAAGGCGTATATTCATCTTCGAACTGCCCTGTTCTAACTGCCCGGATGAATGCGACCAGGAATCCGCTGGCGACAACAATGCTTACACCTATAAGAATAAAAATTGCACTCATTTTTGCTTTGATTAAACAAGCGCTCAAAAGTATCTGTGCCGCGTTTTCTTACGAATGAGGAAAATCAGCAAGACAACATGATTAATATCATGTATTCAGATTCTTTTTCTTTTTAAGCGCAGGGCAGCAAGCTTTACAGAAATTGTAGTGATCGCAATTACAGTGAAGGAGCTTGCAGGCATAAGGATGGCAGCTATCAAAGGGGAGAGCTCACCCCGCACAGCAAAATAAACTCCACAGAGATTGTATAAAACGGAGATCATAAAACTTGCAATCACCACTTTTCTTGCAATGCGGGTAAATGACAGCAGCGTGGGAAGGTGGTCGAAATTCTTTCCGTCGAGAATAGCATCACAGGCAGGAAAGAAATTATTCATATTGTCCGAAATTGAAATTCCTGCATCCGCTTGCATGAGTGCGCCGGCATCATTTAGTCCGTCGCCGATCATGATCACCTTTTTCCCTGACGTTTGAAGCTGCCGGATATGATCCAGTTTTTGTTCCGGCGATTGCCTGAAATGCATTTCATTTCCGAAAACGGGGGCCAGCATTTCTTTTTCCGCATCATTATCCCCTGAAAGCAATTCAATATGATAATTCTTTTTTAAAAGGGCAGCGACTGCTTTAAATCCATCACGGTATTGATGATGGATAATAAATTTTCCACGAACTTTTCCGTTGATCGCCATCCATACTTCTGCTCCTGATGTTGTTGCTTGTTCCGGGG
>JALYQL010000140.1 GCA_030855855.1 Bacteroidota bacterium | reverse complement strand
CATGATACCGGTGGCGGCTGTCTTTGGGATGCGTTCTCTTAGATATACTGCCATCGGTTTATTCACACATTATTGATCTAATGCAAATCCTGTGCTAATGTTTAAAATGCTAGAAACCCTCCCCTATGTTCCAGTCGAATCAGGAGTATTTCACATCCGAGGAGATACTTCGCCAACATTCATTTTTGCGTGACGATTATAATTGGTCAGAAGAAACACCCGATCAATTGCTATCCGTCATGCTGCTAAACGGAAAATATTTAAAAGGAAAAGAACTTACGTTAATTTCACGCACTTCATTCTGGAGATTTTTGGACTTTTATATTAAATGGAATAACGAGGTAGGCAAACATATCTTTCACAATTCACAGGACGAATTCCTAACACCTGGAGAGATTATTTGTGAATATCCTTTTTTACGCGTTCACTATAATTGGTCAATACTCACTCCGGGAATCTTATTATCAGTTAGTATTTTGCATGGAAAGTATTTAAAGGGACAACATCGTTCACACATTGGCAGATCTTCAATTACAACGGTAATTAACTATTATCAGAGTATCAATGACGAAAGAATTATACGTTTAAATCAACAAAGGCCAGGCTAATATTTCAAACATAGAATGAAACCCGCATCTTAATTGGTGCGGGTTTTTTTATGTTGCATAAAATAATGTAACGTATCCGCGCAACAAAAGCAAGCACACTGGTAGACAAGGGTAGACACAGGTGGATATGGGTTTTATGCAAATTGGTTGTATTGCTTTACAAAGCAGGAACATACAATGAAAATCTCCAAAACCAGTGTGTACCTATATCTACAAGTGTGGATATGTGTTGACCTGTATAGACCTATGTCGACCTGTCTGCTCGTTTTCGGTAACAAGGTAGTGCAACTTTGTCTCATCAAATTAATCCAAATAATTTTCACTAAAAAACTTCAATCATGTTTACAGAAACTAATTCAATTACTGAACCCGAAAAAAACTATCGCAGATTCATTGCTGATTTACGCGAACTCGTTAGTGCAGGAAAGGTGAAAGGGCAAGATCTCTTTGTATGCGCTGAAACCAATGATTTATCGCATTCCCTTATCAACACTCTTTTTGATTACAAGATTATAACGATTTCCTCTTGGTCGAAAAGCGGGCAAGTTGACCTACTGGGCTTTGATTGGTATCAGGAATATGAAATAAACTTCCACTGTCCCTTTGAAGATGGCCTTGTCAATTTTATTCAACACTATGAAGTTCTGATTCAAGGGTTGAATTCAATAAGAGAAACTTCGATGGAAAGTGCTTCCAGATTTCTCAAACCAATTCATGTCGATCCGGTTCGTCAATGTGCTTATTGTAATGGGCCGATTCCAACAAAAAGAAATGATCGTGCCTTGTATTGCTGCGATAGTTGTAAAACGATGGCCTGTTTCAAACGAAGAGATGAAGAAGCAAAACTTAATGCGGAAGTAAAACCTGAGCCAACAATTTTTGAAATAGTTATTCCACTAATAGAACGTCTATTGTCCGATAAATCCACAAAAAATCCACAAAGCCATGACAAGAAATAATTCTATCGGCTCATTATCAATAATTGATAATCCGAAACAAAAAAGCTGGAAACAGCTTATTGGAATTGATAACGAAACAATTGCTTTAATTAAGCGCGAAGCAGGCAGACTGTTTTTCCCTCACAAGAAAAAGTTGAAAGAAGCAATCAACCATCAATCCTACAGTGATTTGGCTACTCTACTATCTATAGTAAAGGAAAATGCAGGTCACTTCACTATTATCACAAGACATGACCTAGAAGAAGCCCTTTCAAATTGTTCATTCATCCGCGTATTTACTGCCTCACTACTTCTTGAAAAGGAAGGGCCACAAGAAACAATGCTTTATCTTCTTGGGCATGTGAGGTATTACAGTTTCGGATCAAAGTTCAATAAAATTAAAGTAACAAACCTCTAAACCAAACAGATATGAACAACGCAGGATTGTTTTTAACGGTAAAGGATTTAATGCAACTCAACGGACAAGATAATTATGATACAGTCCGCAAGGAGCATTCATATATCCGCCTTGCACTTTGCAAAGGCAAAAAGATTGGATCGAAAAAAGGCGTTCGCATTGCAAAACGAAAAATGACAATTGCAGAATACTGTTCCTATATGGGATTAAAATTTTCAGAAGTATGGAAGTTTCTTCGTGGAAATGCCTCTCATCCAGACGCAGAAGAATCCAAACCGGATAAACCCGGATAAAACCGGAATAATGCGGAAAAATAAAT
>JALYQL010000129.1 GCA_030855855.1 Bacteroidota bacterium | reverse complement strand
GGATGATACAGGTGGGGAGGATTATCGGGATCGAAGTGTTCGATCATATTGTGATCAATGCTAAGGCGGAGGATCATTTGAGCTATAATGGGGTGGGGTTGATGGATGAGCTGCGGAAGAGTTTGCTTTGGGTGCCGGCTTATGAGCAGGTGGAGATGATTAAGAGGATGGCGCGTGATGAAGAGCGGAAAAAATTGCAGGTTGAAATGGCGAAGGGGATGAAGCTTAAGAATGTTGATGTTAAAATTATTTCAGAATTGACAGGGTTGAGTTTGGAGGAGATTGAAAAATTATAATGATTTGAACCAGACTACATGCCCCTAAAACTTATCGCCGACCGGATTATTGAAATTATTTCCGATTATCAGAATGAAGAAGGAGTTCAGCTTACCAGTCAAAATGTATCGGAGTGGATAAATCAGTTTGAAGAGGAAGATCGCCGGTTTATATTAGAAGAGTTTCTACATCTGCTTCAAAAAGGAATTTATGTTTCACGCGCAAAAGCAAAGGAGTTGCTTTCGTTTCGAAGTTTCGGTTTTATCTTTACACACGTGGGGACATGCAAATACACAATGGCGGTTGATGAAAACATTTGGTGACGCTATTAAATCCAAAATTGATTTTGCACGACACTCTGAAATTCAAAATCACCCTGCTTTTACAAATCAAAAATTCAACAATTTATACCCTCAGCTACCACAAGCCAATGAGGTGAATGTATATCTTGGAAACTTACAGGCCGAAAAATATGGTGACAAAGCTTTCAGAGGAATAAACAAACCCTCTGTAGAGAGCTTTTTTTCATCATCAGCCAATAGAATCCGTTTTGAGAATATTATGCTTCATAAAGGATTACAAATTATTGAAAATATACAAACACGTCCATCACCAGGTTTAAGACCTCTAGGCTTCACTTCACCAAGTCATAAAATTCTCGGCTTAGGCACCTTATTCTTTACATGGAGAAATATTCCAAACAATTGTCCGTTAGCATTTTGGTGGCGTGTACCATCCCATTCTTTTCAAGGCTTATTTCCACTAAAGGGAAGAGGTAATTGAAAATTATTTACCTTAGCTAATGAAGAAGCTTAGGACCCCGTCCTATTTTACATTGACTAACTAAGATGAATATCAGAGAGTACAACGTAAATGAGGTCGTTTCTTTCAAGTTAACGACCGCGCCCTTCGGAGCCTTATCTAACATGGCTCAAGGCTTTAGCCTGAACATTAATAGCGTGATTATTCCTTCTTCGGAGCACCTATACCAGGCATGTAAATTCCCGTTGTTTCCTTCGTTGCAAGAAGAAATATTCAATCAGCCAACACCTAAAGCAGCAAAATTATTAGCGCATAAGAATAATGCGTTGAACAGACAAGACTGGAACAGCGTTCGTGTGAAAGTGATGCGTTGGGCTCTTGAAGTTAAACTCCTTCAGAACCGGAACCGGTTTTCTGCTGTGCTTGGGGAAACCGGCAATCGTGCAATTATTGAGGATTCTAATAAAGATGATTTCTGGGGAGCAAGCAGGCAAGGAGAGAAATTTATTGGCACGAATGCACTTGGGCGCTTGCTTATGGAGTTAAGAGAAAAGTATATTATTTCAGCTACTTCTTTGAAAAGCGTAAACCCTCCCCTGATTTCAGGATTTTTAATTTTGGATAGTGAGATTGGTAAAGTGCATAATTATGTTTTTGAGGATAATTATGCTTTTAATGCGGAAGAATTAGCTTCTGATTGTTAGTATAAAAATCAGAGAGCTTGCGAAAACGCTTCTGAGGAATCCTGCAACAGAACTTTCACCTGTCAATAAACAACTTCAACACTTTCCAACTTCGTCTCCGCACCCGATTTCATGATCGCTTTGATCTTATAGCTGTAGGTATTGCCGGGATAAAGTTCTTTGTCAATAATAAATGTCGTTTTCCCATTAATCGTTTTCCATGCGCGGAACGATTCTCCTTTTTTTGCTTTGTAAATAATATAACGATCAACTTCCTGTGCCGGTTTTTCCCAGCAAAGTGTAATTGTTCTTTTTTCAAAATCGGGAACAGCAGAAACATTTTTCAACGCAGGATAAATTCGCGGCTGAAAACGAATGGATGGAAATACAGTTGTCGTTTTATTCCCTGAGCTGTCGGTGACGGTTAACGAATACGAATATTCATTACCCGCAATAAGATTTATCGCCGTGTAGGAATGAACAGTATCTTTTCCATTCCAATTTCCCAGCTGAATTAAATTATCCGACTGAGTTTTATAAGTTAATTCCAGGCACATAATATCATCGCTGCTGCTGTTGATCCATGAAAAGAAAATAGTAGAATCCGTTTGATAAATGGAAATGACAACCGGCGCAACAGGAGGAATCTTATCCGGACGTTTTAACAAAAGCGGCGTTGAAGCTGCGGAACTGTTATAACGCATATCGCTGCTGCGAATGGAATAATACACATTACGGGTAAGTGTTTTGATAACAATTGTATCGGTGAAGAAATTTTCAGCAAGAATAGAATCGCTTATTTCAATAAATTCTTCTTTAAGCGTATTACACCTGAAAACACGATAGCCTTTCAGGTCAGCCGCAGTTACTTTATTCCATGCCAGGTGAACTATTCCGTTTGTGTCAATCGTTCCTGTAATGTTTTGCGGAACAGGTGGCGGCTCATTATCTGTTAATCCGAAAAAGTAGGGAAATGAAAGTGCGGTATCACCATTCGTACTGATCGCGGCGATTTCATAATAATTCGACGCAAGCGGATCAGTATCTGAAAACTGAAATACAGTTTTCGTAAGAATTGTTTTTGTCAACGCAGAATAAGGCCCGCCTGCAGATGGTGCGCGTAAAATTAAAAATCCTGCAAGGTTTGCCTGATTGGTTTCCGCAGGAAGATGCCATTTTATTTCCACACGTTTATTATCCGGCGAAAAAAGTGTGTCAGCCTCCGGGTAAGAAATCCATTCTTCACGGCCTTTTCC
This sequence comes from Bacteroidota bacterium, assembly GCA_030855855.1. GTDB lineage: Bacteria > Bacteroidota > Bacteroidia > Palsa-965 > Palsa-965. The sequence continues at coordinate 6,556 of JALYQL010000129.1, read as the reverse complement.
TTTTACAGAAACAGAAGGCGGACCAGCAAATCCGAAATAAGAATAACCGCGCACACGATACCAATACACTTTTTGATTTTGCGGCAATGAATCCTGGTAAACAACATCTGTTTTATTCTGTTCGTATTGCGAGCGTGCAAAAGTCAATAGCGTGCTGTTGATTCTTTCGTAATGAATGCTGTCTTCCGAACGTTCAATGATATATCCCGCGCATGATTCTCGTGTATTGAGAACACTGAAAGTAATGGCAGCCTTCCTGTTCCGGAAATCTCCTTGGATTTTATCGGGCGCATTGATTAAAGATAATTTTTCGTCTGCGGTCGCGATGCCCGGGTTGTGTTTTTTTCCTGCCGGAATTTGTGCAAGACGAATGCGATAAATGTAAACTTGCCCCGCAACACTTGTTTTGTCGGTAAAATACAAACCATGCGCTTTTGCAGTCTGCACAGAAAGATCACACGCTTTTAAAACAAATCCGAACTTAATTTGTTCCTCCCCTTTTTTCTTCGGATCGTTTGTGGAGCTATTATTTTCTTCATATAAACTTTGAAATACAAATGCATTCAGCTTGTCGTCACGGATTAATTTATTCCATGCTGAATCTTGTTTCTCCAAAGGAAGAATTGGTGCTGAATTAATTACCGTTCCTTTTCCCTGCGGATCCTGCCCTTCGAGATCAAAATACTGATCTGTTGTATAACGTTCGATCGTATAGCCGTAACGTATTCCTGCTTTCCATGTTTCCACATTTGCCGGAACCCAGCGCAGCATTACGCTGTCAGAAGTTGCGAATGTGCGTATAAAAATATCGGGTGATGATTGTGCTGAGACTGAAAAACATAATGCAATGTTTGCAATAGCTATCAGGCAGAGAGATTTATTTGCAGCACGTTTTGCCACAGAGGCACGGAGGCACAGTAAAAAAGACAGAAATGGCATTGCCACTAAGTTCCCTGCTGTAGTAGATTCCCTGCGCCGATAGGCAGCGACACGAATTCTGATAGCTATCGGAAACAAAGAAAAAATCCATCTATATGCGCGCCGGTTTCCCCTCCGGGGCCAGGGGCGCGCGCTACCACCACAGTTTTTCAATTCGGTAAAATATTACACTGATTCCCAACTTCAAAAGCAAAATCGCAATGACCAGAAATAATTCCGCCAAGCACATCGTAATCACATCCCATCGCGCCACCCACCCACGCAGGATTCGGAACTCTCGCCTGTAAAACGGCGGCTGCGGAAAGTGTGACAATTGTAAAATCAAAATCCTGCCCTGCAGCATGTCCGTGCAAACCGATTCCTCCCTGCAGGTAAGCATAAATTTGTCCGCTTGCATACCAGCCTTCAAAGCCGACCGGTGCGTTTGAATTGGAGCAATGCGCATTCGCTCCGTAATCAAGCACCATAATATCAAATCCGGCGCCTGCTGAAAAATTGTAAAACAAATACCAGTTTTCAAAACCGACCTGTCCATCAAACCCTGTTGCGAATCCTGCGCCGAATGCAAATCCGCCTGCGTTGGCTAATGCATTTTCATCCCGCTGATCATTTAATCCATTTGCGTTGACAACAGAAGTCACTTCCGACGGAGGCGGTGGCATCGGATCAATAAATTGCCCGACTTCAAGATAAGCGTTGAAGGTTGCGACACCGGCAACATTTACATTCATGCGTGATTGTGGCCGCCCGATATGGATGTACCAGAGGTTCGGATCGAAATGGATCACTGCTGTTCCGTTTGCGCTCACGGCCGGAACATGCACCTGCGCGCCCAGCACAGCATGGAAAGCGGAATTTATAAAATCAAATTGCATTTGCATCGCTGCTATTGCGGGAACCTGCGACGGTTGTTTATTCTGCCGCTCATTGATGCCGATCATGAAATAAACATTTCCGTTCAGCTGCAAAAAATTTATTCCGCCATTCGTATTGAAATTCATTTCCAGCGCCACATCGCCATTGCATGGTTTGGGATTTCCGCTTGTTCCCAATGTAACACCTGCTTTTATTCCGAGTGTTGTTGCATTGTCAGGAACATACGCGCTTGCAGATCCGAATGCAGGCGTGTACAATTGACTTTCGAGCGTAGCATTTGCTCCACGCTGCATGTGGTAATAAATGCCGCCCATGAACCGGTAAATCGTTACGCCACCCAACGGAACAGGAATCGGAACTGCAGCGTCAACGTAGAAATACCGGTAATTATTTACTTTCCCAAACCAAACACTTGCAGTTGCCGGCGCTGGCATCACATCTTCAATCGTCATCGCGATCTGTCCGTAAAAACCTTTTCCGTAAACGGGATCGTTGTCTTTAAAGATGAGCGTTCCATTCAGGTGAAATGCATTGGCGTTAAACGCAAGTGAAACGTTGTCGATCCGCACGCGGTCAAATTCCATTTTTTGTTTTACCTGGTTCGGGCCGGCTGCTTCATCGTTGATCGTATTTGTTTTTGTGAGAATGGTAAACCCGGCGGATGTGCTGATGCTGACGGAACCTGTATCCATAAAATTGACACCGATATTAAATGCAATCGCAGGTTGATTGTTGGATAATCCCAAAGTAATTGCGTTGATGGAAAAATTAAATGTTCCGATACGGCTGCTGTCAGGATGTGTTGGTGTCAATGAAAAAATCCCGGCGCGCAGGATCGGCGCTTCAGAGGCAAGTGTGAGCTGTTGAAATGCCAGTCCTCTTGCTTTCGCGTTTGTGGAATTTATGGTCATCAGTCCGTTGAGAACTGCGATTGCTTTTAATTTCCCATTCGTTTTCGCTACGGTGATCTGCGATGAATTGTAGATGGTGAGTGAGGAAGAAAGCGCTTCTGCTTTCAGTGCTGATGCCGCAGAAATGCTGAATGAATAATCGGTTTGGTGCGTTTGCAAATTCTGAAAAAGCAAAGCTGAGTAACCAAGCGAATCTTCTTCACTTACCGGAAGCTTTATAAACCCTGACATGCTTCCACCGTTGAGCTGGTTGGAAACCAAAGACGCGCTGATGGAAATAACCGAAAATCCCCAGCCGTTCATGCTGCCCGATTTTGTGGGAAATAAATTATTCGCCATAAATAATCCCGACACACCAGAATTATCAATGAGTAGATTTGTCGCGGAGATTTCCACACGATTTCCATTTCGGGAAAGTTCTTTCGGAAGTTTTACACGAAACTGCCGCATGTAAAATCCTGTCCACATGAGCGGGTCGCCATTGCAATTGGCAAGATTATATCCTGCAGGAAAAGCCATGTTCGTGGCATTCGAAAGCTCGCTGAAATCCGCCGTAGCATCAAGCACCGTAAACGACATGTCATCAATTCCGCGAATACAAAACGGCGCGATGGAAGTCTGCACGATAAAATTATGCAGGTCATTCACATGCACCTGGAATGAAGCGCGCACAACAGAATCGGGCGAGCTTGTTGGATCAGGATAGATCATGCCGGGATCGAATTCGAAATATCCTTTGAGATTGACTGCGGAGAATCCATTACAATCCCATTCGACATAATTAAATCCGTCCGGTTTGAGCACCATCGTAACATGTGGCCCCACTGAAATGCGATGTTCACTCACGAGCACGAGCCGCGTGTTGGGTCCGGGCATAACGCCTTTGGGATTAAAAGAAATATTCTGCGCGGAGAAACATATTTTTTGTTGCGCGCCCGGAAATTCAAGCGCCATAAACGCAGAAAACCGCGCGCCGGAAGGTTGAAATTTCGCTGAGTCGATGGCGATGATATAGCGGGAGACGCCGATCTCTTTTACAATTCCGAACGGGAGTGAAGCAGCGCTGTCGGGATCCATATTTCCTGCGAGGCGGTCTTCGCTTTCTACTTTGTTGCAGATGGAAAGCACCATACTTTGAAGTGGGTTGATGGTGCTGTCTTGCTGTGAAAATAAATTTCCGGTGGTAAAGAGAAATAATAGTGGCAAAAAGAAAAAATTAGATTGCCACCAAGACACGGAGCCACCAAGAGTTTGATCCGGAATTTTTCTTTGTGCCTTTGTGCCTTTGTGGCAAAACATTTTTCCGGTGCTAAAGAGAAATAATAGTGGCAAAAAGAAAAAATTAGATTGCCACCAAGACACGGAGGCACCAAGGGTTTGATCCGGAATTTTTCCTGGTGACTTTGTGCCTTGGTGGCAAAACATTCTCACAGCACGAAACGTTTAATACCTGATTTAATTAAAGGAACGTTGAAATTAATCAGGTAACCTAATCTTTTATCAGTGAGTTTTAAATGGCTTAGTACTTGTGCTTCCCAAACAGGATTTACCTGGTCAACGGCTTTTATTTCTATAATCACTTCTTCATTCGCAATAACATCCAATCTCAAACCTTCGTCGAAGATAAGATCATCATATTTTATTGGAATGTCTACCTGCCGCCGTGTAGAAATACCGCGCTTATTTAATTCATAGCACAGGCAAACTTCATAAACTCTTTCCAGCAATCCCGGACCCAAATTTTTATGAACGGCGTAAGCCGAATCTACAATAGCCTTCCCGATTCTATCAATTTCCTGAGGTATAGGAATATATTTCTTCTTTTCTAACGCTTCCATTTTTCTTTGTGTCTTAATGCCTTGGTGGCTTTGTGCCTTGGTGGCAAAACGCCTTTTCGGTTGGACGCAAAGAAAAGCTTTCCCATCATCAATAGCCGTTTTCAAACGTTTAAGGTCGGATAAAAACGAGGGATTGGATCTCTTGTGCAATAAGAAAGAAACGTTGAGGCTTATCAGACCTGGTATGTAAGTTTACAAATCGATTCGGGATAGTATTTTGCTATTTGGTACGTTGCAAAATTGGTTAACTTTCTAAAAAATTATACGGTGTGTCATGGCGGGAATCCTGGCTGAATTGGGGGGGATTGGTGGGATAATGTGACGGGTATATACTAGTTATAGGCAATTTTACAGGACAGGGTGCATAATGGAAAAGATATACATTAACAAACGAGATTTCAGAATGTAATTAGAAATGGAAAAATTTTTTTTAGTTATCAATAACAGAATAATTGGGAAAGACCTGGTAAGGTATTTTATCCTTGTTTATTGGATATTATTTTGGCTATTAAACGTCATTGACAAAATAATTGGAGGTGCACATTTCTTATTTGTGGGCAAGGACAGGTTCGCACAAATGGAAAGATTTTTTGAATCACTAGGACTTGGCAATCCAATCATTGCTAACGTGGCATTGATAATTACTGCGGGTTTAGAAATTTTTGCTTTTGTGTTTTTTTCCGGTGCATTGTATCATTTCATAAAGAAAAATATTGACTCTGCTCGTTCGTGGTTTTTTATAGGGATTGTTTTAACACTAACCACATTTACTTACTTTTCAATTGGCGACCAGATTTTTGGCGACCACTTTGAACTTTTGGAGCACGGCTTATTTTGGTTTATTACGCTGTTATCTTGGATTATATTTATCCGCATAGACAAAATTCAAATTTTTGACAATTTTTCAATTGGGAAAAAACAGTTTTTTGTTTCAGCAGCTTTTACAATTGTAATAACTGCTATTACTACTTTTGCAATTTTTTGGCATAATCATTCTTCATTTATAGAAAGAACCCAAGCAGTAGATGCAGTTAAAATAACCGAAAACAAATACAAAATTAAATTTCCATTTCTTGCTGGTAGCAAAGCATTTGAAAATTCTATTGCAAAATTTAAAGAGGACAACCCATCTTTAAGCATAAATTATATTTACACAGCGCCAACTCCATTGAGATTAGCAGAGTCAGATGGACTTATTATCTACATTCAAACAGATAGCATAAAATGAAAGAGAAAAAATTAATACAATACTTTATCCTAATCTATTGGACATTTTTTGGGGCTTTAACTGTAATAGACAAAATCATTCCTGACGTATATCCATATTGGGTGGGAGCAGATTTTTATACACTCTTTATAAAATTCTTTGCTTCATTGGGACTTACAGACCCAATATTTGCCACAATAGCATTAGCAGGAATTTCTACTTTAGAAATAGTGGCGTTTGTTTGTTATTTATTTTCTTTATTCAACCTATATAAAGGCAAGGATAAAATTTCGGAACAATGGTTTTATAGAGGAGTTTCATTCTCTGTTTTATTATTCAGTTTATTTTCAATAGGCGACCAAGTTTTTGGAGATAGATTTAATTTGCTTGAACACGGCATATTTTGGATAATATTGGTAGTTTCTTGGGTAGTTTATAAATATAATTCACTAATCGAAGAAAGATTAATAAACTTTTCGTTTACCAAAGACATTAAAATAGGATTATTGGCAGGAACATTATTAACTATTATAACTTCCTATTCTATTCTGGACTTTTCAAAAAGCACTTCTTCAAACAAAACACTACCTGTGCAAGGCGAGGAAGTCGTTCAAGGCGTTTATAAGTTTGATTTTCCATTTTTAGGTGACAAGTTCGTATGGGAAAATACGATTAAAGCATTTGAGGACAAACACCCAGAATTGAAAATCACTTATGTTTATACCGGACCTGACGAATTAAACTCTAAAAAGAAGACACATATGTTGCTCTACATATTTACAGAA
>JALYQL010000039.1 GCA_030855855.1 Bacteroidota bacterium | reverse complement strand
AGGTTATGCTATGCAGATCGACAATACAGCAATCGAATCTGTTGAGATCCGCTCGGTGCTTACCTGCGAATCGAAACAAGGTGTTTGCGGAAAATGCTATGGACGTAATCTTGCATCGGGCCGCATGGTTCAGCAAGGTGAAGCTGTTGGTGTAATCGCAGCGCAATCCATCGGTGAGCCTGGTACACAGCTTACACTCCGTACCTTCCACGTTGGAGGAACTGCGTCGAGTATCGCTGCTGCTTCCAAACTCGAAGCGAAGTACGACGGTATCATCGAAATCGAAGAGCTTCGTACTGTAAAACGTAAGAACGCTGAAGGAAATATGGTTGATGTTGTAATCGGCCGTTCTGCTGAGATGCGTATCATCGATACAAACACGAAGATCGTTCTTACAACAGGAAACGTTCCTTACGGTTCACAGCTGTACGTGAAAAACGGGCAGAACGTGAAAAAAGCAGATCTGATCTGCGACTGGGATCCTTACAACGCGGTTATCGTTTCTGAATTCGGTGGTAAACTTGAATTCGAACACGTTGAAGAAGGTGTTACTTTCCGTGAAGAGTCTGATGAGCAAACCGGATTCGCTGAGAAAGTGATCATCGAAACAAAAGATAAAACTAAGAATCCTTCGATCCGCATCATGAGCGGTTCTGATATTCTTAAAAACTATAACCTTCCTGTCGCGGCGCATATCGTTGTTGACAATCACGCGAAGATCGAACCGGGACAAATTCTCGTTAAGATTCCACGTGCTCTTGGAAAACAAGGCGATATCACCGGAGGTCTTCCACGCGTAACAGAATTGTTTGAAGCACGTAATCCTTCAAACCCTGCTGTAGTTTCTGAAATTGACGGAGTTGTTACTTTCGGAAAAATCAAACGTGGTAACCGTGAAGTAATGGTTGAATCACGCACAGGCGAACGTAAAACATATCTCGTTCCGTTATCAAAACATATCCTCGTTCAGGAAAATGACTTCGTCCGCGCAGGAGAAGCATTGTCTGACGGTTCAATTTCTCCGGGAGATATCCTGGCGATCAAAGGACCAACAGCTGTTCAGGAATATCTTGTTAACGAGGTTCAGGAAGTTTACCGTTTGCAGGGTGTAAAAATCAATGACAAACATTTTGAAGTAATCGTCCGCCAGATGATGCGCAAAGTGGATATCGTTGATCCGGGTGATACAATTTTCCTTGAAACTCAGCTTGCAAACAAAGCTGACTTCATGGAAGAGAACGATCGTCTCTACGGCAAAAAAGTTGTTGTCGAGCCTGGTGATTCACAAAGCCTCAAAGCGGGTCAGATCATTTCCGCACGCAAATTGCGCGATGAGAATTCCATGTTGAAACGTAAAGATCAGAAGCAGGTAGAAGCACGCGATGCTGTTCCTGCAACATCTTCACAGATTCTCCAGGGTATCACACGTGCATCTTTGCAGACCAACTCATGGGTATCTGCCGCTTCCTTCCAGGAAACAACAAAGGTCCTCAACGAAGCTGCAGTCAACGGAAAAGTCGACATCCTCAACGGACTCAAAGAAAACGTTATTGTTGGTCACCTTATTCCTGCAGGAACAGGTCACCGCACTTACGAGAAACTTGTGGTCGGTTCGAAAGACGAATACGAAAAGCTCCTCGCTGCTAAAAAAGAAGCGTTGGAAGAAGAAGCATAAAAACTTCTTTCTTGATAAGAACAAAAAGGACGGCTTCGGTCGTCCTTTTTTATTTCCGTGATGCCAGATGTAGCATCTGGCATCACGGAAATAACCGGTATTTTGAAACAGCCGGCCGAATTCTTAACTTTAGATGAAATTTAACATGCTTTGCATATGTTATCCAAAGCAAAAGTTCTTAAGTCTATTAAAGATCTTCCCGATAATTTTTCCATCGAAGAGGTGTTTGACAAAATTATTTTCTTGAATAAAATTGAAACGGGCCGTCAACAATCCAAAGAATGGAAGGTCTTTTCGACAGAAGAAGCTAAAAAGCGTCTTGGGAAATGGTTGAAGTGAGATGGACTTTACAGGCAATCGCGACATGAAACATTACTAAAGAACAACACCGTCTTCCTGGAAAGCAGTAACTATTGACCCCTGATTTTGCCAACCCAAAAATTACCTTTTCAGAGGCTGCAGATTTAATACAAAAGAATAGGTAGATGACGGCTGGTTTTTCGTAAATTTCACCTGCATCGGGACTGGTGAAGGGCAAAAAAACCAGGCGGGGGACCATGACGAAATCGTTTAATTTTTTTTCGAAACATCTTTTATTTTTTATAATGCTGTTGCCGGCTGTGAAATCATTTTCACAAAACGCCGCTGCTGATACCATCCGCCAGCAGCTCGCCGCGTTAAGACCATCCGCCCCGGATTATCTCGACACGAAAATCGGAATGCTCGGCACACTTTTTCTTTCTATCGTGCATACAAATCCGGAAGAAGCATTAAAAATTTCCGACCAGCTCGCAGCAAGCCTGAAAGAAAAAGGCGATTCCGTAAAATATTATGAAGCGCTTTATCGGCACAAAGCGATTGCCTATGAGCAAATGGGCGACTACGCAAGTAATATTTTTTATCTCGAAGCATACGCCGAAGCATTAAACCGAATTGGGAAAAATGACGGTTACGCGTACGTTGATATCGGAAATACATATTACGGTTTTGGACTTCGTGCGTTGGCAAAAGATTGCTACAAGCAGGCGGAAGAAATTTTTAAGAAAGAAAAAAATGTTCATGGAGAATGTACAGTGCATAATAATTATGCGCAGATCTACATGGAGCAAGAGCAATATGATTCGGCGCTCTATGAAATCAGACAGACTCATTCGCTCCGCATGAATGTATTAAAAGATCCTGTAATAGCCGGGGATTCAAAATATCTCATAGGCGCTTGTTTTCAGAATCTCAAACAATATGATTCAGCACGTTTTTATTTTCATGACGTATTAAACCTGTTGAACACGCCCGATTTGCAGGTCCACACTGATCGTGTTGCTTTGCAGGAAGAATACGCAGGCGCATATAGCCGTATGGCTTCTGTTTTTATGCTTGAAAAAAACTGGGATAGCGCCGCTTATTATCTCCGTAAAGGAACCTCCTTCTATGAGCAGGCCGGTTATACGCGGAGAATAACTTTTACATATGCGGGTTGGGCAAAATTGTACCTGGGAAAAGGAATTGCCGATAGCGCTTTTGTGAATATTAAAAAGTTTGAAAGCGGTATCGCGGGAAGCAATAACCCTGACGGTATGTTGCGGCTTTATGAATTGTATGCTGATTATTATAAAGCGCAAAACGATAAAGAAAATTATTACCGCTACAGGATGATGTTCTATATGACGAATGATTCATTAAAAGGCGAATCGGTGAATGAAGGAACATTGCTTGCTTCGGGAACAATGATGCAGCTGAAAAACAAATCGCGTATTGAAGAACAGGGAGTGCAGCTCATAAAAAAAGATCTTGTGGTTGCACGGCAGGAAAAAGAAAAATTATTGCTGTACACGCTTTCCGGTTTGTTCCTCTTTATTATTTCTGGCGGCATTTTCTTCTTCTTCCAGATCCGCAAAAAGAACAGGCTTATACAACATTATAATATAGAGCTGCAGGAAGCGAATGTGACCAAAGAAAAATTTATTTCTGTCATCAGCCACGATTTACGCACGCCGTTCAACACGCTTATCGGAATGTCGAATGTGCTGATGAATAATGTGAAAGCGCACAGGCTTGATAATGTTGCTGCCAATGCCGAAGCGATAAATGAAGCTTCTAGAAAAGCATATGTGCTGCTCGATAACCTGATGCAATGGGTGAGTTTGCAGAAAGAAAAAATTATCGTCAACAAGGAATTGTTGACGGTGAATGAAATGGTAGAAAGTGTGTTACTGCTATTCAAAAATCATGCGTTGGCGCAAAGTGTTACGATCCAAAAAGATATTCGCGTTTCATCTGTTTTTACGGATAGGAATTTGCTGCAGGTGGTGTTGCGTAATTTATTGTCGAATGCCGTGCGCCACATTCCCGTTGGCGGAACAGTGAAGATTTGCATCGAAGAAAGGAAAGGCGATATAGTAATTGTTGTGCAGGATAATGGCAATGGCATTGATGCGGAAACATTAAAAACACTATTCACACAAAAGGATCAGACAAGCATTGCAAGAAAGGGTGGTGGGTTAGGATTGCTTTTAGTGCAGGAATTTGTGGAACAGCTCGGCGGCACTATTCACGCGGAAAATATTCCTTCCGGTGGCGCTAAATTTACAATCGTGCTGTATAAAGCGGCAGCCGGAAATAATATGTGGGCGATACTGCAAGACGAGCATTCGGCAGAATTACAATTTACTGAAGACGAAAAGAAAAAGATGAACTCGCTGATCAGAGAATTAGGCGGGTATGAAATATTTGACACAACAGAATTGCGGGAATGCATTGAACGTTTTAATGCTTCAGGCTCTCCCGCACTGACGGAATGGATAAAAAATTTATCGCATGCCGTGTACCATTCTAATAATGAGCAATTCAAAAAACTGACCGCGCTCGCTACTGTATAAAATGAAAATATTCGAACACAAAACCATACTTGTTGCAGACGATGATCCGGGAAACCGCGAACTTGTGGTGAGCACGTTGCATGGTTTGGCCGAAGGAATTAAAGTGCTTTCAGCTTCTAATGGTGGACAAGCGCTTGAAATTCTGGCGAAACGTAATGTAGACGCGATGCTTCTCGATTGGGAAATGCCGGTGAAAGACGGCTATGCGGTGCTCTGCGAAATGAAAGCAAATGACGAATGGAAAGATATTCCTGTGCTGATGTATACCGGCGTGATGACTTCCACCGGCAATCTTGTGAAAGCATTGGAAATAGGCGCAGCTGACTTTATCCGTAAGCCTACTGAGCCGGTTGAATTGATGGCGCGTATTAAATCGGTGTTGAAGCAGCGGGAAGACTTTAATGAGCGCATGCGTCTTGAAAAAGAAACTGCCGAAATGCGCAGCCTTGTGCTCAAAACAGAAATCACATCACTCAAAGAGCAGCTTAATAATTATCTCATACAGCTTGCACGCAAAAACGAAATGCTTATTAATCTGCGGGATCGTTTAAATGAAGGAGAAAGTTCCGCCTCCGCTGCAAAACATATTGACAGTCTCGTAAGCATGGAAAGTTATTGGGATGAGTTGTTTCAACAATTCAGCCGTCTCGACAAACATTTTTTTGTTTCACTGAATAAAAAGCATGACGAACTTTCTCCCAACGAATTAAAATTTTGCGTGCTGATTAAAGCCGGCATGGGTTCAAAAGAAATTGCGAGCCTTATGAATGTTTCCGGCGCAGCCATTGAAAAAAGCCGTTACCGGATTCGAAAAAAACTGGCTTTGTCGCCGGAGGAAAGCCTGGAAAAATATATTATTTCGTTTTAAGCTGGTTGCGAAACATAATCACTCCATTCATTAGTCTTTCTGCCCCGGTAGTTGCGGCGCCACGTATTCCTGAACGGATCTAAAGCCATATTCAGGATTGTAGCGACATAAAAACCCGCATCGCTACAATTCAGTTTTTTAAAATTAGCCGGATTAAATTTTTGTCCTTGTTTTAACCGTAAATAGACAATTGGATTATTAAACATGTCTCTATCCTTGGCTAAGAAAGGGATGTGGCAAAATGCAGTAGTAATTTTTTCTACTGCATAGCAGTTGAAATTACACTCCGTAAAGGATTGAAAAACTGAACCTTACGGGCTTCCCACTTTTTCTACTGTCTATTTACGGTTTAATTCGGTTTTTTAACGGATTGTTTACACCCTCCGTCGATATGTCCGGCTTTTGTCCGGCACTGCAATTTGCCCTGCCTTTAAAGCTGCAATACATTCGCAGCGGCTTAAACCACCCCCATTTTGTACCCCCCCCGGTTTAAGGCAAAATTACTATGAAAAATAAACTTACGTGTCTTCTTGTGCTGCTCACTACTGTGCTCTGCAGCCAGGTCATCACTCCTTTTTCCATTCGTTACCAGACGACTCAAAAGGGCGGCATTCGTTATTTGTCAAATACTGCCTCAACCTGCAACGGTGGATGCGGGGCTCAAACGGAAAATCCTCCAGCAGGAACAGGTATTGACAACAATTTCAACGCTGCATATGTAGACATTGATGGAAATGCTTCTACTTTCCAATCGTCGTCAGATAGTCTTGCGCTTCCAACATGCAGTGAAATTTTGTGGGCCGGACTTTATTGGGGGGGAGAAATAACCAATGCAGCTGCCAATTATGCAACACGTAATCAGTGTAAGATCAAAGTGAATAATGGCGCATATTCAAATCTTACGGCTTCTGCGCTTCAGGATAATACTGTTGGATTCAATACTTACCATTGTTTCCTTGACGTCACTACCATTGTGCAGACTGCCGGCATTAATGCGCGTTTTACAGTAGCCGATGTTGCTCTTCGCACTGGCGGCACAAATCGTTTTGGCGGATGGTCAATCGTTGTTGTTTATAAAAATGATTTGTTGCCAATGCGCAACCTGACCGTTTTTAACGGCTTGTCAAATGTGTCCGTTGCAAATTCAGTTACCGATGTTACTGTCAGCGGATTTCTTACGCCATCATCAGGCCCGGTAACATTCGAAGTCGGCGCGCTCACCTATGATGGCGATCGCAGCTCTGTTGGTGACCAGCTTTTGTTCAATGGCGGAAGTGGATTTGTAAGCATTTCAGATGCCGATAATAATGCTAACGATATTTTCAACAGCACCTTATGCTACAATGGCATTGCGAAAACAGCTCCGTTCATTAATCCCGGCCATCTGAATACCTTAGGATATGACGCGGATATTTTTGTTCCCAATAATGCTGCACTGAATTATATCGGCAATAGTGCAACCAGCGCAACGCTTCGGTTAACCACAGCAAATCCCGGAGGTGAAACATATCTCACCCAGGTAGTGACAATTGCTATTGATGTGTATGAACCAGATCTGCGCGCAGCAGTGCGTGCAGTTGATCTCAATGGCGGACTTGTGCAACCCGGAGATATTATCGAATACACCATTGTAGGAAAAAATATCGGCTCCGATCCTTCGGTCAATACATTCATTACGGATACGATTGAACGCAATGCCATTTATGTTCCCGGCTCCCTGCAGATTACTTATGGTCCGAATTCAGGTGCCAAATCAGACGCAACAGGTGATGACCAGGGCGAATACATTGCTGCACAACGTTTGATCAAAGTCCGCATTGGCACAGGAGCTAATGGTATCACAGGCGGACAGGTAAATAATTCTTCGCAGGGAACAGACAGCACACAAATCAAATTCCGTGTAACAGCTACTTCCGATTGTATTGTGCTGCTGTGTGATAATGTGATCAACGCACGTGCTTACATTTTCGGAACAGGAAATATTTCCGGTAATGTATGGAACAACGGAAGTAATCCGAATATTTTCAACGCGTTCGGTTGTCCTATTTCCGGAACCACAAATACGCCGATACAATCCGGCGGCTGTGTTCCTCCCGCTGCATCAAGCAACTCGCCTGTGTGTGCAGGAAATACAATTAATTTGTCCGCCACACCGACGTCCACAAACGCAACGTATTCCTGGAGCGGGCCTTCTGCGTTTGCCTCTACCCTCCAAAATCCAACACGGGCCGGCGCCACGGCAGCAATGGCAGGAACCTACACCTGCGTAATTACAGTTACCGGTTATGCATGTACTTATACTGTTACCACTACTGTTGCTGTTAATGCAACGCCTGCAACACCATCTGCATCCAGCAACTCACCGGTTTGTACCGGCAACACAATTAATTTATCCACACCTGCAGTAGCGGGAGCGACTTATTCCTGGACTGGTCCATCATCCTTTGTTTCCGCTGTGCAAAATCCAACACGCGCGGGCGCGACAGCAGCAATGGGCGGAACGTATAGTGTAACGGTAACTTCTGCAAGTGGTTGTACATCTGCCGTAGGAACAGTTGCTGTTGTTGTAAATACTACACCGGCAACACCAGCACCTTCAAGTAACTCACCGGTTTGCACTGGCAACACAATTAATCTTTCTACTTCCGCAGTAGCGGGTGCAACGTATTCATGGACTGGTCCATCTGCATTTGTTTCCGCTGTACAAAATCCAACACGTGCCGGAGCGACTGCTGCGATGGCGGGAACATACAGTTTAACAGTTACGACAACAGGTTGCACTTCCGCAGTCGGAACAGTTGCCGTAGTGGTAAACGCAACACCAGCTACACCAACTGCATCAAGCAACTCTCCGGTTTGTACAGGTAATACAATTAATCTTTCTACTCCGGCAGTAGTAGGCGCGACGTATTCCTGGACCGGACCAAACAGTTTTGTTTCAGCTGTTCAGAATCCGTCAATTGTTTCAGCAACTGCAGCAATGGCCGGAACATATAGCCTGACAGTTACAACAACTGGTTGCACTTCTGCAGTCGGAACAGTTGCTGTTGTGGTGAATACAACACCAGCTACACCAACAGCGTCAAGCAACTCTCCTGTTTGTACGGGTGATACAATTAATCTTTCCACTCCCGCAGTAGCAGGTGCAACTTATTCATGGACGGGACCATCTGCATTTGTTTCGGCTTTACAAAATCCAACACGTGCAGGTGCGACAGCAGCGATGGCCGGAACGTACAGCCTGACAGTTACAACAACAGGTTGCACTTCTGCAGTCGGAACAGTTGCTGTTGTGATCAATGCAACACCAGCTACTCCAACAGCATCAAGCAACTCGCCTGTATGCAGTGGCAACACAATTAATCTTTCTACTCCGGCAGTAGCTGGTGCAACTTATTCATGGACTGGTCCATCTGCATTTGTTTCTGCGGTACAAAATCCAACACGTGTAAGTGCTACAGCTGCAATGGCCGGAACGTATAGCGTAACAGTTACCACAACAGGTTGTACATCTGCTGTCGGAACAGTTGCCGTGGTTGTAAATGCAACACCTGCAACACCATCCGCATCTAGCAATTCTACTGTATGCGAGGGAAGCACCATTAACCTTTCTACTTCACTTGTTGTTGGAGCAACATATTCATGGACCGGTCCGAACAGTTTTGCTTCGGCACTGCAAAATCCTTTTATTCTAAATGCGACAACGGCGATGGCCGGAACTTATAGTCTGACAATTACAACGAACGGCTGCACTTCTGCAACCGGAACAACAGTCGTAACGGTTTCAACAACTCCGACAACTTCAGCCGCAGGACCAGATCAGACCATTTGTGTGAATACTGCAACGATGGCTGCAAATACAGCATCGTCGGGCGCAGGAACATGGACACAGATCAGCGGACCTGTAACAGGAACAATTACAGCTCCTGGTTCACCTGTAACTACAATCACCGGTCTCACCACTGCAGGTTCGTATGTTTTCCAATGGACAATTGCAAATTCACCCTGTACTGCTTCAGGCGACCAGGTGACGATCATACGAAATGCAACCACTCCTGCTTCCAATGCAGGCACTGATCAGTCCTTGTGTAATGTTACAACTACGGTGATGAGTGCGAATGCTGCGATACCGGGAACAGGAACATGGACACAGGTAAGCGGACCGAACACAGCAGCAATCACACTTCCGAATTCGCCGGTTACATCAATCACCGGACTCGTCGCAGGTTCTTATACATTCCAATGGACCATTACAAACGCGCCATGTGCTGCTACAAATGATGATGTAGTGATAACGATCGCGGATCAACCGACTACTGCAAACGCCGGACCCGACCAGGCAATCTGTGCAGCCTCAACAACAATGGCTGGAAATGCTGCCACTGTCGGAACAGGAACATGGTCGCAGGTAAGCGGACCAAACACTGCAACGATCACGACAGCATCTTCTGCAACTACAACCGTAACAGGGCTGGTTGCCGGAACGTATGTTTTCCAATGGACGATTGCAAATTCCCCATGCGTTACATCAACTGATCTTGTTACTATCGACGTAAGCGCAACGCCAACAACTTCAGATGCGGGTGTTGATCAGACAATCTGCTCTTCTACTGCTTCTGCGGTAATGGCCGGAAATATTCCTGCAACAGGAACAGGTGTATGGACGCAAATCAGCGGCCCGTCTGCAGCAACAATTACAGCGGCTTCCTCTCCTGTCACAACAATTACAGGTCTGACTTCTGCAGGTATTTATGTTTTCGAATGGACAATCAGCAATGGTGTATGCGCTTCTTCAGCTGACCAGGTAAATATTGTTGTGAATGATCCTCCCACTATTGCAAATGCAGGCGCTGATGATTCATTGTGTAATGTTACTGTTGCAACAATGTCTGCGAATGCTGCGACGACAGGAACAGGAGCATGGACACAGATCAGCGGTCCGAATACTGCTTCGGTCACAACACCTTCTTCAGAGACAACAACCATCACCGGCCTGATTGCAGGAACGTATGTTTTCGAATGGACAATTTCCAATTCACCATGCGCATCCAGCAATGACCAGGTGCAAATTGACATTTTCGATTTACCGACAATTGCCGATGCCGGTTTTGATTCTTTGGTTTGTTCTTCTTCAGGTTCAACTACACTGGCGGGCAACACCGCAACAACCGGGACCGGAACATGGATACAGATCAGCGGACCAGCTACAGCAACAATTACATCACCAGCTGCTCCTGTAACATCAGTTACCGGAATGACTACAGCCGGTACATATACTTTTCAATGGAGCATCAGCAATGGTGCTTGCCCCCCAAGCACGGATCAGGTACAAGCAATTGTAGCTGATCCGCCATCTTCTTCAAACGCAGGTGGCGATCAGGCGTTGTGCAACGTTACAACAGCTACGATGGCTGCGGACACTGCAACAGCCGGGACAGGCACATGGTCACAGATCAGCGGACCAAACACTGCGGTCATTGTTTCTCCTTCTTCCGAAACTACAACTGTCAACGGACTTATTGCAGGAACCTATTCATTCGAATGGAGCATCGCAAATATTCCTTGTACAGCAAGCAATGATACCGTAGAACTTGTCATTTACGATTTGCCGACAATTTCCAATGCGGGAACAGATATTCAGTTTTGCGATTCAAATTCTGTAACCATGTCTGCGAATGCTGCAGTAACAGGAAATGGAATATGGTCACAGGCAAGCGGACCAAACTCGGCAACGATTACTGTTCCTTCTTCAGAAACAACAACGATCACCGGTTTGCAATCGGGTACTTATGTTTTTGTCTGGTCAATTTCAAACGGAGTTTGTGCTGCTTCAACTGACAGCGTTACTGTTGTGATCGATCCTTTGCCCACAACAGCTTCTGCAGGTTCCGATCAGCTGAATGTTTGTCCGCCTGCTATAACAATGGCTGCGAATGTTCCTTCAAGCGGAACGGGACTCTGGTCGCAAATGAGTGGCCCTAACACAGCATTGATCAACATTCCGAATTCAGCGGCAACAACAATTTCAAATCTTGTTACTGGTTCGTATGTTTTCGTCTGGACCATCAGCAGCGGATCTTGTGCTTCAACTTCAGATACAATAACAATTACAACTATACCATGCGACAACGACAATGATGGTATTGTCGATAACATTGATCCGGACGATGACAACGATGGCATTCCGGATGTAACAGAAGGACCCGGCGACAATGACGGCGATGGCATTCCGGATGCGTACGATCTTGATTCTGATAATGACGGAATCGCGGATGTTGTTGAAGCAGGCGGATCTGATCCGGATGGCGATGGCATTATTGGTTCAGGCCCGATTGCTGATGCTGATGGCGACGGACTTTCTGATCTTGTTGATCCTGATAACGGAGGAACACCGCTCGTAATTATTGACACAGATAACGACGGAATTCCAAACGGACTTGATCTTGATGCTGACAACGATGGAATTACAGATGTAACTGAAGCCGGCGGAACAGATGCAAATGGTGACGGCCTCATTGATGGTTATTCTGATACTGATGCAGACGGATTCAGCGACAACGTTGATGGCAATAACGGTGGAACGCCATTGCCTTCCGCTGATACTGACGGAGACGGCGCTGCAGATTATATTGACCTTGACAGCGACAACGACGGAGCCGGGGATGTAACCGAAGCCGGAGGAACAGACGCGAATGGCGACGGCATCATTGACGGATTCACAGATACAGATAACGATGGTTTAGCTGATAACGTGGATACCAACAATGGCGGAACAATGCTTTCTAATCCGGATACGGATGGAGATGGAGTTGTGAATGCTCTTGATCTCGACAGCGACAACGACGGCATTTCAGACGCAAGCGAAAACGGAAACGGCGCGCTCGATGCAAATAACGATGGTGTGATTGACGGAGCCGATACCGATGGAGATGGCATCATCAATGTAAATGGTCTTGATTCCAATTCAACATTCGGCGGAACAAACGTTTCGTCAACACCTGATGCAGATGGCGACGGTGTCGATAACTATCTCGATCTCGACAGCGACAATGATGGCATTTCTGATGTAACAGAATCCGGCAACGGAGTGCTTGATGCAAACAACGATGGTGTTGTTGACGGAACTGATACCGACGGTGATGGAATTATTAACGTCACTGGTATCGACAACAACAGCACATTCGGTGGAAACAATCTCGGTGGAAATGATTTCGACGGTGATGGCATTGCAAATCAGAATGACCTTGACAGCGATAACGATGGTATCACCGATGTAGTTGAAAGCGGAAACGGTTCGCTTGATGCAAACAATGATGGTATTGTTGATGGAACTGATGCCGATGGAGATGGAATGTTAAGCAGCATTGATAACAATTCAACATTCGGCGGACAACCTTCTACACCTGTCAATTCAGATAACAGCGCGAATGCAGATTACCTCGATATCGATTCTGATAATGATGGAATCGTAGATAATGTTGAAGCACAAACAACGATCGGTTACATTGCTCCGACCGGAAACGATTCTGATACTGATGGAATCGATGATGCGTACGATAACTTCATTGGTTTCGGTGGCGCAGGTACAACTCCTGTAAATACGGATGCAGCCGATGCTCCTGATTATCTCGATCTCGATTCTGATAACGATGCAGTTGTTGACGCGATTGAAGGTTGGGATACTGATGGAAACGGGATACCAGAAACAATTCCTTCCGGCAGCGATGCCGATAATGACGGACTCGATGATGCGTATGATGTGAATGACGCATTGGTAAATCCGACAAACGGAACAACACCGGGTTCATATCCTGACGTTGTAAATGTCGGCGGCGATCGTGACTGGCGGGAAATTGCAGATCATGACAGCGATGGCATTGCAGATGTAAATGATATCGATGATGACAATGATGGAATTCTTGACACCACAGAAACTGCAGGTGATTTTGATAACGACGGAATTCCAAACTGGTACGATCTCGACAGCGACAACGACGGAATTCCTGATGTAGTAGAAGGTGGTTCACCTGATACAAACAATGACGGCCTCGTTGATAATTTCACTGACGCAAACAATGATGGTTACGATGATACAGTTGCAGCAAGCACAGGAAATGCAGGCCCGCCTGTTACTGATGCTGATGGCGACGGACACCCGGATTACCTGGATCTCGACAGCGACAACGATGGAATTTCCGATGTCATTGAAGGAGGTTCACCTGATACCAACAATGATGGAATGGTCGATAATTTCACCGATGTTGATAACGACGGTTTTGATGATACAGTAGAAAACGGAACCGGAATTGCAGGTCCTCCTGTTCCTGATTATGATAACGATGGTATTCCTGATTACCATGATCTCGACAGTGATAACGATGGTATTCCAGATGTAGTAGAAGGTGGTTCACCTGATGTTGATGGCGATGGAATCGTTGATAATTTCACTGATAACGATGGTGATGGTTGGGATGATAACGTGGAAAATGGTAATGGAAATGCAGGTCCGCCTTTTGCAGATACAGATGGCGACGGAATTCCTGATTACCATGATCTCGACAGCGACAACGATGGAATTCCTGATGTAGTGGAAGGCGGCTCACCTGATACAAACGGTGACGGCACTATCGACAATTTCACCGACAGCGATGGAAATGGATGGGATGATAATGTCGATAACGGAAACGGAAATGCAGGCCCTGATGTTCCTGATACTGATAACGACGGCGTTCCTGATTATTTAGATCTCGATAGCGATAATGATGGAATCACCGATGCGCTTGAAGGCGGCGGAAGCGATACGAACGGAGACGGGATCATTGACAACTTCACCGATAACGATGGTGACGGATGGGATGATAACACGGAAGTAGGAAATGGAAACGCAGGTCCGCCTGTACCTGATACCGACAACGATGGAGTTCCGAATTACCTCGACATTGACAGTGATGGTGATGGAATTGCAGACGGAACAGGAGATGAATTAGCATCAGAGGATTGCGATGGTGATGATATTTCCAATTACCTCGATCCTGATCCGTGCGGACTTGTTATTCCGCAAGGATTCTCACCGAACGGAGACGGCATCAATGATTATTTCGAGATCAAAGGAATTTCCGCTTACCCGGATAATCATGTCACCATCTTCAACCGTTGGGGCAACCTCGTGTACGAAGCTGCTGCTTACGATAACGGATCAGTGAAATGGGATGGAACAAATGCAGGTTCGCTCAGCACCGGTAATGGACCATTACCAGAAGGAACTTATTTCTACATCATAGATCTTGGTGATGGAAGCGCGGTACGTTCCGGTTATGTATTTATTAATCGTCAATAAAAAATTATATGATTAAAAAGGTCTCGCCTGGTAATACAAAAAAAGCGGCGTTCGATAGCACAGAGAAGGTTTCGCCGGAGATGGCAAAGGTTTCGCCTCGTATGGCAAAAAAAGACTCGTTTGAAACTGCAAAAAAACTTCGCCTGATATTACAGAAAAGGCTTCGCTCATTATGACAAAAAAAGTAAAAATGAAAAAACTATTCCTCCTTTGTAGTGCGCTCATCGCTTTCACTTCGCTGAAACTTTCCGCACAGCAGGATCCGCAGTTCACACATTACATGTACAACACACTCAGTGTAAATCCTGCGTATGCCGGCAGCCGCGATGTGCTGAACATAAGCGCGCTTCACCGCCAGCAATGGATCGGTTTGAACGGCGCTCCTACAACACAAACTGTTTTTATTCATTCGCCTTTAAAGAATAAAAAAATGGGTTTGGGCTTTTCAGTAGTCAATGATCACATCGGTCCGATCAACCAGACATTTTTTTATGGCGATTATTCTTACACCGTAAAACTCACCGAAGGACTCAGGCTTAGCTTCGGTGTAAAAGCAGGAGTGAACTGGTTTCAACCGAAAATTGCGGAGCTCAGCACCATCCAGGCAAACGATCCTTCATTTACAGGAAGCACGCTGCAAAGCAATGTAAAACCAAACTTCGGCGCAGGAATTTACCTCCATCATGAAAATTGGTATTTCGGTGCAAGCGCTCCACGTTTGGTGCAGAATACTTTTAGTCTCGGCGGAACAAAAAACGATACTACTTCATTGATGGAATTGCGTCACCTGTTTGTTATCGGAGGAGTAATTCTTCCTATAACGCCCGACATAAAGCTGAAGCCGACTTTCCAGATAAAGATGGTAAAAAATTCTCCTATCTCTATTGATGCAACAGTTGAAGCATTGTTCCGCGAAAAATTTTCTGTCGGACTCGGCATGCGTTACAAAGACAGCTATTATGGATTGGTAGGTTACCAGCTAAGCAGCCAGTTCCGGGCAGGCATTTCTTACGATTACACTTCAACACGACTGCAGAATGTAAATAACGGAACTGTTGAGATAATGCTCAGCTACGATTTCCTGAACAAACAGGACAAGCTTCGTTCCCCACGTTATTTCTGATCTCAATAAAGAATACACATGAAAAAGAATTCAATTCTGTTTTTATTGCTGCTTATAATTCCGGCGCTTGCATTTGCGCAAACCGGTTTGAGAAAACGTGCAGATAAAGCCTTCGACCGGCTCGCGTATGTAAAAGCTGCCGGACTTTATCAACGCCTTACTGCAAAAAAAGCGAACGACCGCGACTACGAACGGCTTGGTGATTGTTACCGTCTGATGGGGCAAACCGGTCAGTCAGAAGCCTGGTATGGAAAAGTAGCAACCGGCGCGGCACCTACACCGAATTCTCTTTTGCATTATGCGGAAGCGTTGCGGGCAAATGGAAAGTATGTTGAAAGTGAAAGCTGGATGCAGAAATATTTCGCTGTTCGTGGCGACGATATGCGTGCAAAATTATATATGAGCAATGCGCAGTATTTCGAAACATTAAAAGCGCAGCAGCCGTATTTCAGCCTCAGCAATCTTGATGTCAATACACCGCAATCTGATTTTGGCACCGCTTTTTATAATGGAAATATAATTTTTGCTTCTTCACGCCTTGATAAAGTTTCAGTGAAGAATGTCCACACATGGAACGAAATGCCTTTCCTGAATTTGTACGTTGCCAACCGCGACGGACAAGGAAATCTCAGCAAGGTGATTGCGCTGAATGAAAAATTAAACACACGGTACCACGAAGGCCCAGCTTGTTTTTCTGCGGATGGAAAGGTGTTGTATTTCACACGCAACAATTATTTCAAAAAGAAATTCCGCAAAGACACCAAAGGAATTAATAACCTTAAAATTTTCAGGGCTACAACTAATAATGGAACATGGCAGGAAGAAAACCTGTCGATCAATAGTGATGAATTTTCTGTCGGGCATCCTGCTCTTTCTCCCGATGGAAAATATCTCTATTTCGTAAGTGATATGCCGGGCGGAAAAGGAACCACCGACATTTACCGTGCAGTAATCAACGAAGATGCTTCGCTCGGCACCCCTGAAAACCTGGGCGATGGCATCAACACGGAAGGTCGTGAGATGTTTCCTTTTTTAGACATTGAAGGCAACCTGTTCTTTTCATCCGATGGACAGGTTGGCCTTGGTGGTCTTGATGTTTTTTACGCGCCGGATGACCGCAAAAACGGTTTCGGTAAAGTGACAAATGTTGGTTTGCCGGTGAATTCTTCTTCTGACGATTTCGCACTCGTGCTTGATGCGACCGGGAAAAGCGGGTACTTCAGCAGCAACCGTGAAGGCGGAAAAGGTGACGATGATATTTATGCGCTGACACTTATCCGCCCTTTCAAAACCACTTACCTCGTTAAAGGAATTGCAAAGGATAAAACTTCCGGGGCGCCGCTTGCTTCTGCAAATGTTATGCTGAATGATGCCGACGGAAATATAGTCGCTTCCGTCATCACAGACGAAACGGGCGCATACCAGTTTGAAATTGAAGCCGGAAAAAATTATGCACTCGATGGAGAAAAAGAAAAATATTTCGCGGGATCAACGTCGTTCACTATTAATGAAAACAGCGATGTGACGGAGATTGTAAAAGATGTTTTGCTTGAAAAAGATCCGGGACTTTCGCTGTATGTTTTGATAAAGGATAAAACAAATAACACCGGGATACGTGATGTAAAGATCAAAGTCACCGATAATTTCACCGGCAAGACAGACAGCATTCTTACACCTGAGGGTGGTGATT
>JALYQL010000086.1 GCA_030855855.1 Bacteroidota bacterium | reverse complement strand
GGACTTTCGCTGTATGTTTTGATAAAGGATAAAACAAATAACACCGGGATACGTGATGTAAAGATCAAAGTCACCGATAATTTCACCGGCAAGACAGACAGCATTCTTACACCTGAGGGTGGTGATTTCCGTTTGCCTGTTGCAGGTAAAACGATTGGCAGCCGGCTGAGCTACAACATCACTTTTGAAAAGAAGGGCTATCTCGCAAAAACAATCACGTACAATGCGCCGATTGAAAAAGAGGGAGAAATTCTCATCGACGAAAAGCTGGACGCAATTTCTGTCGGCCTCGACCTTGCAAAGATCATCGACATCAAACCAATTTATTTTGATCTTGGAAAATCCGTCATCCGTCCCGATGCTGCGATAGAACTTGACAAGGTGGTGAAAGTGATGAATGAAAATCCGAACATGATTATAGAACTCGGTTCGCACACCGATTGTCGTGGAAGCATCACTTCAAACGCGGCGCTATCTGATAAAAGAGCAAAAGCATCAGCAGAATACATCAAAAAACGCATTACAAATCCAGAGCGCATCTATGGAAAAGGATTTGGTGAAAGCCAGCTTGCGAATGGTTGCCAGTGCGAAGGCGCGGTGAAATCCTCGTGTCCTGAAGAAGAGCACCAGAAAAACCGGCGCACAGAATTTAAGATCATTAAGATGTAGATTGGAGGTTTGCAAATTTTCAATCCTCGTAAGGAGTCTTCCCTGTTTAATGGGAGGACTCTTTTTGTTGTATGGCTGACCAGAATTCCGGATTGAAAAGACGAGAAAAAATTGGGTAACTTTATCCCACTTAAAAACATATATATGCAGGACGACAACCAAAACCAACAGCTTAATATCGAATTAAACGAGGATGTAGCATCCGGTGTTTATTCCAACTTCGCGGTCATCACCCATTCCGCTTCCGAATTCGTGCTGGATTTTATCCAGGTGATGCCCGGTGTTCCGAAAGCAAGAGTGAAATCACGCGTGATCCTTACACCACAGCACGCGAAAAGACTAATGAAAGCGCTCAAAGAAAATGTCGCACGTTTTGAAAGCGCGCATGGCGCCATCAACGATACCGAATTCGCGCAGGCTTACCCTATGAATTTCGGCGGTCCGAAAGGACAGGCGTAGATTTTAGATTTTCACAACAAAAGTCCGGATATTTTTTTCATCAGGTAAGTTTGGAAAACTTACCTGATGAAAAAAATATCCGCTTTTTATTTCCCCCTGATCAGCTGCACAAATCCCGTAACCGTTTCTTTCAGGTTAATTCCGCTCAGCACATAATAATAAGTGCCATCCACACATTCAGCGCCGCTTCCGTTTTTCTTTCCGTTCCAGTCATTGAGATAATTTCCATTCTCATAAACTAAAATTCCCCAACGATCATAAATATAGATCGCTGTATTCGGGTAATAAGAAAGATTCTGGAAAATCAGCACATCATTGGTTCCGTCGCCATTCGGTGTGAAAACGTTTGGTCCCACAACATCGCGGGGCAGCACAATCACATCTGAACAGACAGTATTGGTGCATCCTGCATTGTTCGTTGTGGTCAGACAAACCTGGTAGGTTCCTCCTGCGCTATACAGATGAGATGGATTTTGTGATGTAGAAGTATTTCCGTCACCGAAATCCCAGGACCAGGAAGTTGCGCCGCCTGTCGACTGGTCAAGGAAATAATACGAGCTGTCGGCAAAGATCACGGTAGGTGTAAAAGAGAAAATAGCTACCGGTGATGAAGTTATCGTAATTGTCGCGATATCTACATCTGTACAACCAATTGCATTTGTAACCGTGCAGGTGTAAGTAGTTGTAATTGTCGGTGTGGCAATAGGATTCTGAATAGCAGGATTGTTTAATCCGGTTGTTGGCGACCACGAATAAGAAGTGCCGCCGGTTGCTGTTAGAAATGCATTTCCACCAAGACAAATCGTTGTATCAGGACCTGCATTGGCAAGGGTGAATTGAACAGTTACCACAACAGGTTCAGAATCCGAACATGTTCCATTGGTAGCTGTGACCACATATGTTGTGGTAGTTGCGGGAGTAGCAACAGGATTTGAAATATTCGGATCGCTCAGGTTTGTTGCCGGCGACCAGGTGTAAGTTATTCCGCCGGTTGCAAAAAGATTAACTGGATCGCCGGCGCAAATGGAAGTATCGTTGCTTGCAACAATGTTCGGCGCGGGCAGCACCACGATCACAATCGGAATTGAAGTTATTCCTGCAGGTGTTCCGTTATCAGTAGCTGTGATCGTAACGGTGTTGGTTCCCGCATTGCTCGCCGAACCTATAAAGTACGCGGCAAGCGTTGCGGTATTACCCGGTGTATTGGTGAGCTGAACATAACCGGTTGTGCCGGTTGTGTCGATGGTGACAACTGTATTCTGTGCAGGCTCGGGCGAAAAAAACGAAACGTTGAGCGGAAGTGTATCGCCAATGCACAGGTACACAGTATCGCATACTGCAATTCCGGAGGCGGTAGGAGGAACGTTGTTCGAGCTTCCGCACGCGTCAAAAAGAAAGGTCTGGAAATCGAGCCAGTCAATTCCGCTGCCGCCAACAGCAGGGCCATTATAAACACCGCCCGGCTGATTGAAAGCGCCGAACTGAATATAATCAACGCCATTTCCCTGGTTCGCGCCTACAATTGCATCAGAGCCTCCAAATCCGCCAACACCGTTTGAGGCATCGCCGGTTGTCCACTGCATGTCTTTGTAGCAAAATGAAACATTACCGCCCGGAACAATCGGATCCGAACCGTTGGTGATGATCAGCTGAAATGTATTCACTTTATCCGCATACGAAGCATAATATCCGACAGCATCCCACTGAACAACCATGTATGTAGGCGTGATCTTGTAATAAGGCAACCCGCTCAGCACATTCCGGGTATCCACATCCGACCAGAAAGGCGCAACCATCACAAAGCTTGCATTCGGAAATCCGCTTGCGGTAAATGTTCCATAAGGCGCGCCGAAAGAAACATTCCCGTTATTGTTGATGTAGCAATCTGTCCAGGTAGTTCCGTAAAGACAAAAAGTAAATGGAAGATTGATCAGCGGAGAGGAATCATCGTCATTGCGGTAATCCGGTGGAGTAGAGAAGCTCATCGGGACAATACTCCAGGAAGAGTCGCGTGTTTGCCAGCACTGGCAGCTGTTCGAAGCCGGCTTAACCGGTGTGTTGGGTGCCAGCTTGTATTGCATCGGTGGTGCTTTCTGGTCAGGAACCGGGGCTGCTTTGGCTTTTCCGTTCAGCTCACCGTTCTTTTTAGCATTTTCCCATTGAGAAGGGGATAGCTGTGCGAATGCTGATCCGCTTGATAATAAGGATATTACTACGGACAAAAGTAGTCGTGTTCTCATGGAATTCAGATTCTTAAATGTGTTCAAGAGGTATTGCCAGATTAAAGATAAGAAATACCACTCTTGAATAACGGGTTTTTGTTAAAATGATACAGGTTGGAAGGGCAGAATGTGCTTAAAGCTCATTATGTCCAAACGGTTGCATCACAGCTTCACAATTAGGATTTTCTTTCCTCGACGTTATCAATTTACTGATGGGATGATCGGCCATTAACGCCGCATCATACGGATCAAGGAGTTGTTTCTTGCTGCTAAAAGGAACACTTGTATCCAACCACATTTTTGTCTCTTCCTTTGTCGGTATTGCCGGCATTCTTTTTTCCGGCAACGAGAAAATGTGACACAAATATACGGAGATGCGATTTTTTATTTTATTTCTACTTGTACATCGGCTTGCTTATACATTCATCTTTTCTTTACAACTTAAATCACAACCTTTTTGTGGTTCAGTTCATTGATAAGAAAAGATTGAATGACATTCTGTGACTAATCCAACGTCTTTCTGTTAAAAATAATATATCCGAAATTAAACAACAGGCTGAAAGGTTGTTTGCGCGGGCTGTAATAATTCAGGCTGAGGCTTAATGGTCCGAGTGGGGAATGCCATACAAAAGCAGTCATCGCCACCGACTGCAGCGTTTTGATGTACTCAAAATTAAACGCGGGAGGCGAAGCGTAAGAAGCAGTGAGATTTGCATTCTGCACGATTCTCTGGTACGGTGCGAATAAATAACCTTCAACTCTCCATTCAATATTTTTCGTGATCACAAGAACACTTTTCAATCCTGTTCCGATAAACTGGTGTGCGCGGAAATCAGGAATGAAATAAGTTTTGCTTTCAGGCGTTGGCTCAAATGCAGGCGCGTTGAGCATGGTCGATGTGTAATTATGAAAGAACGGCTGATCCTCGAACGGCTGAGTGGTGTAAACGATTTCAGCAAGGAAACCTGCACGCCATCTACCTCTTTCTTTAAAATACGTATCATACGTCAGCCGGAATTGCAGCCAGTTGTGCACGCTTCTGAAATTTGCGTCAACAATAGCGGTAGAACCGGGGCGATAAAATTCTTCTCCCTGAACAAATCGTGCGCGTATGGCGAAATACGTTCCTGATGAGGCAAATTGTTTCCTGTTGAGCGTATTCCGTTCGTATAAAAAATGTGTGGTGATCAGGTTAAAATCAGTAATGTCTGCCGTGTCAGAAGAACTGAAAACATCCGTCTGGTAATATAAATTACGGTTGGAGGCGAAACCTGTTCCGATCACAAAACGTCCTTTATTCCGCACAGGGAAACCGGCATCAATCTCCGCGAAACGATCGATGTTGATCAGGAAAGGCGGTTTTGTATCCGAAAAAAATGCGGGGCTGCTGCGGTAAAAATCCCAGCGGTTCCAGGTCACAATCGGCTCAATATAAAATGGCAGCCGGAAAGGAAAATCAATGCGGGCACGTACCTGCGCAGCGCTGTAAAGCTTTCCGAAATAGCCATTACCGCTCACAGAGATGGAAGGATTGCTGAGCATGTTGTAACGGAAGCCGAAAAATCCCATGTTGATGGGCCTGTTAGAAAAATTACCACCGAAAGAAGTGGAAACATTTTTCTCTTTTTTGATCGTCAGCTTCAGATCATAATAACCCGTTAGCTTATTGTAATGCGCTTTCGGAAAAATGCTTTTGATCTTATCATCCGCAGCAAGACGGAAATAGCCCGGCTTCAGATCTTCAATGCTCACAAACTGTTCACGGTGTCGAAGCAAACGTGAAACATAAGCGACCTGCCGTTTTTTTAATCCCGTTCCTTCGATTGTGATATTATCAAAAACAATTTTCGGCTGCTTTGCTATAAATGCCGAACGTTTCGCTGCAAGCTGCACCGGATCACTCCTGCGCGATACCGACAATTTGATGCTGTCCATCTTGCGCATTGTTGCCACATAGCCACTGTCAATAATACGCTGCGCATTTGCAAAATCAAAAAGCCCGAGCCAGTCAGCATCAGGCTCCACGATAATTCCGTTTTCACATTGTGCGTTGAAATCTGTTTTGCTGGTGAGCATCGCCCTGATCTGGGAGATAAGGTTATCCTCATCCGGGTTTTGAAATTCAGAAGCCACATTGCTGCCGATGATGAAATCAGGAAAGAAATCCTGGTACATCACATTCGACGGAAAATTATTGTACAGCCCGCCATCATACAACAGCTTTCCGTTCACGCTGATCGGTTTCAGGTAAAACG
>JALYQL010000082.1 GCA_030855855.1 Bacteroidota bacterium | reverse complement strand
ATGAAACTCAGTTTGAGCAGGTCAAAGTTTATTTGCTTGCAGATAGTCTTAACAGTTTTATGCGTGTCAATAAATCAGGAGCGGTGTATTCCGAAAAGTTAAATGAACTCTTAAAATACACGCTTGTTGTAGTTGCGCAGAAAGATAAAAAATGGTTTTGGGTGCAACGTTCCAATGTAAAACCGGAAGCAATAACTGTTCAGCTGAATGAAATTGCAGAAAGTCAATTACGGGTAAACCTTGACTATTCATTCACCAAAAAAGCCGGAAATGATTTCAGGAACGATCTCGACGCGATGATAGAGCAGCATTATTATACGATCCAGCTACAAGAAAGAAAAAAGCAGGAAGAAATTGATAATGCAATCATGCCGGTTATTTTTCCTTATTGGGCATTACCCTCCCCTGCACCTGCATTACCACAATCATCGTACAAGTAAATCACCCCGATATAAGCGAAGGCACAAAGGAAATTTTCTTTGTGCCTTTGTGCCTTTGTGGCAATAAATTTTTGAAAATAAGGATAGTGCTATCAACAAAATCTATTTGCCCCCGAACAATCCATTTCCGTAATTTCACTCTCGCTAATCTACTGAAATGGGCAATCGCATAAAAAAAGGCAACACCAACGACGATCTCGGCTTCGGCACCAAACAAGGTTCCGACCGCAACATGAACAAAGATGGTTCATTCAATATCGAACGTCTTGGGGAGCCGAAATTCCGTCCGTATGAAATTTTCCATGAACTCATCACCATGTCATGGACCAAATTCATTCTGCTCATCCTTACCGGTTACCTTTTTATAAATATTATTTTTGCGGCAATCTATTATTTCATCGGCACAGAGCACCTTGCAGGAATAGATCAGAGTATAGATGGATTACACAAATTTTCAGAATCTTTTTTCTTCAGCTCACAGACGCTCACCACGCTGGGCTATGGAAGAGTCGCGCCGATCGGAACAGAAGCAAGCGCTATCGCAGCGATTGAATCCATGATCGGCTTGTTAAGCTTTGCATTAGCAACAGGTTTGCTCTACGGAAGATTTTCCAGGCCGCAGGCAAAATTAATTTACAGCGAGCACGCAATCATCGCGCCGTACAAAGACATTACCGGCGTGATGTTCCGCGTGGCAAATATGCGTCGCAACCAGCTTATTGAAGTGGAAGTAGATATTACAATGGCGTGGTTTGAAAAAGATTCGAAGATCAGATCATTTTCACGTCTCGCGCTGGAAAGAAACAAGATCAATCTTTTTCCAAGCAGCTGGACAGTCGTTCATCCCATCGATGAATCCAGTCCGTTTTATGGATTAACAGAAGCGGATATTCTCGATCTGAAAATTGAATTGATCGTGCTGCTTAAAGCTTTCGATGATACTTTTTCACAAACGATCTATTCCCGCTCTTCTTACAAATCATCTGAAATAAAAACCGGTAAAAAATTCGTTCCGATGTTTCACACAATGGAAAACGGAAAGACTTTGTTAGACCTCCGCATGATCGACGCCATGGAAACGGTGGAATTACCGAAACAGAAAATAGCGCAGCTGGAAAATTGACTTCGATACGATTTCGGATGAACAGTGCATTCAGGTCAGAAATCCCGACCGAAATCTACTCAGTCTGACAAACATAAATTATTGTCAGACTGAGTAGGTTTCGAATGATCTGTTATCGAAGCAAAGAGATTGACTTCGAAACCGTATCGAAGGCTGCACTATTCCTCGTCTCACTACATTCAGGTCAGAAATCCCGACCGAAATCTACTCAGTCTGACAAGCATAAATTATTGTCAGACTGAGTAGGTTTCGAATGATCTGTCCTCGAAGCAAAGAGATTGCTTTCGAAACCGTATCGAAGGCTGCACTATTCCTCGTCTTTATTCATGTATTGCTGAAGAAAATTATTCACCATCGTTTTCAGGAAATTTTTTATTCCGCCATTTCCCTCTTCTTCCTCTCCGGAATTCCTGCTTTTAACAGTATTCAATGCCGCAAAGGCAAGCTGTGCGCCTATGACAAGCAATTTACTTTCGGATAATGATTCGGCAGTTTTCCTGAAACGATTAAGCACTTTTACCGGCCAGAGCGATTTTGTATAATCTTCTGCTATTTGGTAAAGCTCAACTTTCTCAATCGCAATCCGGGCTTCCAGGCGAAGTTTTTCCTTTCGCAGCTTATTCATTCCTGTCATCTTACTCATCTTCGTCCTCCTCCGCATGTTCAGGATAAAGCGCATTGACAACAGTATCCTGCATTTTCTTTTCGAAGACCGATTTACGCAGCAACAAATAAATTACCGCTAATAACAAATAGAACAATGAAACAGAACCGAAGCCTAAAGAATAATCATCGAAATGTTTCCCGATCCACATTGCTGCAGCAATGTTGGTGAAGAGGAAAAACAAGAGGAACAGCATCACGACAATGAAGATCGTTCCCATTTTCGAAAATACAATTGCTGTTTTTTCGGAGATCACAAGGCGCAGATATTC
>JALYQL010000058.1 GCA_030855855.1 Bacteroidota bacterium | reverse complement strand
TATTAAATGATAATAGGATATTAATAAATGGCTGTTCTTTAAATGATATTAACAAAAACGAAGTAGTTACTGAAGAAGTTCAACATGAAGCAAAGAATAATGATGTAAAATATTTTAATGACGAATGGGCGAAAAACTAATAAAACTGCCACTAACATGAGCTACACGACAATGCGGGGTGCAGTTTTCTTCGTATGACAGTTTTGTGCAAGGTTGAACATTTGTGCTTCGTATCAAGTGTAGTGCTAAAAAGCCCCGCACGGCGTGTAGCGCCAGAACCGTTAGCGGTAAGTGGCGGGACAAATTCTTCGAGACAATTTTTCGGGAGACAAAAAAGTTTTCGTTCTTTAAATTGCGGACACCGACACTCACCTCGCTCGACAGGCGGAAACGTGTTTGACCTGACTAATTTATTGTTTATCTTAGTCGTTCAATTCACTCAGAACCTTAACAAATAAATTTTAAACAAATGAACAAATGAATATATTACTTGCGGACGATGACATGGACGATTGTAATCTTTTTAACAATGCATTGGAAGCACTGACAAAAGTTACACATCTTACAACTGTGCATGACGGAGAACAACTGATGAATTACCTTTGTGAAAATTCAGAAAATCTTCCTCACATTCTTTTCCTCGACATCAATATGCCGCGCAAAAACGGATTCGAATGTTTAGAGGAAATAAAACAAAATGAAAAGCTGAAAGATCTTCCTGTGGTCATGTTCTCAACCTCCAAACTACAGGATATAATAAACATACTCTTTAAGCAAGGAGCGGATATTTATGTTCGCAAGCCCAGTAGTTTATCGGAGCTCGTTCAGGTCATTGACCATGCGCTTCCTATAGCAACTGAAAGTATATTTTCAAACGGCAAATTAAAATACATCCTCAACGCATGAGTTTAGACAGATTAAATGTACTCGGACAAAAAAATGCGCTTGATATTTTAACCGCAGACTTTTTATCGGCAGCCGCGAAAGCTGTATTTAAACTGGGTGCCGCCACCAACCACTAACACAGGCTAAAAAAATGCGGCCGGACGAGGTTATCGAAAGTTTTGTATCTTTAACCTAACGGTTGTCGGTTAAGACTGGAATGTGTTTCAAACTCAGCACTTTCTTTTAGCCCCAAACCCTTACCTGCCATCATCCTGCCCCACCACCAAATCACCCAGTCACCAGATCACCCAGTCATTAAATTTTTATCCACGTACAACATCTCCACATGCGGAATATTATCCTCTAAATATTCCTCCTTCTCCGTCCGCTTAAATCCATAACCCTCATAATACTTCTGCAGATACGATTGCGCAGAAATTCTTACCGGAACATTTCCGAACGTGTACGAAATATATTCCATCGTTTTTGTCATCAGCATTTTTCCCGCACCGGTCCCACGCACACTTGCCGACGTTGCAACTCTTCCCACAGAAACTTCTTCGTAAGAAACACCTGCCGGAAGAATCCTTGAAACTGCTACCAGCTCCTCGCCTTTCCAGCCCATTACGTGCAACGCATATTCGTCTTTGTAATCGGGATCGAGATACGGGCAGTTTTGCTCGATGATGAAAACCGCGCAACGTAAAGCAAGCAGGCGGTGCAATTCTGCAGGACGCAGCTCATGAAACGATTTACATTGCCAGGTAATAGTCTGCTCAGCCATGCAAAGGGAAATTGAATTTTGGAAACCAACGTGAAACTATCGGATAAATCAGCGCAGCTAAAATACAGCCAAAGCTGTTAGCGATGAAATCGTACACATCGGCGCTTCGTTCAGCAAACAATGTTCCCTGCATCACTTCAAGCAATCCGCCATAAATAATACAGAACACCAATGCGAAGATAACCGCGAATGTATTTAACAGCATGAACGTATGCTGCAATCGAAATCCACGCACTGCCAGGAGTGTGAGCACCAGGAATATTCCGGCATGCACCCATTTGTCGAAGCTGAGAATTTCTAAAAAAGAAAAATGCGGAATATCCCTTCCGGGAATTCCGCATAAAATCAAAATGACCAGCGCCCAACCGATAGTGAGAAGATTAGGCTTCCTGCTCATGGAAATATTATTGTCCGATCAGCTCCTTGTAGGTAGCTGCGTCGAGCAAACCATCCAATTCGGCACGATTTGCAATTGAAACTTTAATCAGCCAGCCTTCTCCGTACGGATCTTTATTTACTACTTCCGGATTTGCATCAATGCCTGCATTTTTTTCTAGCACAACACCGGTAATAGGCATGAAAAGATCAGAAACGGTTTTCACTGCTTCGATCGTTCCGAATACCTCTTCTTTTCCAAGCTCCTCGTTGACCGTTTCAATTTCCACGTAAACAATATCACCCAGCTCGCCCTGTGCGAATTCAGTAATACCGATCGTAGCTACTTCGCCGTCGACGAGAACCCATTCGTGATCCTTCGTGTACTTAAGATTGTCAGGAAAATTCATACTGATTGTTCTTTTTTTATGAGGAACAAAGTTAAAAATAATAGTCAGTAATCAGTTGTCAGCGAATAAATACTGACCATTGACTACTGACCACTGACTATTGATCTATTGCAGCATGAAACGGAGACTCAACCCGGCATTTGTATTGGCCGTTTTGAAAGACGAAGAGATCAGCGGATTGGTCATGATCCTGTCGCAGAAAAAGCGGATCTGGAGCTGGCTCGTGAGCTGGTAATCGACAGATGATTTGAAGGCGAAAATATTCTGCCCTGCAGTAAGAACGTTGATATTCTCCACGCTCTTGCGGATCACTGTCTGGTTATTCCGGTAAGAAACATCCACGTGAATATTCAGATCGCTGGTTGGAATTTTTCCGCGCATTATTTTCTTCATGAACTTCAACGGCAGCTTTGGAATGCGGTATCCCGCGCCAACTACTACTTCTTTTCCGTTTACTTCGGTAAGCTGTGTATTGGCAAGGCTCAGGCTCATCGTACGGTCTTTCTTGTATTCGAACTTCGTGGAAAGACTGTTGTTCCAGATAAGATTCACGCCGATCAACGGGCTCAGCTGCTCAGAGATCTGAACCGTACCGATCTGGTATTGACTCTGGAAATCTCCTACAACATTTCTCACATACGCGAATCCAAGACTGTCACTATAATCAAGATTCGTCTGGTAGCTGCTCAGGGAATAAGTAGAACGGTACGTATGATTAAGCGTAACCGTCTTGAAATGCTTTTTAACCGGGCCGTATTTTGTAAGACCATCATAAGAGATGTGCCAGTTCGGCATCGGGATAGCGGGGAAAAGTTTAAGCGAAGTATTCGAAGCATCCTTACCTGTATAAGCGGCAAAGAATGCGGGAATAATTACATCCTGCTGAACATTGCTATAGCCATCATAAAACCCGGTAGTCGGATTCTGCTGACCTGACCATTCGTTTTCAGTAGCAAGACGTTTTGAGATCGCATTACGGTTATTCAGGAATTGCTCAAATACTTTACTGGTATGATCTGTTTTTGAATCGCGCACAAAAGAAGATTTCCAGGCGATGATCGAAATGCTGAAACTTCCGTTTTCTGTACCCGATAAGTATGTGTACTGATCCTGCGCCGGATCAAAGTGAATGAATTCGGCTCTGTTCAGCGTCTTCGTTCTGTTTCCTGTAAGCTCTATGCGTACATCAGGAAAAGGCTCAAGCGTGGCGCGTGCGGTGAAGTTTTGTGTGGTTCCCTGCGTGAAAGGTGTGAAGAGCGATTCTTCCTTCACCAGGTATCCCTTATTTATGGCGTATGCGGGATACCGGTCGTTATTGTCGCCGAAATTATTCTGCTGGCCGAAAAGGAATCCTATTCCGGGGCCATCAAATTTATCATCGAATCCGAGAATCTGCGTTTTACGGTTGTATCCCGGCAATCCCATGGTAGAGTTCACGGAATAGGTAGCGGAAACCGTACGCAGGCTCATCAGGAGGCGCGCAAGATATTCGACAATAACGTATTGATTATTCGCTTTATTGATTGAATCCTGTTTTGCTTTCTGCTTTAACGAATCAGCAGCGTTCAATGGTTTTTTCGAGCTGGCAACCGGCGTTCTTGATTGACCCGGCTTTTTCGCATTTACCTTTTTGAGATACTTCGAATGATTATAAAGCGTAGTCATGTTCAGCTGTGCTGTATAATCCCATTTCGAATTATTACCAATAGTAGCACCGATCGTATCCGCTGATAAAGGCGCGCGCTGCCAGTTAAATCCGGATGAATAGCGCACTGTCGGGCTGATCCAGTCAAACAGCGGAATCTTATTGATCGGAATATTATAAGTGACATTTGTGTTATGGTGATAATTCATCGTTGTGCCGAATGCTTTGACATTATCCCAGACAACAGCTTTTTCTTCTTTGGTGTCGATCTTGCCTTCCGGCTCCAGGATATTCGCAAGATTATCCGCGGAGAAATCCAGCTTCAGATTTTTTGTAATGTCCCAGCGCATATCGTAGCTGCGTGTCCACACAAATGTCTTATTATAAAACGTCGGAGTAAATACATCCGTGTACCCGGTAATATTCCTGTTCTTGATCTCGCTGTAAGTACGGTTGATATCCGTGCTGAATCCGAACTGAGTCGGTATAGGCATAAAGCTGATTTCACGGATAAGCGTGAGCCATTTTGATTTCGCCCAGGCTGCTTTTTCAAAAGGCTTGAGCGGCTTCATCTGTGGTGTGTACGAATAAGTAAGTCCGCCACGGTAATTACGCAAAGTGCTGTATTCAATATTCACATTGTGACGGTAAACTTCCGTGTACGCAAAGCTGGCTGTTAAATTTTCAACATCCCATATATTCGTTTTCGTTTTTCCTTTACCGCGCTCTTTATGCACGTTCGTCAGGTTGAAGCTTTTCCGTCTTGTATAATCGACAGTTGCACTTGCAATGGAATCTCTCGATTCACCATCAAGACTTGCCAAAACAGGTTTAAGCAGGATGTCAGGATCAAGCGGATTGTATTGTGGTGTGATAAATGTTTCACCGAATCCCCAGAACAACGGAAGACGAATGCCGGTTTTTTCATTGAAGAATTTACCCATTTCAATCTGCGCTGAAATATCATAGTTCTTCAGAGTCTGACGCGAACGTTCGCTTACTTTTTTCTCGATGCTTCCGAATCCCGGTGTCATGATGTTGCCGGAAATATTTACTACCGCAAAATCAGCAAGCTTCAGGTTTACGCGTGATGTTGCAGCCCATCCGCCCTTCTCATCGAAATCGGTAAGACGCAATTCATTGAACCAAATCTCTGCGCATTTTGACAAACCATCATCAGGATCAGACGGGCCTGTTTTTTTCGGGTTGCGGATGCCAAGCATAAATACTTTGATCATCGACAGGTTCGGGTTTCCTTTTATAGTAACAAAACGCCCGGGATGATCCGGATCTTCCATGGTGAATTCCTGCGTGACAGAAGCTGTTCCATTTGCCTGCGCGATATTACGCTGCTGCTTTACAAATTGGAGCAATTCAAATTCCAATTCAAGGTTGTTGGCTTCCGGCCATACTTTCAGGCGATCATTCTCATCGTTTGCGCCATAAACACCGGGAGCAGTTACTTTTAACGGAATGCTGTATTCGTAATAATTATCTGTCTGGTCAGATCCCATGCGGATAAATGCAGAGAGATCATTATCAGCTAAAGTAGTTGTGCTGCCAGCCCTGTTCTCCGCGTGAATGTACATGCGGATCTTTTTGTACGAGCGCACATCAAGGTTCGCTGATGTTTTGTAAGCCGCTCGTGAATCGCCGTCTTCCAGGTTGCAGACTTTCATAGAAAGCGATTGCTCATTCAAACGAACGATCGTAGCACTCTGCACATTCTGCTCGCGTATGATGCCCGGAGGCAAAATGTAATTGACAGGAGTTTTATTTCCGTTCTCTTCAATATTCACCGCGGCAAGCTCAAACTCGGTGCCGCTCTGTGCGTTTGAAATATATTCTCCCGGCGACAATAATGAATAATTATATTTTCTCCAGTCGCTGCGCACAAATTCAAGCTTTGCAAAACGGCATACAACCGGTTTATCCACACCTTTGAAATACACACGGATAAAACGGATCGAATTGAAGTTTTCAATGTTGCCGACTTTTGCGGTGTAAGAACGCACAGGAATTCTGAACTGGTACCAGGTGATCGGGCGATCGCGGCCGTCTTTTGTTTTCGCTACAGTAGTGTAAACATCCGTGATATAATTGTTCCCGTTATTATTCGGGTTAATATCATTCGGTGTAAGCTTTACACGATATTCATAATAGCTCTCATTTTCAGCCAGCGTATTATCGCGGTTAATGTCTTCCTGGTTCGGAAGCGTTGTGGCCTGCGTGGAATACGTTTCTGAAAAACCTTCATCATTCGGCTGGCCAAGCGTTGGCGAATTTCCATCTACGCCGTTAAAGCGTTTGTAACATTGGAGGATCGGAGTCTGCGCTGCGTCAAAATCAGAACCGCGGTAGTAATGATAATTATCACCTGACGGATCAGCCTGTGCTTTTGAAAGCGCTAATGAACCGGGATAAGTAGTAGCGATCTCACTGATATAAGCCGCGAAATAATCGTCCTCGTCCTCGTCACCTAATCCATCAAGCCCGACATCCTGGTTTCTGCGGTTGGTGTCAATATTATCAAAAGCGTTCACAATAGATTGCAAAACCGGTACATGTCCCCATGGCGTATTATTTGTTCCGGTAGAAGAGCCATCCGCCGGTAAACCATTTTCAAAGCTGTTTCGCGAATCTTTCAATACATCTTCGGAAATATTTCCAAGATTGAAAACAAGCTCTCCTGTTGTATTCTGCTGCGCGGCTGTAACATCTTCGTTATACGGATCCATCATCCAGAACTGAATGTATTCGATGTTCGCTGCTTCAAAATCATTCGTCTCAACGCGGCGCATCATTCCGCCCCAGCGTGAAGCCGGATTATTCAGGTTTCCATTTACGTCAATTCCGGATGTCATGCCCGGTCTCGGGTTCACATCATAATTGTATTGTCCACGCTCAGCCGGATAATATGCGAGATCAAGCATTGATAAATTCAACGGCTGCCCGTTAGGCGGTTGTTTATTCGGGAATACTTCGGTCTCGAGCACTTCACGTGTAAAGTGGTACGACTGATCGGCAGTAGTGATGTAATCCGGCTTGAGGTTATTATCAATGCGAAGAAAAAGCGGATCAATTACATACCATGCAAATCTTGCACGGTTCATTCCAGACAAGAGGCTGTCCTGTGATGCTTCAGGGAATCGTTGTGGTTGTCCTTGCGGAACAGAAGCCAGCGACCAGCCTTGTGGTGAGCGGATATCAATCGCGGATTGTGTTCCTTCGAAATCGTCGATGTATGAATTACCGTTTTTACCGATCGCTTTGTTGTGACCCGGACGCAGGTAAGCGAATTCACCGGCGTAAGAAATGGAAGAGGGAGCTTTCGTATCAATGAAAGGAATATGATCCACCATGCGTGTGAGGATCGGCGCTTCGGTAGAATAATTAATATCGGCGCCGAAAATGGTATTGCTCATCGGCTCTTCACCTACATTTGTTTTTTGTGTCACCGGGCGCTCAGTAAGATTCATAATGGTCGCGCCTACGTTGAAATGTTTGTTGAAACGATAATCGAAGTGCGTTCCCCAAAGTGTTTTTGATTGAATATTAAAAAGCGAATTACTCTCAAGCGAGATCTTGATCGGCACACCGGAGTTGAGAATACTTTCGTTAATAATTTTTACGCGGCCTAACGTATAATCAACAGTGTAATCCTGGTTTTCTATCAATGGCGATCCACCCGCAGTGACCACAACAGATCCTGCAGGAATGTTAACTGCATTAAGCGAAATATCAGAATTGGAAGACGATTGATAAGTGCCTTTTAATTTGTAGCGGTTTTTATTAGCGAAAGTAGTCTGCGCAACTGTTTTGGTGGAATCGTAAAGCTGCGGATAGCCGTATTGAAGGTATAACGGTCCATTTCTTCCCAATGCCTTAAACAAATGTTCCCCAAACGGATTTACAACCGGGAAAATCACACGACCATTCGAAGAATTAATGGTCACACCGTCAATAAAATCAAATTGTCCGTCGGGAGAAACTTGCTGCTGCTGGTTCAGCTTGTCAAGATTCATTACCTGCAACAGCGGTTTTCCGTTAATCGGACCTTCCGGAATAAACTGAATATCTGTTCCTGTAGATGGATTGTTGTACCAAATGCCCAATTGGAAATTAGCAGGATTCACCTGGTAAGCGCCAACAGAATAAACGTTCTTCATCATCAGGTCCCAGATGCCATAAGGATGCCTTCCGAAAACATCGGAAACAATGGGAACGTTGTTCGTGCTCTTCAACAATTTTACGATCAATGCATCCTGTCCGGAAATTCCACCATTGGAAAACTCTCCCACCTGGTAGGTTTGTCCGTTCACCGTGTATTGATAAGCAACAGCAAGCACTTCATCATAATTCAACCCCTGGTTAAGCGAAAGATAACCGAGCCTTGTATTCATCGTGTATTCAGTCGTCGCAAGCTTTCTCGCATTACCAATACGCACATAATTCACATCCTGCTGGTAACCGTACGTTGTAATTAACGGAGCGAATGTGCTGGAAAGTGGCGTGTTAATATTACGAAGAGAATCGTATGGCGTAGTTGTAAGTTCATTATACAACGTATTCCTGTCATTATCCGGATAGGGTGCTGTCGTCGTTGTATTCACCGCAATAAATCCTGTACCCACATCTTCAAGCGAATCTTCACCAAGATCCGAGAACGCTACAATGTTTCTTGTATTATCAACCGCCCCGGTACGATTGGTTACCCAGACTTCCATCCGCACAATGTTGACACCGGAATTAATTACCGGAAAGTTAGCAAGCGCTGTATCGTAATTATCGTAGAAATACTGCGCGAGGAAAAAGTGCTTGTTTGCTTCGTAATTATCAGCCGTAACTTCAAACGTGCTCACCTGTGCGCCGCCGGTAACGTTGATCTCCGATTTTTTTCCGCGCTCCTGCGAAGCAACGCTCGTCATGGTGAGACGCCCGAACTGCATCTGCGTTTTAATTCCGAAAAGCGTCTGGCTTCCTGTGATCAGCGAAGTATTTAAACCGAAGTTGACGTTTCCTGCTTCGATCTTTTTGATGATCTCGTCTTCGAAGCCGGTGTACTCGAGCTTCATCTGGTTTTCCCACTCAAATGTAGACTCAGTATTATAATTTGTAGTCAGCTTTAATTTCTCACCGATCTTACCTATCACATTCAGCTGGATCTTTTCATCGAAGTCGAAGGTTGAGATACGACGCTGGCGTTCGGGTAATGCAGGATTGTTTGTTTTGTTGATGTTGAGCGCGAAAATTAATTCGGCAGATCCCTGCGGACGGATGTCGATTGTTCCGCCACCGAAAATACGGTCAAACTTTTCGCTGTTGATCTTGATCGGGGGAATAAGATTTTTACTTCCTCTTCCCTGTGTTTCACTTTCCGCATGTTCACGCTGCCTCCAGTATTCGTGAACCGACTTTTTCATGTCGTAATACACATACTCTTCCTGGGTCATGTAGGTGGGTGGACGATAATCGAGCTTGTTGCCGAGATGCTGCTCCACGACATAAATGTTGGAATCCGGATCGTAAGTAACTGTTGTCTTGATATTGCTCGGGTCATTCAGCTTCAGCGATCCATTATTGTTATAATACATCGGATCGAGGTACGACTGATCTTCGAATCCATAAGGTAACGGATCAACTGCCGGACTGTCAACAGCTGGAGTATCAATCACTTCCATCGGTCCGCGGTAAGATGAGCCCATGCGTGCGTCGCTGTTCATCACGGTCGCGAGGAGCGAAACAGATACAACAGCAGCGATGGTATATTTCAGCAACGGTCTCAAATTACTCCCCTGTTAATGGTTGATACTAAGGTTAATACTTTTTTAAAGTCGGAATTTATAAGAGTTACAAGGTGCAAAACCACTTTATTGAGCTTCCTTTCAAAAAAACGGGCGGTTTTGCTTACAGTCCTCTTACTATACATCATGACGATGAAGATTGAAAGCGTTGCCCCCACGGCGAAAAAATATTTTAATAAAGGCTTCAATCTGATGCTACAGGTTTTTTAAGGCAAGTTTGAGCAAATGTTCCACCGACAAGGCATTTCCTTCTGATTTCAAAGCTTTGTCGACCGCTTTTTCAGCGACATTTTTAGCAAAACCGAGCATCACGAGCGCTGATAACGCTTCTTCACGCATTTTATTGTCGCCAGTGAAAACTAATGGTGCGCCGCCGAAATTATCGGTGGTGAATTTGCCTTTGAGGTCGATAATAATGCGCTGCGCCGACTTTTCGCCGATTCCTTTTATCGATTTGAGGGCGGCCACATTACCAGAATGAATGGCCTGAACGATTTCGGATGGAGTTAAGGAGGACAGGATCATGCGGGCTGTGCCGGCGCCTACTCCTGAAACAGAAATGAGCTGGCGGAATAATTCGCGCTCTTCTTCATCGGCAAAGCCAAAAAGGACCAAAGCATCTTCACGGACAGCCAGGTGCGCAAATAAGCGGCAGGTTCCCGTATCCGGGATTTTGGAAAATGTATTTAAAGATATATTAAGCTGGTAACCAACGCCTCCACAATCCAAAACCGCATAGGTTGGGGTTTTTACTGCCAGCTTTCCTTCAAAGTGATTGTACATATTGAAAAATCAGGATTCTTGTATTGAATGCTACCGGCGTGATTGTGCATCGACAACGGCAATAGTTACCATATTTACAATTTCACGGACGGAGCTGCCCAGCTGGAGCACA
This sequence comes from Bacteroidota bacterium, assembly GCA_030855855.1. Lineage (GTDB taxonomy): Bacteria > Bacteroidota > Bacteroidia > Palsa-965 > Palsa-965. The sequence continues at coordinate 31,665 of JALYQL010000058.1, read as the reverse complement.
TGCACCGGTTTTTTCATCCCGATAAGGACAGGTCCGATCGCTTCCGCGCCGCCCATTTCCTGCATCAGCTTGTAGGCGATATTACCGGAAGCAAGATTCGGAAAAATGAGCGTATTTACTTTTTTACCGACTAATTCGCTGAACGGGAATTGCTCTTTCAGCAGTTCGTTATTCATGGCAAAATTCGCCTGCATATCGCCGTCGACGATCAGGCCCGGATAATCGCGGTGCAGAATCGCTACAGCTTCTCTTACTTTTTTAGGAATCACTCCTTCTGCTGATCCGAAATTGGAATAAGACAGCAAGGCAATCCGCGGCACAATATTGAACTGCCTGATTGCCTGCGCGGTAAGCACGGTAATGTCTACCAATTCCTGCGCAGTCGGGTCCACATTCATCGTCGTGTCGGCGAAGAAAAAGTTGCCAAGGCGTGTCGACATGATGTACATTCCGGCCACACGGTTTACGCCTTCCTGAACGCCGATGCATTGCAGGGCGGGTTTGATCGGTGCGCCGTATTTCCTGGTGAGCCCGGAGATCATTCCATCCGCCATTCCGGTTTCCACCATCATCGCGCCGAAATAATTCCGCTCGGTCATTACTTTTTTCGCTTCGTAAGGTGTAACTCCGCGACGTTGACGTTTCTGAAAAAGTAATTCGCCGAAACGGGTACGGTTTTCTTCCTGCGAATCATCGCGCGGATCAATGATCGGTGTATCGCCGAGATCAAGGCTGTTTTCCTGCATTAAGCGTTTGATCTTTGCAACATCACCAAGCAGAATTGGTTTTGCAATTCCTTCGTCACGTGCAGCTTGTGCGGCTTTGAGAATTTTATACGTGTCGGCTTCAGCAAAAACGATCCTTTTGGGATTTTGTTTTGCTTTTGTCGCCACCCCGCGCATGAGCTTATTATCGCGGCCCAAACGGTTGCTTAATTCATTGGCATAAGCTTCCCAATCCGGAATTGTTTTTTTCGCCACGCCCGATTCAATTGCTGCTTTTGCAACTGCAGGAGCAACAGTGGAGATCAATCGTGAATCGATCGGTTTGGGAATAATATAAGTTGGCCCGAATGTGAGATTGCGGATATCATACGCATGGCTCACATCATCCGGCACTGGTTCTTTGGCAAGTGAAGCGATGGCATAAGCAGCTGCTAATTTCATTTCTTCATTGATCGAAGTAGCACGCACATCCAGCGCTCCACGAAAAATGAACGGGAATCCCAATACATTATTCACCTGGTTCGGATGATCGGAACGGCCGGTTGCCATGATAATATCTGGTCGGGCGGCCATAGCTTCTTCGTACGGAATTTCCGGATCAGGATTAGCAAGGGCGAATACCACCGGATTTTTCGCCATCGAGCGGATCATATCCTGGTTCACCACGTTTCCTTTTGAAAGTCCGACAAAAACGTCAGCGTCTTTCATTGCTTCTGCAAGATTTGTTTTTCCGTTTGGCTTTACGGCAAAAAACAATTTGCTTTCATCCAATCCTTCGCGCTCGGTGGTAATAACTCCTTTGCTGTCGAGCATCAGGATGTTTTCTTTTTTCACACCCATCGCGATGTACATTTTCGTACACGAGATTGCGGATGCGCCGGCTCCATTTACCACCAGCTTTATTTTATCCAGCTTTTTTCCGGCAATTTCCACCGCATTGATCAACGCTGCTGAAGAAATGATCGCCGTGCCATGCTGGTCATCGTGCATGAGCGGAATATTCAATTCTTCTTTCAGGCGGCGTTCAATTTCAAAACATTCCGGAGCTTTAATGTCTTCAAGATTTATTCCTCCGAACGTTGGCGCGATTGCTTTTACGGTCTGAATAAATATCTCAATATCTTCTGTGTCAACTTCAATATCGAACACATCAATATCTGCATAGATCTTAAATAATAATCCTTTCCCTTCCATCACCGGCTTGGATGCCAGCGGACCGATATTTCCCAGGCCGAGCACAGCTGTTCCGTTTGAAATAACGGCCACGAGATTTCCTTTGGACGTGTATTTGTAAGCGTCTTCCGGATTTTTTTCAATTTCCAGGCAGGGCTCCGCTACACCGGGAGAATACGCCAATGTCAGATCACGTTGGGAGCTATAAGGTTTGGTGGGTAAAACCTCAATCTTACCAGGACGACCTTGCGAGTGATAGTCAAGTGCATCCTGCTTGCGGAATTTCGCCATACAGATTTACGTAAGTTTTTTCCGTTTCGGGTGATTTTTGACTGGCCGGACGGAACGCCGAAGATAAGGAATAGTTGGGAGTCCGGAGTTGGGAGTCCCGGGATTGATGGGGTTAAAAAAGCTGACTTTTTATCTCCATTTTTATCCTTAAAGCTCCTTTTTTTCTCCGGACTCCCGACTCCGGACTCCCAACTAATTTCCTATACAACTCCTTTTTTTCTCCGAACTCCCGACTCCGGACTCCCAACTAATTTCCTATATTGTACATCCTTAATTCAGGCAAATGGCAGGACTTAAAAAAATCGTGGTTTTTACCGGCGCAGGTATCAGTGCAGAAAGCGGCATTTCCACTTTTCGTGACAGTGGCGGATTATGGGAAAAATATGATATCCGCGATGTGGCAACACCGGAAGCGTGGACAAGAAATCCGTTGCTGGTGCTTGATTTTTACAACCAGCGCAGAAAGCAGGTGCTGGAAGTAAATCCGAACGAAGGGCACAAAGCATTAGTGCGCCTCGAAGAGAAATTCGACATTCAGATCATCACTCAGAATGTAGATGACCTGCATGAGCGCGCAGGCTCGAAGAATGTGGTTCACCTGCATGGAGAGCTTCTCAAATCGCGCAGCACACAAAACCCGGAGCTGGTTTACCCGATCAAAGGATGGGAATTAAAAGCGGGCGATAAATGCGAATTAGGCTCACAGCTTCGTCCGCATATTGTATGGTTCGGGGAAATGGTTCCCGCGATGGATATCGCGCAGGAAATAGCCGCCACAGCTGATATTTTTATGATCATCGGAACATCCTTAAATGTTTATCCTGCGGCCGGACTTGTACACGCCACAAAAAATAATTGCCCCGTCTATTTAATTGACCCGAACGAAGTAAGCAACCCGGGCATTTCCAACCTTACTTTCATCAAAGAGCCCGCCGGAAAAGGTGTTCCTCAGCTCGTTGAAAAACTGCTTGCAGGCAAACTGCAGCACGGATAGGCTTCGATACGTTTTCGCTCAATAACTTTCTTTGGCTTCGCATTGGTTTATGCGGAGCGAAAACACTCAGCCTGACAATGAGTGTCAGGCTGAGTGTTCCGTCAAAGACAGTTTCTGATTTATATAAAAGAAAAAGCGGCTTCCAGAAATGAAAGCCGCTTTCCAAAAAATATTTCGTGAATTAATGCGTCACAACAATCCGGCGTGTGGCCAGCAATTTTCCGTCATTCTCAAGCGAGCAGAAATAAACACCTTGTCCGAGAGTTGAAACGTCCATTTTCACAGCACCTTCCATATCTTCAACTCGGGTTTCCAAAACACGCTCGCCAAGCATATTGTAAACTACCATTTTCGCATCAACAGGATTAACTGATCCCATTTTGTAGCTGATAGAAAACAATCCGGATGCTGGATTAGGAGCCGGATTTGAAATGGATGATTTTACAAATACAACTTCTTTTACTGCTGTAGGACCAGCCGCAGCATTATAGACGATATCCAATGTTGCTGAATCGCTTGGGTTGGACTGGTTAATTACCGAGTAACGTACATGTCCGACACCGGAAGTGCTGTCAGGAAAATAATCAGCGGTAAGGTCAAAGCTTCCGTTAGCCGGAACAGAAAACTGGATCGACATATTGGTAGTTGGTCCGTAACAATTAATATCTGTGCAGAAATATGTGATTGCTGTCGGCGTATTAAGCTGAATAATTGTTCTGCGGACTTTAACATTGATAGCGTTTGCAGAAGTATTGGAAATCACATACTCTCTTGCATCCTGAATATCCTGCGGGATCCAATAGTTCTGTGTTGATCCGGTTACGTTAAGTGAATTTGCATCTGCGATTGTAAAGTTCTGGGCAGTGAGTGAACCTGCGCCGGCAAAAGCAAAAATAGCGAGTAAGATTTTTTTCATTTGTTTGATTTTAATCCTTGTTCAGGGTATTACAAACATAAGGAATTTTTTCAGATTATCCGGCGCCGGATACAAGTCTGCGCCGACCAGATGTTAAAAAAGCCAATCGCCGGATTCTAACGAAAAAGCGTGGTCCTTTGCATAAAATGACAAATCGTGAGGTTATTTTGATTTGGGGCAAATTCCCCTGTTTCCTGTTTGATTATCTGCAATTCCTGACTACCTTAGCTCTTCGTCCGTAAACCAAAATTTAAAAATAAACTACAAAAATACTCGCTCATGAAAAAGAATCTTTACTTACTTCTTGCTCTTTCGGGATTAGCTGCCGGCGCATCAGCGCAAACACAGCGAATGGTCCTTTCCGAAGAGTTCACAAATGCGTCCTGCCCTCCCTGCGCTTCGCAGAATCCTGCGTTTAATGCTTTACTTGCTTCAAACACATCTAAAGTAGTTTCTATTAAATACCAGACCGTATGGCCTGGTGTGGATCCGATGAATGCGCAGAACCAGTCGGATGTTGCAACACGTGTAACTTATTATAACGTTACTGGTGTTCCTTATGCACCACTCGATGGAAGCGAAGCACCTGTAATGACACCAAGCTATGCGGGCGCTCCTGCAAACTGGACACAGTCCATCATCAATACAGCGTATGCAATTCCGGCTCCTTTTTCTATGACCGTTGCGCATACCATGTCTGCTAATTTCGATTCAGCATTCGTTACTATCACAGTTACTGCAGCTCAGAGTTTCACAGCTTCCGGCAACCTGATGCTCCGCGTGGGAATGATCGAAAAACAGATCAATTTCGCTACACCTCCGGGCACCAACGGCGAAATGGCTTTTGAAAATGTAATGCGTAAAATGTACCCGAACGCAGGTGGTACAAACATCGGCGCTACATGGACAAACGCACAGACAATGACTTACACTTACAACGTACCGGTACCTTCTTATATCTATGATATCAACCAGGTTGCTTTCGTTGCTTACATCCAGGATGACGGAACCAAAGCAGTTCAGCAGGCAGCCGTTGATCAGCCACAGCTTGTTGCAAATGATGCCGGCATTTCTTCAGTAACAGGTCTTCCTGCTTACACCTGCACAACAACTATCAACCCTGTTGCTACAATTACAAACTGGGGTTCTTCTACATTGACATCAGCTACGATCAACTACCAATTGGATGCTTCTGCGCCGATGACGTACAACTGGACAGGTTCACTTGCTACAGCAGCTACAGCAAGCCAGGCGCTTCCTGCAATTACAACAACAACAGGTTCGCACACACTGACTGTATGGACAACCAACCCGAACGGTGTTCCGGATTTCAATGCTGCAAATGACCAGCAGATTGTTACGTTCTCAATCATCGGAACAGGAACAGCGGCTCCTTACAGCCAGAACTTCGCTACAACCGGTTTCCCTTATGCAAACTGGACACTTATCAATAATGATGGTGGTGCTACATGGACACGCGTTGCTACAAACAGCGGCTCTATGAAGAAAGACAACTATAACGACGGAGCACAAGGCGAAATTGATGAAACCATCATCACTCCGATGGATTTCAGCAGCTTAACAACCGCTTCACTCCAGTTTGACCTTGCTTACACTTATTACACAGATGTAAACGGCGATCTCACCGATTCACTTGACGTTATGATCTCTACCAACTGCGGTGTAACATGGACATCACTTTATTATGATGGCGGACAATCAATGTCAACTATACCTGCAATGGGCGGAGCTTTCACACCAACAAGCGCTCAGTGGACTACAAAATGTTTCAACCTGAATGCATATGCAGGACAGTCACACGTCCTCATTAAATTCAAGTCGATCTGCGGTTACGGTAACAATCTTTACATCGATAATATCGCTGTTCAGAATACTATCTGTACAGTTGGTATCACAGAAGCTTCTTCTGATAACAACATGGATGTTTACCCGAACCCGGTTAACCTGACAGCAAACATCAACCTGAACCTTGCTAACACAGCAAACGTTACAGTTGAAGTTTACACAGTATCCGGCGCATTGGTAAGCACTGTAAACCAGGGCAAACTTGCTGCAGGCAATAACGTTATCGTTCTTGATGCTGCAAATCTTGCTGAAGGCATGTACTTCGTAAAAGTTACTGCCGGTGAGTCTGTAATCACCAAAAAAATCACTGTGGCTCACTAAGCCCCGGTAATTGAGTAAAGCATAAAAAGAACTGACGGTTTTGGCGCGGATTTTGCGTCAGGATCGTCGGTTCTTCTTTCAATAGGCCGGCTTAGCTGACCGAAGAAGTTTTTCACAAATTAATTCGCCACCTTTCCTATGAAACGCATCTCCTCCGCCCTGCTTTGCACCCTGTTTTTATTTACAGCATTGGCTTTTCGCTTTGACGATTCTCCTAACCAGAAGCTCCCTTCTGTATCGGTGAAAACGCTTGATGGCAAAGTTGTAAATACAAGCACATTTGCAAACGACGGAAAACCAATCATCATTGATTTCTGGGCAACATGGTGCGCGCCCTGCAAAAAAGAGCTGAACGAGATCACAGAAGTGTATGCCGACTGGCAGGCTGAAAGCGGTGTGAAGCTTATTACTATTTCTATTGACGATCAGCGAAATTCACCGAAAGTGAAACCTTACGTGGACAGCAAAGGATGGGAATTCGAATGTTACCTCGACGAGAACCAGGACCTGAAACGTGCGATGAATGTCAATAACGTTCCACATACATTCGTATTGAATGGTAACGGAGAAATTGTGTGGCAATCTAACGTCTATAATTCAAACGGTGGCGTAGAAGAGCTGCACGCGATAGTGAATAAAGTTGCAAAGGGTGAAAAGCCCGAATAAAAATTTTTACTAAAACGCTATTCCAGTGAAAAAAGCATTCGTGCTGATCCCGGCTCTCCTCACCGGGCTTCTTTCTTTTTTGTCCGCGCAGACCTCGCTTAACAATATTGCCGGCGGACAAATTCACGGAAATTTTGAATTGACGGCACAATATTATAATCCCGATTCTATTATCGGCGCTGACACAATTCCTGAAAAAGCATTATTCAACGGATTCAGCAATGTCAATTACACACACGGAAATTTTTCGGCCGGCATCCGCTACGAAAGCTACCTGAACCACCTCAATGGTTACCCGGACGGATACAAAGGCACCGGATTGCTTTATCGTTATGCTTCTTATAAAAATGACGGGCTGGAAATTACCGTTGGCAGCAGCTATGAGCAGTTCGGCAGCGGACTGACGTTGCGTATGTATGAAGAACGTTCGCTCGGCTATGATAACGCGCTGGAAGGCTTCCGTGTGCGTTATTCGCCGCATAAAGGCATTTACCTGAAAGGCGTCTGGGGCAAACAAAGAAATTTCATGGCGTATGGTCCGGGCATTGTACGTGGAATCAGCGGTGATATTAACCTCAACGAATTATTTGAAGAATGTATGGATAGTGTGAAAACACAATTCATTTTGGGTGGAAGCTTTGTAAGTAAATTCCAGGTGGACCAGGATCCGTTCCTCATCCTTCCGAAAAATGTGGGCACGTGGTCGGCGAGTGCGAATATTATCCGCAACAAAGTAAATTTCTTTGCGGAATATGCTTACAAGATCAATGATCCGTCCGCTTCAAATGGTTTTATTTACAAGCCGGGCGAAGCATTATTTTCTTCCATCACTTATTCGCAGAAAGGATTCGGCGCTTATTTAAGCGTGCTGCGCATTGATAATTTTTCTTTCCGTTCGGATCGCACGGCTGCATTGGCGCAGTTAAATATCAATTCACTTCCGGCGCTTACCAAGCAGCACACGTATTCGTTAGCCGCGTTTTATCCGTTTGCATCACAACCGAACGGACAGGTTTCATGGCAAGGTGAATTAAATTATAAATTAAAAAGAGGCTCAAAGCTCGGCGGTAAATACGGAACTGATCTTTCGCTGAATTATTCCGCGGCATTCGGATTAGATACCAACCAGCTTCACGACGAAGAAGGAAGACGGTTTGGCTACTCTTCCAATTATCTTCCGATCGGCGACACTTTATTTTTTCAGGACTTAAACCTGGAAGTGTTCCGCAAATTTTCCAAAACTGTAAAAGCGACATTTCTTTATTCCCATATCATCTACAATAAAAATGCGCTGGAAGGAAAATCAGGTTATCCTTACCTCAATGCCGATATTATTGTGGCGGATGTAACGTGGAATGTAACCGACAAGCTCACCCTGCGCACTGATGCTGAGCATATGTTTGTCGGAAACAATCACGATTTCGGCAACTGGGCGATGCTGCTCGAAGAAATTTCACTTGGTGATCATTATTTTATTGCCATTATGGACCAGTGGAATTATGGCAATCCCGATCCTGATCGTCGCGTCCATTATTTTAATACACAGTTCGGATTTTCAAAAGGCACGAACCGCATTGTTGTGGGTTATGGAAAACAGCGCCAGGGCATTTTGTGCGTGGGAGGTGTCTGCAGGTTGGTTCCGGCGTCGAATGGTTTCACATTAACGATTACAAGCTCATTCTAATATTTCGTAACTTTAAGGAAATGAAAAAAATATTCGCATTTATCGCTGTGTCATTGTTCCTGGTTTTTTCAGGATGCGATAAGGTTTTGATACCGCAGCAACCACGTGCCGCGACAAGCGTTGGTGATACTGTCCGCAGAATATTCATAGAAGATTTCACTGGTCACTACTGCCCGAACTGCCCCCTCGCAGCTGAAATGCTCGACAGTGTGAAAAACGCTTTTCCTGGACAAGTGATCGGAATGGGTGTGCACATCCAGACATTTGCATGGCCATGTCCGCCACACGGAAGTGTGGTTGGTCAGCTTCCTAATACTTTCACGGAAGATTTCAGAATTGCGGAGGAATCAGAATACAATTCGATCTTCGGAACAGATAATTTTCCGCTTCCTACTGGTTTCGTCAATCGTTACCAGGCGCTTGTTACACCAACTGCAATTACCGGCTGGCCTCCTGTTGCAGCAACCGAACTTGCAAAACCGATTACTGCTTACATTAAAATTATTCCAACCTATAACTCAGCTACAAGAGCATTATCAGTTACAGTTACCGGAAAATTTATGGAGGACACGACGGGCACATTCCGGATTGCTTTGTTTTTGACCGAAGACAGTCTTACAGGCGCGCAAACAGATAATCGTTTACCGTCTCCCGGCATTGACAACAATTACGTATTCAACCATGTTTGCCGTGGCAGCATTAATTCACCGGGATCGATCTTAGGTGAACAATTGAGTACTGGTTTTGTTCCTGACAATACGCTCATCAATTATACCATGAGCAATTCGTTTACAGTTAATGCGGCTTATGATGCAACGCATTGCAAGATCATCGCCATTCTTTTCCAGAGTTCGGATTATGGTGTGCTGCAAGCTGCGGAATGTGAGCTGGAATAAAAAAATCCCATCCTCAAAAATCCCCTTGATTTAATCGCTCAGGGCAATCTCATTAAGTTAAGCGCACACACATTAATTAATGCTGTGGCGGAGCAATTTTCCTGATTAGTCAGAACTTTATCTTCGGGTGATAACAGGTCGCACCTACGGCGCTTTAACGATTTTCGCATGATCAGGTTAAAGACAGGTCGCACCTACGGCGCTGAATGCCTTTAACCTAATCATACACTCAGAAGCGCCGTAGGTGCGGCCTGTTATCTCATCCACTGATTTGGAAATAGATCAAAAACGCTCTCCTGTCTTCCGCATTTGAGACACCCACAGATTTTACAAAAATTAAGATTTCTCAAAAAAATTGGTTTGAACACCCCGACAATCGAGTATATGATTTTCAAGAACTTTCTTTTAATTATCGGATTTTCGCGAGCCACCCAAAACAAAATACACTTTGTAGTATTCTCAATGGTTTCAGAGGTGGAATTTTCAATTTTTTGAAAAGTGCGGAACTCAGGAAGACAGCTCGCACCTACGGCGCTAAATGACTTTAACCTAACCATACACTCGGAAGCGCCGTAGGTGCGGCCTGTTCTCACATCCACTGATTTGTAAATAGATCAAAAATGCGCTTAACTTAATGACATTGCGCTCAGGGGTGTTTTTCTTTTCGTGGCATTCTCATATTGCGCTAACTTTGCACATGCGGAATTTCTTTTTTCTTTTCCTGATTTTTTTCGCCTTTAACCTGTCGGCGCAGAATACATTTCATGCGGGATTGCTTGCAGGAATAAACGGCTGCCAGATCCACGGTGATTCGTATTCGGGATTTGACCAGGCTGGAATTGTGGGTGGCGCGTTTGTCAGCACCGACCCGGAAAAAAAAGTGTATTTCCAGATGGAGCTGCAATACTCGCGCAAAGGCAGCAAAAGAAATACGAACCCGGATAAAAATGATTTTGATTATTTCGAATTGCGCATGGATTACATTGAAGTGCCGCTTCTGTGTCGAGTGAATTACCGAAAACTTTATTTTGAATTCGGTCAGACTTTCGGCGTTCTTTCACGTGTGCGGGAATGGGATGACTTCGGGGAAATTCAGCCGTCTGGTTTTCGTCGCTGGGAAACAGCGTTGGTTTTAGGAATCGGATACAACATCAGCGAACGATGGTATGTTGATTTCCGTTATACAAATTCAGTCGCGCCGGTAAAAAAATTCAATGTCCCGCTTTATTACCCGAACCGTTTTTCAAATTTGTTCAATAAAGGAATGTATAATAATGTGCTTGGGTTGACTGCCTGTTATCGTTTCGGAAAAAAAGCAAAAGAATGAATAAGCAGGAAAATGACGGTCAGCGGATAGTAGTGGCCATCACAGGAGCGAGTGGCTCTGTTTACGCGAAAGTTTTGCTGGAGAAGCTTGCCGGAATGAAAACGCAGGTGGATAAAGTGGCGGTTGTGATGAGCGATAATGCAAAGGTGATCTGGAAAACGGAATTGGGTGATAGCAGCTTTGAAAAATTACCATTTACATTTTACGAAAAGATGGATTTCAACGCGCCTTTCGCTTCCGGCTCTTCTTCCTTCCGTACGATGATCATTTGCCCCTGCTCGATGGGAACGCTCGCGCGCATCGCCTCAGGAACATCAAACGATCTCGTTACACGCGCAGCCGATGTCATGCTCAAAGAACGCCGCAAGCTCATTTTAATTCCGCGCGATACGCCTCTCAGTCTCATTCACATCAACAACATGAAAACTATCACGGAAGCCGGAGGAATTATTTGTCCTGCAACTCCTTCGTTTTATTCACTTCCCAAATCATTCGAAGAATTAGCCGCAACGGTTGTTGATCGTGTTATTGATCTCTGCGGATTGCAGCAGGAAACATTCCGCTGGAAGGAATAGTTTTCGGTTACTGGTTTGTTGTTTCTTGTTTTTATTAATCTCTCTTACCTTGTTCTTTGTTCGTTTCACATTGAACATCTTTTGTCTAACCTTTCTCCCTTGCTCATTGTGGTTTGACATTGTTCCGAAGGAATCCCTTCGGGAAACATTTTTTTGTTGCATGTAAATTTCTCCTGGCATCAAACGCAAATACCAAATGTTCGAAGTTCAATGAACAAGTGACAAAGAGAAAATTATTTCCCAAAAATCAATCTGTTCTTGGTCGCAGCACTCCCGTTGAAGGAGAAAAATCCCTGATGACAGGCCGTTTTCTTTTTTTGCCGCTTGTTGGTGTGACTTTACGTGGATATGTAAAGTTGGTCGAATAAACTTCGTGGAATGTTTTCGAATTTGCATCTATACGTGTTCCCGACGGCTGCGTATCATATATATCAAATACCGGTCGTGAGAGCGCGACTCCGGCATCAGCTTCAAGCGTAATATTATCCGTTCCGTCTTTCGCGATCACTGCTGCCGCATGATAAGGCGCTTCAACATTGCCATACGGATCTGCTCCCGGTTTTACGGTTGGCACAATTGTATACGCTTCCCCAATTGCGGGATCGGTGGCCTCATCCTCATACCACGCGCCGTTCGTTGCAATTTCTGTATTCTGCGTATAAGTGTTGCCAAATACTTTGCCTTCTCCTGGTCCCGAACCCGGTGCGCGGAATTCAGCTCGTCCTGTATCAGCAGGATTACCCATCGCCAGTTTTTCTGACAACCCAAGACAATCATTTACAAAACCGCCCGTATCATCCACGTAATAATGATATCCCGTATATGCGCTGCCCGCGTAATTTTCGTTGGAACCATCCGCAATGATCTGCCCTCCGCGGCTGCCCAGCCCTACTCCGGCTTTCACAAAGAGTTTGGTTGGTGCTGCATTCTTAACATAAAAGTTTCCGGTAGCCGAAAGTTTTTTTCCGGCAGGCGTCGTGTACATCTGAATCGGCGCAGTAAAAGAAACAGCCTTTGAAACAGGCGCGGACTTCTCCGTTGCAGCTGCACGGCTTTCCTGTTGGTTATGACTTGCTCCTTCTTTCATGATTGAAGACTAATTTAAAAAATTAGTGCGTAAATAAAAATTTATTCTTCATCTGTTCCCTGGGTCCTTGCTCATTGTTTGTTTGACATCGTGCATATGGGGCTGCAAGGGAAATCTCTCATAGTCGCGAACAAATCCGCCGCGCCGGATCAAATGTTCAATGCACAATGAGCAACCAGATTATCGTGATTGAACTTTTCCATCAGAGAATATTTGCTAAATAAAAAACGGTCCCACAAGCAGGGACCGTTTTCACACCAACACAAGAAAAGTTCAGAAGTCCGGAGGGGAGGACTTCCAAACAGGTTAATCCTTCATAAAACGCTGCGATGACAGCATGCCTTTGTTATTTTCCAACTGCAGCATATACATTCCGTTATCAAACGTGCTCACATCAATTGAAGTGCCGGTTAATTTTCCTGATGCAATAATTCTTCCGGTTACATCAAGCACGCGATAGTTATTTCCGATCAGCGAAAAATCTGCTTTTAGTTTAAGCTCGCCTTGAGCAGGATTCGGGTAAAGGCTGAATGTTCCTGCAGCTATTTCATTTACACTTTGCGGGCCTTGCGGAATAATATTTACATAATATGGCGCTGCAGCAGCCTGCTGTGATAAACGTAATGCGGTAAGCGACTGGCACATCGTATCTGTGCATTGATTTGCGGAGTCAACCACAACCAGGCAAACCGTATATGTACCTGTATTTGCATAAATGTGCGAAGGATATTGTGCCACATCTATCGGTGTATTATCACCCCAGCTCCATTGGTAAGTCATACCAGGGCCGCCTGTTGAAAGATTGTAGCCCCATGCTTGCTGAGAATTTAAGGAATCGGGATAGATGAAAAAATTCGCATCGCAGGTGGAAGGCGCGCTATTACCCCAAACTGTTACCGAATCGCAAAAAGTGCTTGTGCATAAATTGAGGGAATCGTAAATGGTGAGACAAATTATATACGATCCTGCAGATGCATAAATATGATTGCTGTTACCGGTCATGCTGTAATTGTATGTGTTATCGCCATAATCCCATCCGTAAATAGTTTGTGCGGTAACACCCGTGGAGGTGCTTACAAAGTCAATTTCATTCGCCACTGTCTGCGTCCATGTGAAAGATGCATTGCAATTACTTGATGTATAATTCATCGCTACTGAATCGCAGCTCATGCATCCATTTGCATCTGTAATACAAACAGTATAAAAGCCCGGAGCAAGCCCGCTTTCATATGCAGAAGTTCCGCCGCTGCTCCATGAATACGTATAAGGCGCTGTTCCGCCTGTCATTGTTGCATACCCAGTTCCATCTGCGCAGGTTGAACAGCTTGCAGCCTGCACCACTGTTGCATTCACAGAAGTCATGCAAAGCACATTGCCATACACGGTTATTGAATCGCAATATGTATCGCTGCACGATGAAAGCGAATCAATAACTGTGATACAGACAATATAATTTCCGGGATTGCTGTAGGTGTGACTTGGATTCTGTGTCATCCATGTTGTAGTGTTATCGCCGAAAGTCCAGTAAACAAAAGAAGAGTTCGGCACATTCGGTACAGAAGTGCTGACGAAATCAATAACGTTATTAGTTGTTTGCGACCAGGTAAATCCTGCCGAGCATTGCGCGTTCACCGTTGCAGCTCCGAGGAAAATTGTCGTAGCGAAAAGGAAAAATCTTTTTGTAAATGTTTTCATGATTGATAAGTTTAGTAATACGCTACAATGTTACAATGCATTGTTCACGGCGAAAATGCGGATGTGCCCGATTCTTACCCGTTCAGATGACATAATCTCCGCCTGAACCGCAGCTAATGCACAAAAGACGGGAATGAAAAATTACCTTTACAATCTCATGGCGAACCATCCCGGAATACTTTCAATTAAAGATTTTACCTACGAATTACCTGATGAGCGGATTGCGCGTTACCCGGCTGAGCAAAGGGACGCATCGAAGCTGCTGATTTATCGTGATGGAAATATCACGGAGAAAATTTTCTTTCAGGTTCAGGAAGAAATTCCCGCAGGCGCATTACTGGTGTTTAACAATACGCGCGTAGTAAGAGCGCGGATATTAATGCAGCGTATCAGCGGAGCTACAGTAGAGATTTTTTGCACAGACGCGGCAGATAATTCCGTGGATTTTGTAACGCTGCTGCAGGCAAAAACTGAAGTTTCGATCCGCGCGTTTATCGGAAATGGAAAAAGATGGAAAGATGACGAAGCGCTGGAAATAAAAATAAGTTCTGGAGAAGATGAAATTGTTCTGAAGGCCACGCGTGAAGGAAATGCAAATGAGCAATCCATCATCAGGCTTGTATGGACGCCGGCTGAATTTTCTTTCGCGGAAATTATTGAAGCTGCAGGAAAAATTCCACTGCCGCCTTACCTGGATCGGGATGAAGAAGCGGTAGATGAAGAACGCTACCAGACTGTTTACGCGCAGCATAATGGTTCGGTTGCGGCACCAACAGCAGGATTACATTTTACGCCTGCTGTGCTGAAAAATCTGCAAGCGAAAAATGTAGCGATGGAAAATGTAACGCTGCATGTTGGCGCAGGTACATTCAAGCCTGTGAAAGCAGAACACATGAACGGGCACGATATGCATCGTGAGCAGGTTATTATTCCGCGTTTTATTATTGAAAAGCTGCTTTCGCAAAAAGATGCGCCGGTGATCGCGGTAGGCACAACAGCATTGCGCACGCTGGAAAGCATTTATTGGTTCGGCAAGCAGCTCATTACGCAACCGGGCCGTCATTTCGAATCGTTGTTTGTCGGACAATGGGAACCCTACGAAAACGCGCCTGATGTTCCATTGCCGGTAGCTCTGCGCGCGATCCTCGACTGGATGCTTGAAAATAATCATGAAGAGCTGAAAGGTTACACGCAGATCCTGATTGCGCCGGGCTATTCTTTTAAGGTGGTGGATGCGCTCATTACTAATTTTCATCAGCCACAAAGCACATTATTGCTGCTTGTTTCCGCTTTTATCGGTGATGATTGTAAGCGTGTGTATGAATATGCGTTGAGGAATGATTTCCGGTTTTTGAGCTATGGGGATAGTAGTTTGTTGTGGAGGAAAGAATAATTCATTACGGCTGTGTGAAGTTTCTTATTGTGCTGCGTCTTATCAATAACTTCACTTTATGAAATTCCGGAATTCCCCACAATTATCTATTCCTGCGCCCTGTTCTGTCAAATGGGAAGAGATGGGTCGCGTGAATGAAGGAAGCCGTCATTGCTCTTCCTGCAAAAAAGTGATCGTTGATTTTACCAAAATGAGCGATGATGAACTGGTTGCTTTTTTTCATAAAAATAAAAATGCCTGTGGAAAACTTTCAAAACGCCAGCTCGACCGTGATTTAAAAATTGACAGAACAAGCGCGCGTACCGGTGCGTGGAAAAATATTTTCATGATTCCCGCTTTATTCCTCGGAATGGAAACATTCGCGCGTGAAAAAACGAACATCAGCGAAAGTATGTCAAATGTTCATTTTAGGTTTGAAATTACATCCGGGAATAATGCTTTACCAACTCCGGCAAACAACCCTGCGAATGACACACTCGTGATAAAAGGAATTGTTTTGGATTCGCTCACCGGAGAGGCGATGGTTGGCGCGGTTGTTCTCATTGATTCGTTGAAGATTGGCGCCGTGACTGATTTCGACGGCAACTTCAGTCTTAAGATCCCGCATCCACTTGACACCGGTGCTGTGCAGCTTACAGTACGTTACACAGGTTACCCTATCATTATTAAGAATGTTGAAGCATCCAACACCCCGGTTACCATCTGGCTTACGCAAAATGAGCCTACGGACGCGATGATCGGCATCATTGTATCAACTCCCCGAATGAAAGTACGTCACTTTTTTTACAGGCTTTTTCATCCGCGCAGCTGGTAAAACTTGTAATACATTTGAAAATGCCACGCCAAAACCACCTCCATATTTCCATTCCCGAACCCTGCACAATGAAGTGGGAGGAAATGGAGCATGTGGATGAACAAAGCCGCCATTGCTCTTCCTGCGAAAAGGTGGTTTTGGATTTTACCAGAATGAGCGATGATGAGTTGATTGCCTTTTTTCAAAAAACCAACAATGTGTGTGGCAGGTTTCTTCCTCACCAGATTGGTAAGGATCTGGTCCAATATCACGGAACCAGGCATGGAAATTTTTTCAGGAAATTGGTTTTATTCAATTCCTTTTTGTTTGGCCTGCTGATCGCAGTAAAGGCTGAACCTTCAGTCCGAAAAAACAGTGTCACAGTAGAAAGGTCAGAACAAGAGCGCGGCATAATTCCCATAACTGAGCCAAAGATTATTGCGATATCCGGCACAGTGAAAGATTCCATATCTCAGGGTCCATTATGGGGCCTTCTTGTTGATTTAAATTATGGTAATGATACGCTTCATTGTTTTACAGATGAAAATGGAAATTATTCATTCCGTGTGAAACTAATTTCCGGTCCTGATTCTATACGCGTTGTTGTTGATGAAAATTATTACGATAAATTTGAGAAATCAGTTCAGATTAATGGGATAACTGAAATAAAAGTGGATGCAGAGCTGATTAAGAAAAAAAATCAGCCACAGGTAATCAGACAGTATGCAATTGCAGGTGCCGCCATCAGCGTATGCCATTATAAACCTCGACCTATTCATGCGTTCTTTTACAGACTTTTTCATCCGCGCAGCTGGTAAAACTTGTAATACATTTGAAAATGCCACGCCAAAACCACCTCCATATTTCCATTCCCAAACCCTGCTCAATGAAGTGGGAGGAAATGGAGCATCTGGATGAACAAAGCCGCAGCTGTTCTTCCTGCGAAAAAGTGATCGTTGATTTTACGACGATGAGCGATGATGAATTGGTTTCATTTTTTCATAAAAATAAAAATGCCTGCGGAAAATTTACTGCAAGCCAGCTCAACCGCCATCTGAAAATTGACAGAACAGCTGTACGTGCCGGTTCATGGAAAAACATTTTCATTCTCCCCGCTTTGTTCCTGGGCATAGAAACATTCGCACGTGAAAAAACGAACATCAGCGAAAGCAAATCCAATGTTCATTTTATTTTTGAAAATACATCTGCGAATAGCTCCGGGCAATCACGGGCGTCAAAAACTTCAAATGATCCGCTCATAATTAAGGGGACTGTAAAAGACTCGCTCACCGGGGAAGGTATCATTGGTGCTGTGGTCTTTCTTTCAGATTCATCGAAATTTGGAGCTGTAACTGATTTCGACGGCAACTTCAGCCTGAAGATTGCGAATCCCCCGGAAAACGATTCAATACATCTTATTATAAAAAGCGTCGGTTATGAAACGGTGGTTAAGAGAGTTGATTTAACAGGGGCTCCACTGACAATTCATCTTAGAATGCAAAAAATAAGTAACGAAAGAGTGTACCAAAAAGGGCCAGAGGAAGTGTTTGTCGGCATGATTGCTATAGATTACTCCCCACAACCAAAAACCCGGCACTTTTTCTACAAGCTCTTTCATCCGCGCAGCTGGTGATAAATATTTCCTTATCTTTAAATATGGCCCGGCAAAGCCCCATTCAATTTACAATTCCTGAACCTTGTCATGTTCCCTGGAAAGGAATGACTCCTGTTGATCAGCATCAGCGGCATTGTTCGTCGTGCGAGCGGGTGATCGTGGATTTTACGAAAATGAGCGATGACGAATTGATGCTGCATTTTCGTCACAGTGGTGGTAATACATGTGGAAGATTTTCAAAATCTCAATTGAACCGGCCATTTTTTCCATTACCCGAAAAAACTGAAAAAGCAAAATGGTGGAGAGTGCTTGCATTGATCCCGCTTACATTGTTTGGTAAATCCGTAAAAGGACAAAATGATTCTGCACAGGTAATTGTTCTGGCTCCGGATTCAACAGCATTTGTACAACAAAATGATTCATTAGAGAATAACATTGCGATAGAACCCGGATCAGGCAATACTGATTCGCTTCCTGCTGATTCGTCAAAAATAGAAATCGCGCTCGTTCCTGATACCACTTATAAATATGCTCTCATTACCGAACACATAATTTGTAACTCAAATCAAATCTTTATCCTGAGTGAAAGCGTCAACGATATAATGGGATTGACTGCTGGAGTCGGAGGTGCGGTATTCGAGCAGCATGAAGAATTCGATTGGCATATTAAAGAGAAAAAAATATTGAATAAGGATTATAGAGAACTAAAAAAACAAAATCCTTACAAAGAAATTGCTGACAGCCCCGTAAAAAAACCCAAAGAACCCACTCCCGCCCTGCCCGCTTCCAACGAAATAACCGGAATTCTCCCCGAACCCCGCAAAAAACCATGGCGTTCCTGAAAATATGCATTGGTAATCTGTAATCCGGTAATTGGTAATTACTATGTAACTTCGCTCCCGCTTTCCTCATGAGCAAGAAAATAATTTTATACGGAGTCATTTTGCTGCTTTGCGGCGGCGGATATTTTTATTTCCGTTCTGTAGGCGCAGGCATACAGGTGAGCAATTTTCATCCGTTCACCAATTACAAATCCGCTGATAAAACCATAACCGTTGATCTCACCGATGCGGTTTACAGAGGCATTGAAATTCCGACTGTAAAACAATTGCCCGGCGGAAAATTTACTTTCTCCTTCAATATTAAAAATCAGTTTTACAGCGCGCGGAAACTTTATTATAAAATTTATTACCAGGACGAAACGTATAAATTTCCGGAATTTGAAACGAGCGGAAAATTTAAGTACGAACACACGCTTGCATCAAGGAATTTTTATGGAAGCTGGGGAGAAACTGAGCACGAATTCAAAGCAACTACCGAATTAGGCTGGGGCGATGAAATCACCGTCACCGATTCATTTCGTATCATCGGCAATCCACGCAATGAAGAGCTGTATGAAGGAAAAGATGACCGTGCCGGATTATCCGCGCGAAAAATTTCCAACATGATCAATTACATCCGGAGTCAGCCGCGGTGGATGGAAGAAATTGAAGGCAAAGCAAAAGGTAACGGCATCACACAAGATCAGCAGGTATATCGTGACGCGATCTGGCAGATCAACAACAATCGTAAGCTTGACATCGCGAATAACCGCTGGAAAAGAAATCCGCGGACAGGGAATTATAAATTTATCCTTGTGGTCACTTCAGAATCAGGAGTGAAAAGTCTGCCTGCTTCCATTCGCAATATCACGAAACGTGAAACCGGTGGAAAATTTATAAATCCGTTTTATTATTTTCTTCACGGACCCGGCAGCAAAAATAAATCGCTGATTGTGTTGGTAGCCGACGAACAGCTTACCGTAAAAGCTACACTCGATCCCGGCGCTGGCGTTTATGTAAATCCGTTCGAGCTGATGCAATCGGGAATTGATACTGCTGCTTATTGCAAAACCTGCGGAACGGATAGTCTTACTTTCCGCAGATCGCAATTCATGCAGTATTTTTTCTACGAAGACAAATCGCATATCCTTCCGACAATTCCTGTCGTTGCTGATGTAACCGGTGAAAATTATACGCGTGCACAATACGAAGAGAATGCTGCTAAATATTCAAAAGAGCAGCGCGTACAGGATTACCTGCGCAGCTCTACAAGTCCGTGCGCGACAGTTAAAGCGAATCCTGAAGAACATTCCATCACACTTTCCAATCCCGGAAATTCTGCGTTGCCTTACCGCAAAGAAAATGTCGGCGTAAAATCGCGTATCGGATTTACTTATGGAAAATTCGATATGTGTATTGCGTTTCCTGAAATACTTTCTAAAGATCATGTGTGGAATGGTTTGACGAATGCGGTGTGGCTGCTGTACCAGGATGAAGAAAAATGGAATAACCGTCGCACGTGCGAAGGCGGCTACATTCCTAAAACAGATAACCGCGGACCTAAGGCAGCGCGTTCGGGAACGCAAAGTTATTCTGAGATCGATTTTGAGATCATGAAATCATCGCGTCACTGGCCGGCTTCTTCCTATGGAGATAAGCCGAAACCTGCGGGTGATGACATTGCGAATACAGATAATATCGCGGTGGCCTGCACGAATTGGGATCTGGCTTGCCGTGAACCAAAAAATTACGTGACCGGCATTGTTCCGCTTGCTTTTGAGAACAGGAAATTCGAATTGCACCGTTGGGATTCCTGGTACCAGGCGCTGACGATCAAAACGCCGGAAACAAATGCTGATCTTTTCGGGAACGCTTTTTATTGGTATGAAATTGAATGGACGCCGGAATTTATTGTGTGGCGCATCGGGCCGGACAAAGCGCATTTGCGTGTTGTAGGTTATATGGATAAATCGGTGACTGCTGTTCCTGATAATCAGATGATCCTTGTCGTAAGCCAGGAATTTCATGATTCAGAATGGTGGGTGCCTGCGCCTTACGATCAGCGCAACATTCCTTATCCGAAAAATCCGTTGACAGGAAAGATTATCGCAGTAGAAATTCAGTAGTCTTTCCTTTTCGCTTAGTTTCTTTGCGATTGATCGTGAAGAATAATTTTAAAGCAATGTCACACCTTTACCTCCATATTCCTTTTTGCAAGCAGGCTTGTCATTATTGCGACTTTCATTTTTCCACTTCGCAGAATAACAAGGGAGAAATGGTGCGCGCTATGATGAAGGAATTGCAGGTGCGAAAATCCGAGCTGCCCGGAAAACATCTTGACACGATTTATTTCGGCGGAGGAACGCCTTCGGTTTTAAGCGCTGATGAATTGAAACTTATTTTTGATTCCATTGACAAGAATTTCAGCATTTCACCCGGTGCAGAAATCACGCTTGAAGCAAATCCGGATGATCTTACTGCTGGTTTTCTCAAAGGTTTGCGATCAACGCCGGTCAATCGTTTGAGCATCGGCATTCAGTCATTTCGTGATGAAGATCTGAAAATGATGAACCGTGCGCATACTTCTACGGAAGCGGAATCAGCGGTGAAGCGCGCGCAGGATTCCGGCATTTCAAACCTGACGGTCGATCTTATCTATGGAATTCCGGGGCTCACAGAAATTGATTGGCGAAAAAATCTGGATAAAATAAATGAGCTGGAAGTACAGCATGTTTCGTCGTATTGCCTGACAGTTGAACCGAAAACTGCGCTTGCACAATTTATAAAGTCAGGAAAGTTTGCGCCGGTGGATGACGCGCTTGCTTCTCAGCATTTTCGCCAGCTGACCGATTTTGCTGCTGAACATGGCTTCGAGCATTATGAAATTTCCAATTTTGCAAAAAAAGGATTCATCGCAAAACATAACAGCAGCTATTGGTTTGGCGAACCCTATTTAGGAATTGGTCCTTCGGCACACAGCTTTGATGGTGAAAAAAGAAAGTGGAATATTTCCAATAATGCGAAGTACCTGAATTTTATTTCTACAGGTAAAAACGCGTTTGAAGAAGAAACGCTGACAGAAAACGAGCGCTACAATGAATTTGTGATGACACATCTCCGTACAATGTGGGGCGTTACGGTGAAAGAATTGCCGGAAAAATTTCAATCCCATTTTACAAACGAAGCGGAGAAATGGCTTGCTTCTGGCGACATGGAAAATAAAGCAGGAACATTTATCCTGACGGTACAAGGAAAATTAATTGCAGACCGCATTTCTTCAGATTTGTTTGTGGTCTGAGAATCATAATAGATTGCTAAATTCGTGCATGTTCGCATCTATCAACCATAAAGGAGAAATCTACAAAGTCGATTTTGCACAGCCGATCGACATTTCAATTCCGATGTCGGATCACAGCGCGCGGGCGTGGTATGTGGATCCGATGCGTATTGAGCCTGTACGTAATGGCGATTTTATCGGTGAAGTTAAAAGCGGCGGGTCGGTTAATTTCAGGAATATCTTTTTTAATCCGCACGGACATGGAACGCATACGGAATGTGTCGGACATATTTCTCCTGAAATTGAAAGTGTCAATAAACACCTGAAGCAATTCTTTTTCATCGCCGAGCTGATTACCATTCTTCCTGAACCATCTGCTGAGGAAGATTTTATCATTACAAGAAAGCAGCTTGAAAATTTACTGGAAGGAAAAAATCCGGAAGCAGTGGTATTGCGAACGATCGATAACTCCGAATCAAAGCTGGGACTGAACTGGTCGAATACCAATCCGCCTTACCTCGAAGAAGAAGCGGCAAAATATCTCGCCGAAAAAAAAGTGGATCATTTGCTGATCGATCTTCCTTCGATAGATAAAGAAATTGACGGCGGAAAATTGCTGGCGCATCATGCATTCTGGGAATATCCGCACAACACACAATTTCACCGCACCATTACTGAATTTATTTACGCACCGAATTCTGTTTTTGACGGCCCTTATTTATTGAATCTTCAAACTGCCCCTTTCGAAAATGACGCAAGTCCTTCCCGGCCGGTTTTATTCAGAATATCGAACTCATAAATGAACTTACAGGAACTACGCGAATATTGTATTGCAAAACCCGGAGTAGAAGAAACAACTCCGTTCGGTCCCGACACACTTGTGTTTAAAGTTGCGGGGAAAGTGTTTTTGCTCACGGGCTTTGAAAACATCCCTGTTAAATTCAATGCAAAATGCGACCCAGAAAAAGCACTTGATCTGCGTGAACGTTATCCGTGTGTGCAGCCAGGCTTTCACATGAATAAAAAACACTGGAATACGATTGTGGTGGATGGCTCTGTTTCGATAAAGCTTGTGAAAGAATGGATTGATGATTCTTATCGATTGGTGGTGGATGGGTTATCTAAAAAAGACAAGGAAAAATTACCAACCGGTCTTCCGTAGCTTCCGTAGTCAGAATACCGGAGTAACAAGTATTAATTCTGAGAGCGTGAGGAAGAGTTGAACGACGGGTTATCCGTTTTTATCCGTCCGATCCGTATCATCCGTGTTCCATTTCGTTGCAAAGAAGGTTTGCCACCAAGGCACCAAGTCACCAAGGCACCAAGTCACCAAGTCACCAAGTCACCAAGAAAAAATTTATTGGTCGCTAATTTCATTGACCAGCCGCGTTATGATTCTTCAAAAATCTATGTAAACCTGTGCAGTCTGCGGCTTAACTTTGCACAACTAAATTTCTTCCGATGAAAGCTGTCTTTCGTTATTTCGCCCAAGGATTAATTGTTCTTGTTCCTGTTTCTATTACTATCCTTGTTTTGTACAAAGCATTTGCGTGGTTCCGCGGGATGTTTGCAGGAATCGATGTGATCGTGCATCCTTATGTTGATCCATTTATTTATCTCATTCTCGGCCTTGCTTTCATTTTTTTTGTCGGAATTCTGGCATCGAATGTGATCGCTAATTTTTTCATTCATGAAGCGGGGAAAGTGCTGGAAAAAATTCCGGTTTTCCGCACTATTTTTTCTCCGATCAAAGATTTCACTTCTGCATTTATCGGGAATAATAAAAAATTCAATCATCCTGTCATGGTGGTTACAAATAAACAGAGCAACATCCGTGAGATCGGGTTTATTACGGATGATGATCTTTCGGAGCTTTCCATTTCCAAAGATTTTGTGGCTGTTTATTTCCCGATGTCTTATGCTATTTCAGGCCGGCTGCTGATCGTTCCGCGCGAAAATATAGAGGAGTTAAAAGTATCCGCCTCCGAAGCCATGAAATTCATCGTTTCAGGAGGTGTTTCTGACGTTGATTGACTTACAAAAGGCTTTTTGGCGTAACTTTTGACTTGACAGAACCGAAACACCTCTAATCAAACGTTTATGAAAAAGCATTTACTCCTTCTACTCCTGCTGCCCTTATTTTGCATTAGCCTGAACGCGCAAAAAATAAAGATCAGCGTTGATGAAAAAAGTTCTTCTCTCGGCGGAAGCTCACACAACTGCCTTGTCGTGATTATTTATGATTCCAACAAAGACGACATCGAAAGAGAATGGAAATCCAAAATGAAAAACTACGACGCGAAAGTCAGCGGCAAAGATGAAATTTTCGCCGACAATGCGCTGATCAAAACCATCAGCGACAATACCTGCGATGTGTACGCACGCGCGGAAAAAGGCAGCAACGAGAATGAAGTTAAATTTACTGTCGGATTTCTTCTGGGAGAAACATGGCTGAGTTCTTCTACTAATTCAGCCGCGTATAAAGCAGCCGAGCAGATCCTGAAAGACTTTGCAAAAAAAATGACGCAGGACGCGATCGATGAAAAAGTAAAAGCGCAGGCAAAAATCCTCGATAAGCTGAATGATGAGCAGGAAAGCCTTACTAAAAAGAACAAAGACTTGAAAGACGACATTACGGACTACCAGGAAAAGATCAAAAAAGCGGAATCGGATATCAAGACCAACGAAGACGAAGCCGCAAAGAAAAAAGCGGAGATCGAAGTGCAGCAGAAAGCGGTGGATGCAGTGAAAGCGAGACAATCATCTGTTGAATAAACGAGAAATTGGAAATAAAGAAATTGGAAATTCAGGCTAAAGGGGAGTCAAAAAGGCGGCTTTCCTTCCAAAAGCGTTGCCCATTTTCCCAATTTTCTGTTTTCCCTATTTCTTTATTTCCAATTTCCTGTTCCCATAATTGTTACCTTTACCATCCACAATTTCGCAGCAAAATATGGACATGCAGACACTTGTTGAGGGTTTTCCGGGACAGCTTGAAGAGGCTCTCCGGATAGGAAAATCGGCAGTTTTGTCAGAACCTGCTCAGACGATCAAAAACGTGCTGATCTCTGGCCTGGGCGGATCAGGAATCGGCGGGACTATTACTTCAGAGCTTGCATTTGAGGCGAGCCCGGTACCTGTTTCGGTGACCAAAGGCTATTTTATTCCTGCTTTTGTCGATCAGCATTCGCTTGTGATCATTTCTTCTTATTCCGGCAATACCGAAGAGACGCTTGCCTGCATGGAACAGGCGATCAGCAAAAAAGCGCACGTTGTATGCATTACTTCGGGCGGAAAAGTTGCTGAACTTGCAAAACAACATAAGCTTGATCTTATTATTATTCCCGGCGGAATGCCACCACGCGCCTGCCTGGGATTTTCACTTGTACAACAAATATTCATTTGCGCAAAGCATAAATTACTGCCTTCTTCTGCAATCATTGAAATTGAAAATTCAATCGCGCTGCTGAAAAGCGAACAGGCATTTATCAAGTCGCAAGCTGAATCAATAGCAAAAAATCTCCACGGACGCACACCTGTTATTTATTGCACCACCAGCTACGAAGGAATCGCGATACGTTTCCGTCAGCAGCTGAATGAAAATGCAAAAGTCTTGTGCTGGCATCACGTCATTCCGGAAATGAACCATAATGAACTGGTCGGCTGGGCTGGTGGAAACAAAGAAATTTCTGTCGTGCTTTTCTGCGATCCTGATGAATACGAAAGAAATACTTATCGGATCAAGATCAATAAAGATATCATCAGTCGCTTCACTCCGCATTTCACGGAAGTTATTGCAAAAGGAAAATCGCAGATCGAAAAATCACTTTACCTTGTTCATATCGGCGATTGGGCATCTGTTTATCTTGCGGAACTTCGTGGTGTAGACGCGGTCGAAGTAAACGTGATCAATTTTTTAAAAGGCGAGCTTTCCAAGAAATAATTTCGTTACTGCTGCTTACTTTTTTACTGCCTGCTCTTTTTTCCATTGGTAATCGGTAATTGGTAATTATTTTTTTACTGCTCTTTTTCATTGGTAATCGGCAATCCGGTAATTGGTAATTTTTTTCGTTCATGAATAAAGTTCAATTTCATAATATTGGCCTGATCGATTACAAGGAATGCTGGGACCTGCAGGAAAGTCATTTTAAATCCATTACTGACCAAAAGATTGCTAATCGTGATCTGCCGACTGAGAAGCAAATCCTTACCCAAAGTCACCTGATCTTTTGTGAACATCCTCATGTTTTTACATTAGGCAAAAGCGGTGATGAAGGGCATTTGCTTGCCAATGATTCGCAGCTGAAAGAGATCAACGCAACGTATTATAAAATTAACCGTGGCGGAGATATTACTTATCACGGTCCGGGACAATTAGTCGGCTACCCGATTCTTGATCTCGATAATTTCTTTACAGACATTCACCGTTACCTGCGCGTGCTGGAAGAAATTATTATTCTCACCATTGCAGAATACGGACTTAAAGGCGATCGTTACCCGGGCTACACAGGAGTGTGGCTTGATCCTGCCGATCCTTTGAAAGCGCGTAAGATCTGCGCAATGGGCGTACGCAGCAGCCGCTGGGTGACGATGCATGGCTGGGCGCTCAATGTAAATTCTGATCTCAGTTATTTTTCGAAAATTGTTCCTTGCGGAATTACAGATAAAGCAGTGACTTCGATTTCGAAAGAATTAGGTCATGATGTGGATATGGAAGAGGTGAAAGAGAAGCTTAAAAAACATTTTGCGGCGCAGTTTGAGTGTTCTTTGTCATAATTGCGGACTTAAGTCTTCGCTTATGATAAAGAAAGAACTCTTTATGGCTTTTCTCGTTTAAATAAACATAAGCCACCCCTATGAAAAAATTCTTTAAACGATTCGGACTATTCCTGCTGCTGATTTTAGTTGTCGCCAATTTATTCATTCTCTTTACAGGAAGAACTTACCTCTACAAAGGAGTCTGGAATACCTATCTCAAAGGAAGAAAAGGTCCCTCACCGCTTGAGTACGCGATCTTTGAAAACCGCGAAGTAAAGAATGGAACTCCACAGCCCTGGCTTCTCGGGAAAGATTACAATAAAAAAGAAATTCCCGCCAACCTGCTCGATTCAATGATGCGGCTTGAAACAGGGGCGTTTCTCATTATCAAAGACGATTCGATCCGTTGCGAAAAATACTGGGGCGAATTTACCGATCATTCCATGACAAATTCTTTCTCGATGGCGAAAACTGTTGTGAGCGTGCTTACCGGCTGCGCGATCAAAGACGGTTTCATTAAAAACGTGGATCAGCCTGTAAGCGATTTTATTCCTGAATTTAAAAATGGTGATCGCTCGAAAGTTACCATTCGCCATTTATTAAACATGAGCTCAGGACTTAATTTCGATGAAGATTATGTAAATCCGCTGGCCTATCCTGCCGAGTCCTATTACGGAAGCGATTTGCGCAAGCTGACTTTCGGTTATACAGAAGTCATTCATCCGCCGGGAGAAACATTTCGCTACCTGAGCGGAAACACACAGTTGCTCGGTTTTTTGCTGAACAAAGCGACAGGAAAAACGCTTGCTGATTACGCTTCTGAAAAATTGTGGAAGCCGATGGGCTGTGAACATCCTGCTTTCTGGAGCCTCGATCATAAAGATGGTGATGAAAAAGCATTTTGCTGCCTGAATTCAAACGCAAGGGATTTTGCGCGTATTGGAAAATTATATCTCGACAGCGGAAGATGGGAAGGAAACCAGATCGTGCCGCAGGAATATGTTTTTGAATCCATCGAACCTTGCGGAACAAAGCATGAGGATGGCACACCGGCGCTTGATTATGGATTCAACTGGTGGATGATTCCACAATACGGAGGCCATCACATTTTTTATGCGCGTGGGATTTTAGGACAGTACGTGATCATGGTGCCGGATATGAATATGATAATTGTTCGTTTGGGCAACAAGCGACTTCCGGGTGAATCAAACCAGCCACCGCGCGATATGTATTATTATTTAGACGCCGCGTTTGCGATGTATAAATAGTACGAAAAGCGAAATTAAATACGAAAAAGTGCCGTACCCATTTCGTTTTTCGCACACCGTTTCGCCTCATTTCGTTTTTCGTGCTTTTTCGTCTCTTTTCGTTTTTCGCACACCGTTTCGCCCTCATTTCGTTTTTCTGCTTTTTCGTCTCTTTTCGGTTTTTGGCACACCGTTTCGCCCTCATTTCGTTTTTCGTGCACCGTTTCGTAGTTTCGTACTTATGAATAAAGACATCGAGCGCCCTGAAGTGGAAGACATCGCGATGGCGATTGTGCTGGAAGAAATTGATGGGGAGAATGTGTGGAATGTTTTTCTTATTAACCTGCACATTGTTCCGATAAAAAATGTGATTATTACTTCCAAAGGATACGGGGAATTGGATGGCGAGGTAAAAAAGACTTCGGTGCTGCGTCATTTTTTTGAAGATATTCCTGACCTTGAATTTACCCGCGTCGAGCCGATCATGGAAAATACGTTTGGCCTGACGAATGAATATTGGGTAAGCTTTTACATCGGCGATAAAATTTACGACAAGCAATATATTTTTCTTCCGGAAACCATTAACGAAAAGAACTTTACGAAGGTTCCGCTGCTCAATGTGATGGGAGTGATGATAAGGTAAGATTGCCGATTTTTGATTGCCGATTGCCGATTGTATAGGGAAATTTTCGATTTTAGATTGGGATTTAGTATTATTAGGATCATATTTGTTTCTGATTTTTTCAATCTAAAATCTAAAATCGCCCCATGTTTCACTCTCTCATTTTAGAAAACATCCTTTTCCTCGACATCGAAACTGTTCCTGCTTTTCCGGCTTATGCGGATGTGCCGGAGGAATGGAAAAAATTGTGGGATAAAAAATCATCCGTGATTTCGAAGGATGAAAAGGATACGCCGGAATCTTTATACGGTCGCGCAGGAATTTATGCGGAGTTCGGAAAGATCATTTGTATTTCCGTCGGCTTTCTGAAAACTGCGGATGGAAAAGAACAGTTCCGCATCAAATCATTTTATGGTCATGATGAAAAAACATTAC
The DNA here is from genome assembly GCA_030855855.1 of Bacteroidota bacterium. GTDB lineage: Bacteria > Bacteroidota > Bacteroidia > Palsa-965 > Palsa-965. Next base: position 2,491 of record JALYQL010000058.1, on the reverse strand, counting down.
TACTCAGCTTTGCGGAATTGCTGAACAACCATTTTTACCGCGCCGATCATCGCCTGTGCGGGCATAACGGAAAAGAATTTGATTTCCCGTGGATCGCAAGAAGAATGATGATCCACGGAATCAGAATTCCTGCGTTGCTGAATACTTCCGGCAAAAAACCCTGGGAAGTAAATCATCTCGACACGATGGAAATGTGGAAGTTCGGCGATTTTAAAAATCACACTTCGCTGAACTTGCTTGCAGCATTATTCGGTGTGCCTACTCCGAAAGATGATATCGACGGAAGCATGGTGCATAAGGTTTATTACGAAGAGAAAAACCTGGAGCGCATTGTTACGTATTGCCAGAAAGATGTGTTGACAGTGGTGCAGATTTTGAAGAGATTTCGTGGGGAGGAATTGATTGGGGAGGAATGTGTGGTGGTTAGTTAGTTCTCGTCTTCGCTCGAACAAACTAACCATGCTTAAACAAATGACTGATGGTTTTGCGTCTTCGCTCGAACAAACGACTAATGCTCGAATAAACGGCTAATGCTCGAACAAACAACTACTATATTGGTCTTCCTCAGACAAATTAAACATACCTGAACAACGACTGCCTCACACTAAATATCGCGACCCCGGCAAAAAGATTTTTTTGCGTTTATCAATAAATTTTCTGGCGGAGTTTTATTTTTCAATAAAAACATTTAATATTTATCAATCTGTATGAGGATTTTTAATGGTACGCAAATAAAAATTTCCTTGTCGTAAAAATCAGTTTCTGAAATGTTACCTGTAAGAATACTTTTGGTTCATTCTATAGCCAAAAAACCTCACGTAACAGAAACTAACATGAAAACCAAGTTTTGCTTTCTGATTCTATTTTGTTCGCTGCTCTCCGCCTGCAGATTCGTCCGTTATCGAAATGCTAACGGTGACTACCGACCGAAAAGCGAAAAATTCTTTACTTATAAAGATCCTGATTTTCATTTACAGGAGACTTCACTCATTGATACAAACGCGATTTATGTAATACAATTAGGAAAAATGTACGGGTTTGATACAAACGATATTCTGATAGATTCTATCGGAAACGCAGTTCAATATCTCGGATGCATGCTGAACACTGTTACACCCTGAACAGTAATTCCAGTGCAAATATTCACCTGGATCGTATCCTTCGCGCTTGCTTCACATCCATTTGCATCTGTGTACAAATAAGAGATGGATTGAGTTCCCGCGCCGTTTTTTAAAGGAATGATCGCGACAATCTGGCCGGTGTTACTCAATTACACAAACTTTCCCCTCCTGTAAACTTCCGTCAGCAAAGCGTAAACGGTACACATAAATTCCGGCGGCAAGATGCGTTACGCTAAAATCATTCTGATAGTTTTCTGCGTTATAAATCAATCTTCCCCGCAGATCAAAAATTTTTAGTGATGTGTTTTGCGGCAGCGCTGAGATCGTAAAACGTTCGTCGCCTTTCAAAATGCCGGGAACAAAATATTCGGGAGGTACCGGACAATCGTTCACAGTTACGGTGACTGAATCAGTTGAATTTCCTAAACAATATAATCCGTTCGGGTCGGAAATAGTAAGAACATAAATCGTAGTAGAATCAGGTTTTGCCCACGGATTTGCTGAGGTGGGGTCGGAAAGACCTGTGGGCGGGTACCAGGAATAAGCTACTCCGGAATCGGCAGCAAAGACGCCGATTTGAATGCTGTCTTCTTTGCAGATGAAGGCATTACTTCCCGCATCCGCTATAGCCATCATCAGGATTTGTACATTATCAATGTAAAAAAAGGCTGAATTAATTATTGAAGTGTTGTTTGTTATTATGGTATGCGTTAAACTGTCAGGAAGAAAATTACCAATTGTGATGAAATTTTCATCCCCAAAGGAAGTGAAACTACCACTAATCAAAGTCCATGAGCCTGTATCAGAAATAAAAGAAAAAGGTGCACAGCTTAATTGCGGGACGTAATTAAGCAAACATCCCTGGCAAGTTGTAATTGGTTGGTTAGAAATATACATTCCGATACCGTCACAACTATACTTTAATGAATCTGCAGGTGAAACGTAAAAGCTAAGGCAAAAAATACGTTGTGGGGGCAACGTCTTTACTAAGGGAATCTGAATATATTCCCTGAAATTCGGGTTTCCCCCATGAAAAGGAATTAACCCGGCGTACCCATTTCCATTATTTGGATACTGAAAACCCAAGGTATTGCCAGGTGCATGCGCATAATTACTGCCACAAAAATCGAAACCATCAGAAGAAGCATTAGTAGGGTCATACCATGGGCTAAGTTTTTCAATTTCTCCTGGCAGGGTTGGACAAGTATCATGAAGATCAAATCCGGGATTAGGCACAAGATTCCCCTGTGCTGAAATTTTTACAGCAAAGAGGCAACTAAATAAAATTAACGCGTATTTCATGATAAGCCCGGTAATCTTAAAGATACAGAAGAGCTGTGGAATGAATACGTTCTTAACGGGCAATTATC
>JALYQL010000041.1 GCA_030855855.1 Bacteroidota bacterium | reverse complement strand
ATTTCACCCCTCGCTCACATTGATCCCAAAGCGCAAATCGGTAAAGATGTAACGATTGAACCGTTCGCATTTATTGAAGCGGATGTAATTGTCGGCGATGGCACATGGATTGGCCCGCATGCCGTTCTGATGAATGGCGCACGCATCGGAAAGAATTGCAGAATATTTCCAGGTGCAGTCATCGGCGCAATTCCGCAGGATCTGAAATTCATTGGTGAAATAACTACTGCCGAAGTTGGCGATGGCACAACGGTTCGTGAATATGTAACCATCAACCGCGGAACAAAAGATAAAATGAAAACTGTTGTGGGTCAGAATTGCCTGCTCATGGCTTACGTTCACATTGCGCACGATTGTACGGTCGGCAACAATGTTATACTCGCAAATTCAGTAATGCTCGCCGGCCACGTCACGATCGACGACTGGGCAATTCTCGAAGGTTACGTGGGCATTGTGCAATTCATCCACGTTGGCGCGCACAGCTTTATCGCAGCAAAATGCGGATCAAGAAAAAATGTTCCGCCGTTCATTAAAGCCGCGCGTGAGCCATTGGCATACGTTGGTGTAAATACATTGGGAATGCGTCGCCGCGGATATACAGACGAAGCGATCGCGCGTGTTGAAGATATTTACCGCACACTTTATTTACGCGGATTGAATGTGACGAATGCAGTCGCTGTAATCGAAAAAGAACATCCTGAGTCCACCGAAAAAGAGCAGATACTTGAGTTTATCCGCAATTCGAAAGATGGAATTATCAGGGGAATTTCATAAGAAATTAGGAAAATAGAAAATAGGAAAATGGGTGGCACTGTGCAAACACAGACTGAATTACTGAATTTCTTGTTTTCCCAGTTTCCTTTTCAAGGCACAATCTTTGTTTCAAACGAATAAACTTTCTCAACATGAAAAAGCACTTGCTTCTCTTTTTGCTGCCTTTGTTTTTCCCGTTGTTTATTTCTGCGCAGGGATCTGTACGCACTACATATTCGGAAAGCTATGATCGCTGGAGCATTGATGCGGGCGGTAGCGGAAGCCTGAGCACTACGTACAGCAATAGTTACGACAACTGGCAGATCTCCATCGGCACCGTTTCGGGATCTATCCGCACGACTTATTCTTCCGGCTACGATAACTGGGATATTTCCATCGGCGGAAAATCGTATAAGCTGCGTACCGTTTATTCCAATTCATATGATAATTGGGAATTAACCGGTGGCGATTTGAAATCTTCCATCAAGATCAAGACAGTTTACAGCAGCTCGTATGATACCTGGGAGATTGATGGCCTGGTAAATGATATACGCATCAGTACGACGTACAGCAAAAGTTACGACAACTGGACTATTTCAGGCAATCTTGATAAGGAAGAAGCAGGAGTGAAAGCTGCAGCAGCTTTTATTCCGGCATTTGTCGCAGCGATATACAACAAGGGCCTCGCTAAATGAAAAAGTTAATTTTCCTTTTCCCGCTTATTTTATTTTTTGCTTCGGCTAATGTAAAAATGCAGGATGATGCCGAGCCGCAAGGAAGAATACGGACTGTTTTTACCGGCAAGATTGAAAACTGGGAAGCAAAAATCGGGACGGACGAAGGGACATTTGAAGGGTACATGAAGAATGATCCGAACCGCTGGACCTATGAGATCGGAACGTTGAAAGGTGAGGTAAATACCGAATTCAACGATACATATAATAGCTGGGAAATAACAGTCGGCGAAAAAACATACCATCTTAAAACATGGCTGAGCACTTCCTGGCACCGCTGGGAAATTTCAGGAGCAGATTTAAAAGACACAGTTACTATTCAGACGGTGTTGCCCAAAAGCTGGAACAACTGGCTATTAAAACGTGATAGTATTGAAGTCAGCATTACCACGTATTATAACGACACCTGGAACGACTGGCACATTAACGGTGACCTGATGAAAGTAACTGACGGTGAAAAAATAGCGTCATTGTTTATCCCTATTTTCGTTTCGAGAATTTACAAGAGAAAATTAGTTCATTGAAAATCCAGTTACAAAATACCGGGAAAAAATTTGGCCGCGAATGGATATTCCGTGAACTGAATTATTCTTTCACAGAAGAAAGCCCTGTGGTTATTTCCGGCTCGAACGGATCAGGAAAATCCACATTACTTCAGGTTATTTCCGGCAACACAATGGAAAGTGAAGGAAAGCTCATCTACTCGCACGAAGGAAAAATAATTCCGCAGGATGAGCTCTATAAATACATTTCATACGCAGCACCGTACCTGGAGCTGATGGAAGATTTCACGCTTTCAGAATCTATTTCATTTCACCACAAATTCAAATCGTGGAGCAATGGGCTCACAGATAAAAATGTGCTGGAGCTTTCCGGGCTTGCACACGCGCATGCAAAACAACTCAAGAATTTTTCTTCCGGGATGAAACAGCGCGTTCGTTTATTGCTTGCAATCCTCAGCGACACTCCTTTATTGCTTCTTGACGAACCATGTTCCAACCTCGATGCGACGGCTATGGAATGGTACGGTGAACTCATCCGCGGGCATGGATTGAACCGTACAATCATCGTTTGCTCTAACCAGGTAAAGCAGGAGCATTTCTTCTGTACCGCCGAATTGAAAATAGAAGACTTTAAGCCGGTTCTTAAAGCCTGATTTTCAGCATACTAAATCCTTCGATGGAGTAAAATATTTCCTTTATTGCAGGCTGCCGGAGATGGGTTTTTCTTATCTTCGCAATCCTTTGGAGTTTGTGCTCCGGGAATTAATCAAAGCAAGTCCAACCAATTAAACTTTATTACAATGGCTGATACCGGAGATGTAAGCATCGGAACTTTTCTGAAATACAACAATGAGTTGGTTCAGATCGTGGAATGGCAACACCGCACTCCCGGCAACCTGCGTGCTTTTTACCAGGGAAAAATGCGCAACCTTCGCAACGGCAAGCTGGTCGAAAACCGTTTCCGCTCCGGCGAGATGGTAGAGATCGTTTATGTGGAATATAAAAACCTGCAGTTTATTTACCCGGAAGACGCGAACATCGTGTTGATGGATAAAGAAACATTTGAGCAGTTTTATATCAGCAAAGAAGCTATCGGCGACGGAATTCATTACCTCAAAGAAGGTATGGATGTGAAAGTATGGTTTGAAAGTGATGAACCGATTTCAGCAGAAGCGCCTGCAACAGTTGAGCTGGAAGTAACATACTGCGAGCCTGGTCTGAAAGGCGACACAGCAACAAACACCTTAAAGCCTGCAACGCTTGAAACAGGAGCTGTGATCAACGTTCCGCTTTTCATCAACAACGGAGATAAGATCAAAGTGGATACCAAAGCGCATTCTTATATGGAGCGTGTGAAAGCGGAGAAATAATGTACGATTTACGATGTAGGGTGTACGATTTATAGTGAATTCAAATTAAAATGCCGGATCGGGAAACTGTTCGGCATTTTTTAATGCGCTGTGAAAATGGAACACGGATGACATGGATTTGGCGGATTGACACGGATAAAAAATAAAAAGCTTGATGTTGATGGACTATTATATATATCTAAATGGTATTAATTGTTGAATTATTATTTTGATTTGCCTGCGGCAGGCAGGCGTGTTCTATTCTCACAATAAAGGTTGGCCACCAGGGTATTCTTCGACAAGTTCAAGGTTGTCTTTTGCACAAAATTTTTTTCCAGCAGCTTTGCACTCCCGATAGCTATCGGGATTATTTGTCAATTATTAATTTGCACATTATTAATTCCTTAACAATTATAAAACACCCCTGTAAATCGTACATCCCACATCGTAAATCGTACACCCCCTCGTTATTTTATCGTACGATTTTCACACTTGGTCTAATAAAAGGGTTACACAAACAGGCAAAAAGCTATCTTCGTTAGTGATGTCGCCAAAGGAAAAAACTGAAGCAGAAAGCAAACGATTACCCCGTATTAAAGAGTTTAAGCTCAATGCGCTGCTGGAGGTGACGAAAGCCATTAACAGCAACGTATCGACAAAAAACCTGCTCGATATTTTCGAAAATATTATCCGTCAGAAATTGGGAATCGGGAAGCTTGTGCTTTTCAGTCACGACGGAATGATGTGGAAATGCCTGCTGAGCATTGGTGTGGACGAAGAAGTAAGCCACATCAACGTGGAAAAAGAATTCAAGCAGTTTAAAGAAATTTCCACGATCGATATCGATTCCACAAAAGGATCGCTGCATAAATCATTTGAGATCGTGATCCCGGTTTATCACAAAGATCAGCCGCTCGCGTATGTACTGATCGGTGATTTGAATGAAGACGAAGGAATGAGCGCGTCGGTAAAACATTTGCCGTTTGTGCAGACGCTCACCAACCTGATCATTGTAGCGATTGAAAATAAAAAGCTTGCCAAAGAAAACCTGCGTCGTGCTGCCATGCATCGTGAGCTGGAATTAGCATGGGAAGTGCAGCGCATGTTGTTCCCGGAAAAGCTTCCTTCCAATGAAAATATGGATATGGATGCGATCTATCTTCCGCACCAGCAGGTGGGAGGCGATTATTACGATTTCATCCAGATCAATGAGAATGAAGTAGCGTTTTGTGTTGCTGATGTTTCTGGTAAAGGAGTTCCTGCGGCGTTGTTAATGTCGAATTTCCAGGCCAACCTCCGCATTCTTCTTCATCACATTCCCAACCTTGCCGACCTGGTGCGTGAGCTCAACACTAAAATTTCTGTCAACGCAAAAGGAGAAAAATTCATTACGCTCTTCATTGCGAAATACAATACGGTGACACGCGTTTTAAATTATATTAATGCCGGTCACAATCCGCCTTTGGTTATAGATGAAGATGGCGCAAATATATTGACTGTCGGCTGCACCGGTTTAGGAATGTTCGACGACCTGGTAAAAGTCCGCGAAGGAATTATAAACATCGCGCACGGTGCTTTATTAATGTGCTACACCGACGGACTTGTTGAAACCACCAACGAAAAAGAAGAAGATTTCGGATTAAAACGCGTTCAGCAATTAGCAATCGAGAACCGGAAAAAAACGCCGAAAGAATTAAATCACCTGATCATCGAAGCGGTGAATAAGCACAAGGGTGATATGTCTTATATAGATGATATTGCGTTGGTGACTTGTAGGTTGCTGTGAAAAAAAATATTGTGATTGTAGCGTCACGATGCGTCGTGACGCTACAATCACAATATTTTTTCCTTTTCCTTTTTCGTTGGATACCACAAATCCGCCGCCACCAGCATCGCTGCAAATCCCCAGAACGGAATAGACGCTTTATCTGTGTCAAGAAAATTATTCATTAACCCATGAATAAAATAAGTGAGCAGGCCGAGAAAAACAGCCACCATCACACCGCGATGAACTCCTTTCGGCAGCTTGTAATATAATCGCCATCCTGTCCACACGATTGCCCCGAAGATCATCAGAAAAGTCACCGCGCCTAAAATTCCGGATTCACTCAGCGGTCCGATATATTCGCTGTGTGCGTTTCCTAAATCTCCCGCGTTGGTGCTGATGATCGTTTTTTCCTGTGAAAGCTGGAAAGGTGCGTAAACAAAACTATACGTTCCCGGTCCCCACCCAAAAACCGGGCGCTCAGCAAACATCCGGAAAGCGGAATTCCACCTGTTCAGTCGCTCAAGGTTCGATGCGTCGGTTGAAATGTTTGAAATAGACTGAAGATGCTCTTCGAGGTTATTGGAAGTATCCTGCCGGTTTTGTTCCAGCTTCATCAGGATGTCTCCCCAGGACATGAACAGAAAAACGGCACCGATCATAATAAGCCCCGCAATGATCCTGAAGCGTATTCTGAAAACAAAAACAAGATAAACGATCAGCGCTCCGGCGAGGCTCACCCATGCGGCACGTGTGTAAGAAAAGATCAGCGCGATCGTAAAAATGCCGAGCAGGATGAGCGCGATGACGCGGATGTTATTGGAATACTCTTTATTAAAAACAAACATGATCAGAGCAGGAAAGAACATTGCCAGCGCGGCGCCGTAAGCGGTATGGTCATTATAGAACGGCGACATCACCCAATGCGCGGCATCTTCACTCCAGTTATATTGCCAGTGCCAGTAAAGTGTGTAACCGATAACGATCGTGAGCGGAATACTGTAAAGCCAGATGAAGCGCCGCACATTTTTGAAATCGCGGAACATTTCAGCGCAGATAAAATAAAACGGGATAACAAACCAAAGCCGCGCGATAAAAAATTTGAAAGAAACCAATGGCAATTCACTCGTGACGCAGGTAATAAATATCCATGTAAGATTTAAAAGAATGGCTATAGTAACGGGATGCCGTAGCAGGCGGTTTTCAAATTTTTGCTGGTGAACGATGCGGAGCAGGTACAGGAATAAAATCCCTGCGAGTATCGGCTCTACAGGTAAGCTCAGCCCGAGATGACTATCGCTGTTTGCAAGCGTGATGGAAAGTGGTGTGAGAAAAACGCAGAAAAGGATGAGTTTATCCATCGCGACCACAGCGAGCATGATCACAAGAAGAACCGGCGGTAATAAATTCAGCCAGTAAAACTCATTGATTACGCATACCGCGTTTACAGCCAGGAAAAGCAGGCTGCAGCCATAGACCCACCATAGGGTCCTGCGGTCATATTTGATCAGCGCCGGCATTTGTCTGGTTGTATCTGCGATCAAGGATTACAAAGATCAATAGCCCGAGCAAAAATGCTGAAAGTGCTGAAACGACAACGATCAGCGAACGCACCGGGTAATATTTTGAATCGGCAGGAAAAGGTTTGGTGATAACATTGGAATACGTCAGCTCTTTGGTCAGATCGCTGATCGCTTTGTCATATTCCCCGTGAATTTCATTATAAGCCTTGCGAAGTCCGTCGAGCTGTTCAGTTATAGAAATCTGCTCACCGCCTTTTTCTTCCAGGTTCCTTTTGAGCGAATCTATTTCACGGACCTGGTTGCGTGCCGCGCTTGTTCCCAAAAGCTTCAGGTAACTTTTGGTTACTTCTTTCGATTGAGATTTATAATCGAGAAGACCATAGCGCACCCGCAGAATGCTGTTCATGCTTTCAAGCGAATCAATTTGTTCTTGTTTTACGGCAAGCTGGTCGCGGAAAATTTTCACCACTTCTTTTGTCTTTTCTCTTTGAAGCATCCGTGCTTTCTCATCCACACAATTGATAAGCCCGTTCACCATGGCCGCCGCAGTGTCCGCATTTTCATCGCAGACATCAATTCTGATCGATTCGAATTCTGTTTTGCGGATAAGAATATTTTCGTCGTAGGTATTATTCAGGCGTGTTTTGGCTGCCGCGTTTTTCGGGTCAATATGATAATGTTGCGCAAGATGAAAACGGTTCACCATCATCGTGCGCACATCTGCCGAATGAAAAAGCTGAAGTAATTGTTCTGTCGGCGATTCCATGGAATATGGAATAATATTGACGGGGTAAACAACGGCGTTCGACTTGAATTTCGGCTTGATAAATGTTTCGCCGGAAAAAATGAAAGCAAGCACGACAGCGGAAATAAAAATCACAAACAGGTGAAATTTCCTGCGAAGGGCAATGTGATAAATGTCCGAGTTGTTAATAGACGCCATAATCGAGTGTGCTGCTATCGTGACTTTCGAAACCGGAATTTCTTCCCGTTCCCTGCTCTCATTCGTTGCTGTATTTGTTTCCGGAATCTCTTCCGGGTTAAGCATTGTCTTTTTTATTGAGATGATCGCATTTTTTACAATACCCGGCTTTGCTGTGACTTTTGGTCTTATTCCCGACAGTCAGTTGTCTTCAGTCGGCTTTCGCAACCTGCGGATATTATCGAAAAGGATAATCATCAGCACTCCAAGAACTAAAGAGGAAATAGTGCTTACCGCGACGATCAGCCAACGTACCGGGTAAGATTTCCGCTCAGCAGGGAACGCACGATTTACGATAAATTTGTAAGTAAGGACTGCTTCCGCGTCAATTTTGGCTTCTTCGTACTTTTTCTTCAGCAATCCGAGCTGTTCACGGGCGATATACAGGTTATCGCGCAATGAAATGTAAGCGCTTCCGTATTTGGCAATGATATTCAGCTGATCGCCGAGCCGTTTGATGGCGCCTGCGTCACCTTTCGAAAGAGCGATCGCATATTGTTCGCTCGTTACTTCCGATTGCGATTCATAATCATAAATGCCCAGCTCGTTGATCTTCCGGATAGAATCCGTCATCAGATCGACATCTGCCCTTTTACGGAAATATTCTGCCGATACAATGTCCAATGCCTGGTTGGCACGGTCGCGCTGCATTCTTGTTTTTGTCGAATCCAGCAGGTCGCCGATATCATTTGCAATCATTGACGCTGTATCCGGATCTTCATCGAGCACTTCAATTTTTACTGACATAAATTCAGTGCGCTTGAAGCTGATATTTTCATAATACATCTCGTAAAGACGTGTATTCTTGAATCTGTCATCCGGGTCGATGCGGTAATGGCGCATGAGCTGGTATTTGTCGGCGATCCTTGTACGGATCTCATCCGAATTAAGAATCTGGATCAATTGTTCTGCCTGCGCTTCTTCTCCGAACTGGAGCACGTCATTTTTTCCGGATTGATCATCGGTAAGAAGGGCTTTCGAAATCGCGTTCGATTGCACCGGGAACATGATCACCGATGATTTGAAACGTTCATGAATGAGATAAGAAATACCGGCAGAAAGGATGGCTGCGGCAAGACCGATTACAATCAGTGGCTTTCTCCAGCGCCAGAAAAATTCAAAAAGGCTGGTGGAGTCAAAATAATTTCCGGTACCGTTTTTCTGGTCCATATTGCGTCAAAAGGGCTTTAAAGAGGGAGGGTAAAAGTAAGAAAAAACCAGCGTGGTAAATGAATTCTGATCTCAATTAATCATTTGACAGTCAATATTTTAACATTCCGAACATATCAAATCGTAGATCGTACATCTTAATTCGTAAATTTTTCACCCGTATTTCATGATCCTGAACATACCTTTAATGCTGATCAGGCGGATGGCAAAGGCCCATGCAAGAGAAGCTGCGGCCATCAACACGAAGCCAATTACCCAGCCGGTTGACGTGGCAGGACGAAGGAAATAAGTGTGCGCCACATTCGCCAGCGCAACAACTCCGGCAACGTATACGAAAATGGTAGTCAGCAGGCGGTAATTAACCTTGAACTTGAAAATCCTTCTCACAATCAGTACTTGTGCAATCGCCGTTAGTCCTTGTGTGGCGAGACTTGAAATGGCCGTTCCGATCGCGTCCATGTGAAACACTTCAATAAAAAGTAAATTGAGCGTGACGTTAATGAGCATTCCGCAAAAGGCCATAATGTTCAGCTCGCGAAGATTTCCATTCGCAGTAAGCAACGAACCGAAAACATACGTAGTAGAAATCGCGATAAAACAACTCATTAAAATCGGAAAGACTGTTGTGACCGATCCAAGATGTTCTTTGCCATAAAGCAGGACCATGATTTCGTTCCGGTAAAACACGCAGCCTACTGCAACAACAGCTGCTATGGTTATTAATAAGGTAAACGAAAGCTTCGCGAGCTGCTCAACAGACTCCTTATATTTTAACATACGGGAAAACATGGGAACCAGCAGAACGGAAAATAAATACGCGATCATGTTTGTAGCTTCAAGCATACGAAATGCTTTCGCATAAATACCTGCTTGTTCGGGCCCGGTATGTTCAAGCTGTTTTTCAAGTAAAATACGTTCCTCTTTTTGCTGCTCATTTGGTTTTAATGCGGGATCACGCAGCACTTTCAATCGTTCCGTTTGCACTTCATTTCCACTGGGAAGTAAGCGTTCCAGCATCACAGAATCGATGCGGTTATAAAACGTCATAAGCAAAACAAGCACCGCGAAAGGATAGCTTTTTTTGAGGATCATCAGTGAAAACGGCAGGTCCCATTTCAGCCTGATCATTTTTGTATTACTGATCACAGCGAAAAATGCAATTACAGCGGTTAGGAAATAGCCGACGGTTTGTGCGTAGACAAAATCCATAATATCCATTCTGTGTCCGAAAAAATTTGTCCAGAGCATTAATGAAACAATGGCAATCATTATCACACGATCAAGAACAGAAAGAATCGCGTCGGTTTTGAAAAGATGTAATGCCTGCAAATTCGAACGCAGGTAAAGCACCATGGAAATTAAAAACTGGTTGAAACCAAGAATGAGCAAAAGTTTAGTCAGCCTTACATCATAACCGATAATTAATCCGACAATAATTGTGGCAAGGATATAAATCCCCGCGAGAATGAGCTTAAGAACAAAAAGTCCGGAAAAATGTTTAGCTAACAGGTGATTATTCTGAGCAATATTTTTGTTGTTGAAATTTGTAATACCGAAATCAAGAAGAATATTCAGCAGGAAGGAAAAAGCAGCAATAGAATAATATTCCCCGAAAGCGCCGTTCCCCACCGCATTCTGAACATGTATCTCAATGCCCAATATCCAGAAAGGCTTGATCAGGAGATTCAGGCAAAGCAGGATCAGTAAGTTGACAATGAATTTTTTCTGCATGAGAGAGCGCGAAATTAAGGAAAAGATGGGAGGAAAATGATTACCAATTATCCCAAGGGGACGCCTTCGGTGCCAGATTACCAATTACCAATGAAAAAAATCACCCTTTCGTAAACGGTTTTCTTTGTGTCTTCGCGTCTTGGTGGCAAACCTTTACCTTCACGCAGTGGTAATAGTTGTAAATACTCGCTTATTGATTCATGACAAGCTCGACGGGATCGGACGGTTTGGGTATGAATCGCTTATTCGCATCACGCGGAATCATCCCGAAGCGCATTTTGTTTTTTTGTTTGACAGGAATGTGCACGAGGATTTTATTTTTTCCGAAAATATTACACCGGTAAAATTATTGCCACCCGCAAGAAGGCCCTGGCTCTGGAATATCTGGTTTAATATTTCTGTCAAAGGAGTGCTGCGCGATCTTAAGCCCGATCTTTTTCTTTCTATTGACGGTTATCTTCCGCTCAATATAAAAACACCTTGTCTGCCGGTCATTCACGATCTCAATTTTGAGCATTACCCGAAAGATATGCCCGCGCGTTATGCAAGATGGTACAGGAAAAAATTTCCGCTTTTTGCAAAACAAGCCGCACGCATCGCAACTGTTTCTGAATTTTCAAAAAATGATATTGCTGAACATTATCATATTCCGAAAGAGAAGATAGATGTCGTTTACAATGGCGCAGCCTCCGGATTTCTTCCGATAGATGAAGAGCAGCAAAAGCTCATGCGCGAAAAATTTACCGCGGGCGAACCGTTCTTTTTATACATCGGCGCGCTGCATCCGAGAAAAAATCTGGAACGATTGATCCGCGCATTCCGTGCATTTAAAAAACAAACAGGCTCTTCCACCAAACTAGTTCTCGCCGGTGGAAATTACTGGAAGTATGACGGACTGCGAATGACGGTTGCTGAATTCCAGGACAAAAGCGAGATCATTTTTACAGGTCGGTTATCCGAAGAAGAATTGCATCGTCTCACCGCATCTGCCCGCGCGCTTACTTACGTTCCATATTTCGAAGGATTCGGAATTCCGATCGTCGAAGCCATGTCATGCGATGTTCCCGTGATCACTTCCGAAATTACAGCAATGCCGGAAGTGGCAGGTGAAGCCGCGTTATATGTCGATCCGTTTTCGGAAGAAAGCATTTGTTCAGCACTGGTCCTCATCGACAAAGACGAATCATTGCGCGAAAAATTAATTTCCAAAGCAAGAATCCAACGCGAAAAATTTTCATGGGATAAAACCGCGGATGCTTTGTGGGAGAGTATGATGAAAGTGATTGAGTACGAAAAACGAAATTAAATACGAAAAAGTACGAAAAACGAAAGTTTACTAAATCCGTGTGACACGCTTTCGTTTTTTTATTCGCCTTTCGTACTTTTTCGCCCTCATTTCGTTTTTCGCACCCGTTTTTCGTACTTTTTCGCCCTCATTTCGTTTTTCGTACCCCCCGTTTTTCGTCCCATTTCGTCTTTCGCACTTTTTCGCTTTAATTTCGTTTTTCGTACCGTTTCGTTTTTCGTACCTTGTTGAAAAGATTATTTTCCCTTGCCGCGGGATAACCGTAAAATTGCTGTATCCAAAATTCTTCCTGGTGCTGAAAAAATTCCTGAATAAAAACCTGATCGAAGCCGGCTGTGATGAAGCGGGCAGAGGTTGTCTTGCGGGACCGGTTTTTGCAGCAGCAGTTATTCTCCCGAAAAAATTTAATCACCCGCTGTTAAACGATTCCAAACAGCTGACCGATAAACAACGACGTGAGCTGCGCCCGGTGATTGAAGCGGAGGCAATTGCCTGGGGCGTCGGAAGCCTCAACGTGGAAGAGATTGACGAGATAAATATTCTCTGGGCATCTTTCGCGGCCATGCATCGTGCTATTCTGCAGCTAAAAACTACGCCCGAACATTTGATTATTGACGGAAACCGCTTCAAACCATACGACGGAATTCCGCACACCTGCATCATCGAAGGCGACGCCAAATATAAAAGCATTGCCGCAGCGTCCATTCTTGCAAAAACATACCGCGACGATTATATGGATGCGTTGCACGATCAGTTTCCACATTATCACTGGATCACCAATAAAGGTTACGGCACACAAAAACACCGCACCGCGATTATGGAATATGGTGTGACCGATCATCACCGAAAAAGTTTCCGCCAGTTTCCTGCACAGTTTGAAATTGATTTTGAAAAAGCTGCCGGCCTTGCCCGATAAGCGTAATTGTTTCAGAATTATTTTAGTATCTTTTCCAACGAATAGAATCGGCAAATTCTAAAAACCCAACACATGAAAAGAAATTACACAAAAAGAATTATTCTTTTTGCAGCAGCCTCTGTGGCTTTTGCAGGATTAAATGCGCAGTGTCCAATCAATTGTGGCAATGGAACGAACGGAGCTTACACCGCTTCATCCAACACAACGCTGGTTTCGGGCACGTACAATTACACATCGTTCACCATCAATCCGGGGGTGACTGTAACTGTAACAGGAAACCAGCCACTGATAATTATGTGCACAGGAAATGCGCAGATCGATGGAACAATTAACCTGAGCGGGACTAATGGCGCAAATGGCGTTACCTACACAAGTGGAGGTATCGCGGGCATTGGTGTTGCCGGAGGAGCAAACGGAGGAAATGGTTCTTTTGCTTCAGGCTCAGGGCCAATACCTGGATCGAATGGGGCGGGTATCGGTTATGGCGGACAAGGTTTAAGCTGGTCAGGCGGCGGCGGTGCGGGATATGCATTTGCAGGACAAAGCGCAAGTGCAAGCCCTACAAATGGTTTTGGAGGTTCTCCTTATGGCGATCCTTAC
>JALYQL010000033.1 GCA_030855855.1 Bacteroidota bacterium | reverse complement strand
ATCTGTTAATTCCCGTTCCGGCAAATGGGTGATAGCGCTGGTGCTATGAAAACCATTCTTTTCGTTTTCACAAAGCATTTTCCATTTGGTTCAGCCGAACAATATCTTGTTGATGAATTGCCATATTTGTCTTCCGCTTTTGATAAAGTTGTTTTTGTTCCCGCCGAAATTTTTGATTCTTCCTCGTTAGTGCAACGGCCCATACTTTCTAATTGCGAAATATTGCTCCTGAATGAAGAAGGTTCAAAATCACCTGTACGAAAAGCATGGGGAGAAATAATTTCAGTTTTTATTGGTGAATGGTTGCGTTGCCGTAGTAAAAGCTGGTTCTGGAAAGAAAAAAAAAGATATGCCAGCGTTTTGCTTCATCAATCCCATCTCGCAACTGTTCTTGGTAATTTTCTCAGAGAGCGTTACGCAGGATTTCAACCTTCGTTTTATGCATACTGGATTCATAACTCCTCCATAATGCTCGGTTTGATGAAACGTCGCGGCGATATCGATGGGTTTGTTTGTCGCGGGCATTCAATTGACCTGTACGAATGGGATTGGGTGCTGACGCGGTATGTCAAAATTCTTCCTTTTTATCATTTTATTATCAGGAAAGCAACGCACATTTTTTCGATCTCAAAGCATGGCGCCGACTATCTGAAAAAACGATTTGCAGGAATGTCAGGAAAATTCTCTTTCAGCCGGCTTGGTGTTGCTGACCTCGGAATAAATCCTTTTCATGCCGATTTAAAATTCACAATCGTTTCTTGTTCTAATTTTTCAGACAACAAACGCGTTACGAGTATTGCCGGTGCAATTTCAAAAATGAAAACACCGGCACGCTGGATTCATTTTGGTGATGGTCCTGGAAAAGAAAAAACTGAAGAAGCTATCCGCCATTTTCCATCACACTGTACCGCTGAGCTGCGGGGATATACTGCAAACGAAAAGATCAAAGAATTCTACCGCATGGAAACGGTAAACCTGTTTGTTAACCTTAGTGAAGCCGAAGGAATTCCTGTTTCTCTTATGGAAGCTATCAGTTTTGGAATTCCTGTAATGGCAACTGATGTTTATGGTAATCCGGAAGTGGCAAACGAACAAACCGGTTTTACTTTAGCTTTTGATTCAACTAATGAATCGATTGCTGGTATTATAGATGATTTTGCAGGTGACCACGTGCGACAGCAGCAGGTAAGGAGTTCTGCCCGTAATTTTTATTCGTTGCATTTCAACGCACAGAAAAATTACCAGGAATTCGCAGCAGATTTAGTTAAACAGCATTGATGTATATTTGTAACTAACCGCCTATGTTAATTTCCGTCATAATTACTTCGCATAATTATGCCCGCTATGTTGAACGGGCTATCCGCAGCTTGCTTAATCAATCTATGGGGCGTGCGCATTATGAAATTATTGTGATTGATGACGCCAGCAAAGACGAAACTCCTCAAGTGCTGGAAAATTACAAGGACGAATGCCGTATTTTCAGGTTAGAAGAAAATGTAGGATTAGCTGAAGCGCGCAATTTCGGAATACGTAAAGCGCTTGGCATGTATGTGCTTTTTATCGACGCGGACGACTATATCCAGGGTGATATGCTGAAAGTTCAATCCGTTTTCCTCACTGAAAATAACCGCCTCGATGCTGTTGCAGTTGATTATTATCTCGTTAATGATTTTGGTGATCACACCGAATGGGTTTCTGCACAGGAAAAACCAATCGCATGTGGAATCATGTTCCGTAAAGACAGGTTGTTCGATGTCGGATTGTACGATACCTCTTTTCGGGCACGTGAAGATGAAGACATGCGGATCCGCTTTCTGAAAAAGTTCAATATTTATAATATTATTCTGCCTTTATACCGCTACCGACGGCACGAAAATAATCTCACAAATAATACGGAAGAGATGGAGAAGTACCGGTTGAAGCTGGATGAAAAACATAACGAAGAATAAAATGACGATCGAAGGAGATAAAGTTATTTTACGAAGACTTTTATTGAGCGACATCACTGCTGAATATTTAGCATGGCTGAATGATGACGATGTAACAAGAGGTTTGGAAACTGTTCCTCGTCCTTATACACATGAAATGCTGGAACAATATATTCATGATGTAATTGCAAATGAAAACACGTATATGTTCATGGTGCTGGATAAAGCAACAGGCAAAACAATCGGCACAGCTAAAGTCCATAACATCAGCAAGAAGAATGGAACGTGTAATCTTGGGATGATGATCGGTGACAAAAATTATTGGGGGAAAGGATACGGGCAGGATACTTATAATACAGCAATAAATTTTGCTTTCAACACACTTGGAATCCGTAAAATATGGGAGATGGCGAATGCGGATAATGTTGCTTCGCTTTCGATGTGTAAAAAAGCAGGTTTTCAAATAGAAGGACAATTAAAAGAGCACATTTTATCTGATGGGAAATATATCGATAAGATTGTGCTGGGATTATTTGCAAGAGACAGAAAAAAATGAGACCACGTATTTTTATACAGGCAAGAATGGGCTCCTCACGGCTGCCGGGTAAAGTATTAATGCCGCTTGCCGGAAAGCCACAGCTCGAACATCTTATTGAAAGATTGGGCAGCTTTACAGCAAGAGGTGAAGTAACAGTTCTGACTTCAGATCAGTCTGCTGATGACGCAATCGAAGAGTTTTGTAAAAAGAATGACATCGGCGTTTTCAGGGGAAATGAATCCGATGTGCTCGATCGCTATTTTAAAGCAGCAGTGAAATCCGGTGCTGGCGAGGAAGATATTATTGTAAGAATAACTGCTGACTGTCCGCTGCATCACAAAGATGTTGTGAAGTTTGCGCTCGCGGAATTTGAAAAACATTCGCTCGATTATTTTTCAAATTCATTCGGCCCGCATTATGAAGATGGCTGCGATACAGAAGTCTTTCGTTTTTCCGCATTAAAGAAAGCACATGAAGAAGCCAGGCTGCTTTCACAGCGCGAGCATGTCACTCCTTATATAAAAGACTCCGGCATTTTTCTATGCGGCTATAAAAAGTATAATCCTGATTATAAGTTCAAGCTTTCGGTAGATACTCCTGAAGATCATGAATCAGTTGATAATATTTTTAAAGCATTTTCTCCGGAGACAGATTTTACGATCCATTCCGTTGTTGAATTGCTATTAAAAAAACCGGCTTTAATTTCGGCTAATAAAGAAAGCGTCATCAATTCGGGTTATGCAAAATCATTGCAAAACGATAAGGAAATTAAATAATGGAAAGAAAATACATCACCGGCTTCAGCAAGTCAGATGAATACCGTGCAGCTATTCACGACCTGATCCCGGGTGGAGCGCATACCTATTCAAAAGGTGACGATCAGTTTCCGCTCCATTCTCCTGCTGCAATTGTAAAAGGAAAAGGAAGTCATGTCTGGGATGTGGATGGAAATGAATTTATCGACTGCCTGCTTGGTCTTGCTTCTGTAAGTCTCGGTCATGCTTATGAGCCGGTCATTGCACGTGTAACTGAAGAGCTGCAGAAAGGAAATAATTTTTCACGTCCTTCTGTGATCGAACGCGAGATGGCGGAAAAATTTCTTTCGCTTGTGCCAGGCCACGACATGATAAAGTATGCGAAGAACGGTTCGGTAGTAACCACAGCCGCAGTCAAGCTGGCACGCGCATTCACAGGAAGAAAACTTATCGCACGTCCTGCCGAAC
>JALYQL010000036.1 GCA_030855855.1 Bacteroidota bacterium | reverse complement strand
TTCAGTATAAAATCGGTAATTCTACTTATTACAGTAAAAACTTGCTCATGTAAGAATTAGCGATTTTACGTATTGTACCTGAGTTTGAAAAAATCTTACTTTAAAAAAATATTGGAATTCATATTACGTACATGAGTGCTCACACGCATACGTATAACCGGCCAGGCAAATGAATACATATTCACACAACTATATGAAGAAAGTAAATGAAGGGGGGGGGATTTCAGAACATCAGCAGTTTATTGACGCAATAAGCGCTAGTGTTCCACTGATTGTTTTTGTATTTGATATGACGGCCCGGAAATTCACATTCGTAAACAATAAAATATTCCACACGCTGGGCTATGAGCAAGAAGAGTTTATGAATATGGGAATTGCCGAATTTAGTCAGCTTGTGCATCCTGATCACCGGAATATATTAATGCTTCTTGTTGGACAAAGAAAATCTGATGCCTATAAAATCAATCACGCTACAATAAAAATATTGCATAAATCAGGTGGCTATCGTATTATACAGTATAGGGGCGCCAGGCTCAAACCGGATGAAAAAAATGATACGCAACAAATATTAGGAACCGCCCTGGATATTACCGAACAGAAACAATATGAAAGACAGCATAATGGTGTGTTGAGGCTTCAGCGTATGTTAAAAAAGAACGAGCATAAAATAAGAACTTCTTTATTGCTCAGGGGACAAGAAGAAGAAAGAAAAAGGTTAGCCAGTGATATGCATGAGGGCATCGGGCAACAGCTCACCGCGCTTAAAATGAAGCTTGATACGTTCGAAAAAAATAACCGATTCATATCTTCTGAAACCGAAGAGAGCTTTAGTGATATCAGCAGAATTCTACGACAAACAATTGCTGAAGTCAGGCGAATTTCGAATGACCTCGTTCCAATCGGTCTTTATGATTTTGGATTGTCTTCCGTGATCAGGCAGTTGCTCGAAACCCTGACAGGTAAGCGCTTGAGCTTTAATTCCAATATTGGCAGCGTGAGATTTCTATTGTCAATTGAAATTGCATTTTACCGTATTTGCAAAGAAACGATCAGTAATATTCGGAAACATTCCCAGGCGCAGTCGGTAGACGTTATTCTTTATTTCAAGAATAACCTCTTGCAAATGACCATTATCGACGACGGCGTAGGTTTTGTCTTTAATGAGCAGCTCCCGGCAAAATTGCGTGGGAAAGGAAATGGGCTGAATAATGCGCACGAAAGAACGTGTATTATTGGTGGAAAGTATTACCTTGAGACGGCACCGGGAAAAGGATGTACATCCACACTTGAGGTCGTAACCAAACCCCTTATGCCATGATAAAAATATTTATTGCAGATGACCATAGTCTCGTCAGGAGTGGAATCAAATCAATAATTGTTGATCATGAAAGATTCGAGGTGGTCGGCGAAGCTTCTGACGGCGGCGAAGCTTTTGAAAAAATACAGGACTTGCAGCCTGATATAGCCATTGTCGATATTTCAATGCCCGGCTTGACAGGTATCAATCTCACAAAAAAAATCATTCAGCATTTCCCGCTTATAAAAGTCATGATACTTTCTATGCATGACAGCGAGGAATATATCAGCAAAGCGCTTGAGGCAGGTGCAACCGGTTACCTTTTGAAAGATTCCGAAAGAGAAGAAATTGTGCTTGCGATCGATAAAATTGCCGCCGGAGAAACCTATTGCGGAAAAAATGTTTCACAAATACTTATCAATAGTTTTGTTCGCGCAAGAGGAAAGCAGAATATGCTCGCTCCTCAATCCGAGCCAGTACTTTCCAAAAGGGAGATCCAGATAGTCAGGCTCATTGCAAAAGGTCTGAGCAATAAAGAAATTGCAACCACTCTTTTCATCAGTACCCGAACGGTAGATGCGCACCGCTATAATATCATGCAAAAAACACATGTAAGAAATACCGCCGAGTTAGTGATGTATGCGGTAAACTATAAGCTGATTGAATAATATTTTATCGGAATTTTCATGTTCTTCTCTGAAAGGAAACTTCACTTCGTTTCGCTTAAAATAAAAAACACCTCCCCTTTTATTCATTTATTCTAAAAAGAATAGTGATGGATCATGCTTCCAACATAGCGGAAAAGAACAGAATCCTCTCCGGCTTAACTTTAAAGTACATTGATATTTCTGTTGATGAAATAAATCTTCAATGTATTTGCGATGACCTTCTCCTATTGTCCGATGCTTCTTATTCGTTTATCAATCTCTTAAACGAAACAGAGAAGATCACTAAAACAATTGCAGTTTCCGGATCAAATCAAAACATAGAAAAAGCCGGTGCAATTCTGGGGTTCGGGATCATTGGGAAAGAATGGTCCGCCAGCGCTGAATCAGCTCCGTGGGGCTTGTCCGCCGAAGCTGATTCAGCACAGGCGGACGCAGCAAAGCTGATCAACCATGGCGGAATTGACGAGGTAAGTTCAACTATTGCAGTGAAAACAAGAAAGCTGCTAAAGAAACAATTTGCAACCGGTGATGTATACAGCATAGGCATTTTCAGAAAAGACAAAGCGATCGGAACATTGATAATGGTAATGGGGAAAGGCAATAAAATCGCACATCCCCAAATTATCGAAACTTTTTCCCGGCATCTCGGCGCGTTGCTTTTTCGCGCTGAAAACGAAAAAAAACTAAGCGAGGAACAACTTAAATTAAAAACCTTCTCGGATAAGAACCCTGATTTGTTATTGATTATTGATCATGAATATAAAATAGAATATATCAATAAAGGATTGCCCGGTTATGGTATTGACACGATCATCGGCGAATCGGTTCTGAAGTATATTTTTCCCGATCACAGGGAGCTTTGCAAAAAATGTTTCGATACTGCTGCTGCGGGAGAATTTGTCTATAAAGAGATCAATGCGTTGGTGAATGACAATGAAAGTAAATGGTATTCGGTCATGTTCATTCCTTCCGACAAAAGTCTTTTAAAGCCGAAAATTTATGTGATCGCCAGTGACATTACTGATAACAAAGAGCGGGAAATACAACTGCAGGAAGCAAAAGAACAATTGCACGATATTGTAAGCACGGTTGACGATGTATTATGGTGTGTTGATTTGAAGACCAATACTTTTATTTACCTGAGCACTGCCGCAGAAAAACTTTTCGGCTACAGCATGGACGAATTAAGCAACCCGTCTGACTGGTCAAAAAAACTGATTCCTGCCGGGGATATCGAATCAATAAGCGACCGGAACAAACAACTGAATGAAAAAGGATATGCCGGGGCAGAACGCAAAATAATCCGGAAAGATAAAACGGAGATCCATATTTTTGAAAAAACATGGTTGTTAAAAGACATAGACGGCAACCCGGCAAAAAAAATCGGTTTTCTCAGCGATATTTCTGAACGCAAACGGGCTGAAAAACAATTAGAGACCAGTGAAAACAATTTCAGGCAGATTACTGAAACAATAAAAGATGTTTTTTACCTGTACGACATCGTAAACCAAAAATACATTTACATAAGTCCCAACTGCAAAGAAGTGCTCGGAGCTGATCCTGATTTTTTTTATTCGGGAAAAAGCTATAACAGAACTTATATACTCGAAGAAGACAGGCAATTGGCTTTCGATGCGAATCAGAAAATAGAAAACGGAGAATCGTACGAGATCGAATACAGGGTGACGATCAATGGCATCCAAAAATGGCTGCAGGAAAAGTCTGTAGCGATTAAAGATGAAAATGGAGTGGTCGTAAAAAAATCCGGAGTTTGTATTGATATTACAACCAGGAAACAGCTTGAAAATGAAGTAACGAAAAAGCAGGAACTTCTGGAAGAGGCACAACGGATCGCACAGATCGGCAATTTTGAAGTTGACATTGAAAATAAAAATGAATACTGGTCAACAGAGCTCTACACTATTTTTAAGTTAGACCCGTTTTCGGTTAAAGCCTCTTTCAAAAATTACCTCAAGCAACTCCATCCTGAAGATCGTGCTTTCCGTTTGCTGCACACATCGCATAATACTCCTGACAATGCATTTGAATTTACACTCCGGTACATTCGCGATGATGGGGAGATCCGCTACATCAAAGAAAAAGGGATTGTTTTAAAAAATAACAAAGGAAATCCTATAGTGATGCGCGGAACCATCCAGGATATTACGTTGCTTAAACAGGCCGAAAACGCCTTGAGAAACCAGGCCAAACAACAAAAGCTGATCAGCCAGATCTCTTCGGAATTAATAAGCGTAGTGCCGGGCAACCATGAACGGAAAATACAATTGGCGCTTGCCGAGATTGGTATATTTTATCCTTTAGTTGCTACCCGGATATTTTCAATTTCAGATAACCTTAAAACAATTTTGTGCACACATGAATGGCTTGCCCCTAACCTTTCCGGTAACAGAGAAAAATATATTCATTCTTCTCTCCGATTAAGCACAGAAATATACAGGAATGTAAGAAGCAACGGCCATTATTTATATCATGAAAAAGATGCTCCTTCAGAAAACATTGGCTTACCTGAAAAAAACTCAGATGATACGAATGATAAATCGATACTGATATTCCCTTTTATTAATGAAGAAGGTGAGATTTCTGGATTCTTGTATTTATACCCCTCCAGGAATTCTCATATATGGACGAATGAAGAGATTGTATCATGTAAAGTGTTGGCCAATGTTATTTCCGACAGCATATTGAAAGTAAATCTTGAAAAAGATATAATCAAGGCAAAAGACGAAGCGGTGAACGCCAACCAGGCAAAGTCGGAATTCCTTGCAAATATGAGTCATGAAATACGGACACCGTTGAATGCGATTCTCGGGTTCGCAGAATTATTAAAAAGGCATCCCCTGAGCGCTGACCAATATGTAGAAGGTATTCTTACCGGTGGGGAAACACTTCTCTCGCTTATAAACGACATTCTTGACCTCTCGAAGATTGAAGCCGGGAAAATGGAGATGAGGAATGTGCAGGTAAATCTTTCTCAGTTGGCGAATGAATTTCTAAGAGTGTTTGAAGCAATACGAAAAGAAAAAGAATTAGGATTTGAAATTGTAGTGGACAACGATGTGCCCGATGCAGTATGGATAGATAAAATCCGCGTAAGGCAAATGCTTTTCAACCTGGTCGGTAATGCATTTAAGTTTACGCATAAAGGAAAAGTAATACTCCACATCAAAAAAGTTGAGGCTTACGCAATTGAGGGCAAAGTAGGAATTGTATTTGAAGTATCCGATACAGGCATCGGAATCCCGAAAGATCAGCAGAGCATTATTTTTGAAGCATTCCGGCAACAGGATGGTCTCAGCACACGAAAATACGGAGGAACAGGATTAGGGCTTGCTATTACCAAACGGCTGGCAGATGCTATGGGAGGAAAAGTGGATGTGGAGAGCGAACCCGGAACAGGTTCTGTTTTCAGAATTATTCTTAAAGAATTGGAAATTGCAACTATTGACAGCATTTTAGATAAATCGGAATACAATCCTGGCCGGGTTTTCAAAGGACAAAAAATACTTCTTGCGGAAGCGATGGAATACAACCGGGACATCCTGAAAAATTTTCTGGAACCGTTAGGCTTACTAATTATTGAAGCGGAAAACAGGAACGAAGCAGTGGACAAAGCCGGGGACGAAACACCGGATCTGCTGCTCATGGATATGAAATTGTTTTTAATGGAAGGTGTAAGTGCAGCAAAAGAAATGCGGAAAAAAAGTGTGTTGAAAAAAATTCCAATGATCATCCTTGCTGCTTCATCTCCGAATGATCCTGAACTACTTGACCTTTGTGACGAATATTTAGAGCAACCTGTTTCTAAAAGGCTTCTCTTCTATACGTTGTCAAAATATCTTCCCGGCCGGAACTTACCTGGTATTTCAAACAAAACAAAAAAGAAGAAAAAAGAAAACGCTTCCGACGATAGTCTTGATCAGTTAAGAAAAGGGATATTTACCCGGTGGGAAGAGGTGAATGAAATGATGAGCATCGATGATATTATACAGCTTTCCGATGACATTAGTTTATTTGCGGTAAAACATAACCTGAAAGAGCTGGAAGAACATTGTATACGGATCCTGCAGCTTGCCAATGATTTTGAAATTAAGAAGATGAATACTGCATTTAAAAGAATACCGAAGCTGCTGAATCAACAAGCAGAAGATTAAATAATGTTTACGAAAAATATGAATAAACGTATGGCAGCGGCAGTAAAAAAGCGGCAATGAATAAAAAAACAAGAAAAGAGCGGCAACAGCACTGCCGTTGCTGCGTCTTTACTGCCACTGCTGCTTTTTCCCTGCTCCTAAAAAGCATATGAAAATTTCTTCTGAAAAAACACTTTAATTCTCCGTTGACAATGGCACAATTCGCTGGTATAAAAAATCATGGAAAATCAGTCATACTCATTGTTGATGATCTTTCTGCAAATCTGAAATTAGTCGGCACTATCTTAAAAAAAGAAGGCTATGAAGTTCTGACGGCCATGCATGCCACGCAGGCAATCTCCATTGCGATAAATAAATTACCGGATTTGATTTTGCTGGATATTACAATGCCGGACATTAACGGGTTTGAAATTTGTAAAAAGCTGAAGGCAGAAGATGTAACAAAAAATATTCCGGTTATTTTCTTAACAGCATCGACAGATAAAAGTGATATCCGAAAAGGTTTTGAAACCGGTGGAGTCGATTACCTGACAAAACCGTTTGACAGAATTGAACTTCTTGCCCGCATCAAAAATCACGTCGAACTGAAAAAAAGCCGCGAAAAAATAATTAAAGATTCCGAATACAAAGCTTCTATACTTGCCAATACAAGTCATGAAATAAAAACACCTTTAAACGCCATTATCGGAATTTCCGAAATTCTCTCCGGCCTCGAAAATCTTAATACAGGCCGGGAACATATCAAATCGTTAAGCGAAGCAGCATCTATTTTATTGAAACTCGTAAACGACATGCTTGACTTATCGAAAATACAGGCCGGAAAAGCAGTGCTGAACATGAAAAAGTTTAGCCTGAATAAGCTTCTTCAATCAACAGTCACGACCATGCAATATGTCGCAGATAAAAAAAAACTACCGCTTTTTCTGGAAATTGACAATGAAATTGCAAACTGGTACGAAAGTGATTCTTCGAAGATCAACCAGGTTATTCTTAATCTTTTAAGCAATGCGATCAAATTTACAGATAGTGGAAATGTAACTTTAGCATGCAAGGTTATCAAACCCGGAAAAAAAAATGACCTGGTCTGCATCACAGTAACTGATACAGGGAAAGGAATTGATGAACAATTTCTCCCTTATCTCTTCGACAGTTATTCGCAGGAGCTCAGCACTGTTAAATATTATGAAGGAACAGGAATCGGGTTGACGATTGCCAAACAGATCGTTCAGTTGCTTGAAGGGGAAATAAAAGTTGAAAACAAACCAACTAAAGGAACTGTTTTTACGGTTGAGCTTCCTTTAAAGAAAACCAATAAATCGGGCACTACAGAAAGCAGTATCACAATTGAGAATTCCGCCGAAGAATTATTAAAAGGTGAAAAAATTCTTGTCGTTGAGGACAATCAATTGAACCAGGTTGTTATTACGGCAATGCTGGAAGAATTAGGAATGGAAATAGAAATTGCAGAAAGCGGGATTATTGCCATTGAAAAAATAAAAGTACAGACATACCGGTTTATTTTAATGGATATAAACATGCCGGGGATGGATGGCTTCGAGGCCGCAGGCATCATAAGAAATCAATATAAGCTCAACACCATTATAATTGCGTTAACGGCAATGGATTCAGATAAGCAGCTTAAAAATTGTTTCAAAGCAGGGATGAATGCTTATGTACCCAAACCAATTGATTCTGCGTTATTAAGAAATGTTCTCGTTGAGGAATATATGAAAAACCCAAACACTCCGCTTTTCTCAACGGATAAAAATGCAAATGCTAAAAAACCCACACCTGAAAAAACATTTAATATTCAAAAAGCCATTGATCTTTCCAATGGTAATACCAACCTTTTAAATGGGTGGATAAAAGAATTTGTAGAAACCTTGCAGAGCGCTGAAGAGGAAATAAACTATTTTATCTCACGAGGAGTTTATTTTACTCAAAGTGATCACCTACACAGCCTTGCAGGATCAGCCCTGTATTTCGGCGCCGTCAATCTGCAAAAAGAAATTAAATCATTTAATTCTTATATCAACAATAACCCGGGTAGAAAACCGGAAGCTGTTATTTTATTGAAAAATATTATGGTTGAAATTACTACGATACGGAATTATATGGCGAAGCTTTGAAGGGTTGGGATTTAAAAAGTATTTGCTGCGATAAAAACTTGCATTGGCCTGGAAAGTATAGACTGAAAAATAAAAATTATCGCGCAATCGATTGCCATAAGGCCACGTAGGCATTACTACTAATTTCTTGTTCGGTGGAATTACAATTCTGCCTGTCATATCCGCATATCCCCAACAATTCATTCCATGATAAGGAATAAGCCGTTGCGCGCCAGAAATTATGAAGACGCATAAGAAAACAAAAAGGAAACAATACTTCATCCGCAGAACGCTTTTAAGCATAACGCCTGTAAAGCTTAAATGTTACAAATAATAACTATCCGAAAGAAATTTCGCGATCTGCTCTTCCTGCTGCGAAAATGTAGTAGTAATAGTATGCGACTGATTGTCCTTCATCGTCACCACTCTCCATTCCTTACAATTAATTCCTCTACCGGTCGCCTCCGCAATCTTTATCCCATTTGGAAGAAAATAAGAAACAGTATAAATCATTTCACCATTCGAAGAGGAATTCGATTTTGTAACAGTGCCTATGGTTTTAAAATCCTGCTTCAGCTCCGTTCCATACAAGTTAACGCCGCCTGATCGATTCCGCTCTACTGTTGCATAATTACCCGGAACGCCATTATTAATTATGACAACAGTTGTGTTCTGCGGCTTGTTAGAATATTTCGGAGGATACCGCATCACGAATTTATTTTCTCCTGCAGGATTAATATCGTTATTCTTTACCAAATCAAATTCAACAATTATTCTTTCAATCTTCATTCCTAATCCAATGATTATTTCTGCTCGTTTTCCCGACTGCAAAAATAAAAATGCATGATAGCAGGTTTGATTTGAAGCGCTGTTGGCATCATCAATGCATTGATAAGGCATATCTACAAGCTCTTTCCCATTCAAAGAAAAAAGTGTGTAGTCTGAAGCAAGCATCACCTTTTTATCCTTAAGAATAGCATACGGAATGCCAGCATTGAAAATTGTGTCAAGACTTCGCACAACACTTCCCTCCGCTTTCGATTTTGCAACTTTCTCCAAATGCTTTTTCATGTCTTTTTCGCTTACCTGAGCATTCGCAGAACAAAAGATCAAAAGCAATACTAATGTGAAATAGTTTTTCATAGGGTTATTAATTTTGAAGAAAGTTAGTGTATTTTTTATCTCCACAAAAAAACCCCTCATTTCTGAGAGGCTTTCTTGTAATCCTGTAATCAGTAATCTGTAATTATTACGCCAATTTCTTCTTCAAATTACTATCCAACGCATCCAAAAAATCTTCAGTGTTCAGATAATGCTCACCCAATTTCACATTGTTACCGTGAATACAAACTGCCAGATCTTTTGTCATTTTTCCGCTTTCAATCGTTTCCACACAAACTTCTTCCAACGCCTTTGAAAAACGAATTAATTCCTGGTTGCCATCCAGCTTGCCACGGAATTCCAATCCACGTGTCCATGCAAAAATAGATGCAACAGGATTTGTAGAAGTTGGTTTTCCGTTCTGGTGATCGCGGAAATGACGTGTTACTGTTCCGTGAGCCGCTTCTGCTTCCATGATTTTTCCATCAGGAGTTACAAGCACAGAAGTCATCATTCCCAATGAACCGAAACCCTGTGCAACAGAATCCGACTGTACATCGCCATCGTAATTTTTGCAGGCCCACACAAATTCGCCGTGCCATTTCAAAGCAGATGCAACCATGTCATCGATCAAACGATGCTCGTACACAATTCCTGCTTCTTTATATTTCGCTACGTAATCCGCCTGGTAAATTTCTTCAAAAATATCTTTGAAGCGGCCATCGTATTTTTTAAGGATCGTATTTTTTGTAGAAAGATAAAGCGGCCATTTTTTGTTCAGCGCCACATTAAAACAAGCATGTGCAAATCCGCGAATGGAATCATCAAGATTATACATCGCCATTGCAACACCATCACCTTTGAAATTATACACTTCCCATGTCTGCGCTTCTCCACCGCCTTCAGGAGCAAATGTCATTGTCAACTTTCCTTTTCCTTTGATCACCGTATCAGTCGCGCGGTATTGATCTCCGAAAGCGTGACGGCCAACAATGATCGGCGCAGTCCAGTTCGGCACTAAACGCGGAACATTTTTACAAACGATCGGCTCACGGAAAACAGTTCCGTCAAGAATATTACGGATCGTTCCGTTCGGCGATTTCCACATTTGTTTCAGTCCGAATTCTTTCACACGCGCTTCATCAGGAGTAATCGTCGCGCATTTAATTCCAACCTGGTATTTTTTAATTGCTTCCGCAGAGTCGATCGTCACCTGGTCGTTCGTAGCATCACGGTGCTCCATTCCAAGATCGTAATATTTAATATCGATCTCGAGATAAGGAAGGATTAATTTTTCTTTAATAAATTTCCAGATCACGCGGGTCATTTCATCGCCGTCGAGCTCAACTACAGGGTTCGCAACTTTTATCTTGTTCATAGTGTGGTGTGAATTTTGTTTTTGGGAGTGCAAATATAGGAATTTCCTATTGTCGATTGCCGATTTCCGATTGGATTGGATTGGAAGATTTGAGAATTTGGGGTAATATGGCGTGTTTCCTGCGGCGCCTGTCAGACTGAGTGGCCGACGCACGATGTTGTATCGAAGGCTGGCAAGCGCCGCAGGAAACCGGGCTATCCGCTGCAAGTCCTCTCCCCACAGAAATTGTGGGGATCCGGGCTTTCCTCTACTATCCCTCACGCAAAAAAAAGCGAATAAAAGAAAGGTTTTCTGTAAATTCGCATTCATTCAACAGCAATAAAATAAAAAGCAAAAGCACTTGTTTCCCTTAGCCGGGCAGAGAAATAGAATATTATTAATTGATTAAAAAATGATCATTGAACAATTAACATACAGGAATAATCACCAGGAGTTTCTTGATAAAATGAAAGACGCAGTGGTCGACCGTTTCGTTTTTGAAACCGACGAAAATCCAACCTTCGACAAAGCTGCCATTTCATTTACATTCCGGTATTGTCACGCTGTTACCATTTATACCGACAATGGAAACTTCAAGCTCCACACTTTCATGGCAAATAATGGAATTGAAACACTCTGGCTAAGTCCTGCAGAAGCTACCGACATCGATGCCACTTCATTCGTCCCCGTCAATGCAAAAGTCAAAGGCATAACATTCAAAGACAGTCACGACGGTTACCCGTTCCGGCTTCAATTCAAATTCGAACGGACAAAAATCACACTGTATGCCGCCGATATTTACGATAATGAAAATGGCCTCGATTACGTAATTAACGATGAAATGATCCTTGTCTTTGAGAACGAAGACGATGCCATGCAATTTGAAAACGCTGCCGGATTAAAGCAGGACGCCTGAAGCAAAAAGAATTTACGCATCTGTCCGAAGGGCCATAAGTATTACAAGAGTCCGATTGCCCTACCTGCCCGATTTGCGAAAAAGCGAAAAAGCCGAAAGAAGGATTTATATCGGAAATTCCCGCTCCAGCACGCCGCGCACTCGAACGTGAAGGCATCAAAACGCTTTTGCAACTTTCAAAATTCATTGAAGCTGAACTTTTAGAATTGCACGGCATGGGTCCAGGTTCACTTCCGAAATTGCGCAGCGCTTTAAAAGCAAAAGGATTTTCATTCCGCAAGATTGTTACAAGCGGGTTCGGATAAATGACAAGTGCGATTTCTTCTGAAATTATCCCGCATAAACATACAGATGATCTTTAAAGAATCATACGCGCTCAACCTTACTGTTGCGGAGGTGATATGAAGGTAACCTTTGCTGTATAGCCGATCAGTCCGAACGGATGTGTCATTACGCCACCAAAAAAAGTGTCGTCCGACATAATCAAAAACAGAAATAAGCCGCGATGATCTTGCCACCGGAATTTATATTTACCAGGTCGTTTCCGAAAATAAAATCACCGCACGTGGAAAGATAATTGTGGAATAATCAGCAACCACAACGATTTTTCATTGGTAATCGGTAATCCGGTAATTGGTAATCACGCCCCTTTTACTACATTTGCTCTCCAATAAATTATTCTATGAGAACCATCCAATTCCGTGAAGCCCTGCGCGAAGCCCTGAGTGAAGAATTGCGTCGTGATGAAAAAGTTTTTCTCATCGGCGAAGAAGTGGCAGAATATAACGGCGCTTATAAAGTCAGCCAGGGAATGCTCGCGGAATTCGGCCCGAAACGTGTTATTGATACACCAATTGCCGAGCTTGGCTTTACCGGCATTGCAGTCGGTGCAGCGATGAACGGATTGCGCCCGATAGTGGAATTCATGACCTTCAACTTTTCACTTGTCGCTATCGACCAGATCATTAATTCGGCAGCGAAAATGCTTGAAATGTCGGGCGGTCAATTTAATATTCCAATGGTTTTCCGCGGACCAACGGCCAGCGCCGGACAATTAGGCGCGCAACATTCACAGGCATTTGAGAATTGGTATGCCAACTGCCCGGGACTAAAAGTTGTCGTGCCTTCCAATCCTGCCGATGCAAAAGGACTATTGAAAACCGCCATTCGTGATAATGACCCTGTGATCTTCATGGAATCAGAAGTGATGTATGGAGATAAAGGTGAAGTTCCCGAAAGCGAATATTTAATTCCGATCGGTGTTGCTGAGATCAAACGCGAAGGAAATGATGTAACCATTGTTTCATTCGGAAAAATTATCAAAGAAGCCTACAAGGCAGCCGACGAATTAGCGAAAGAAGGAATTTCCTGCGAGATCATTGACCTGCGCACCGTCCGCCCGATTGACTACGCGGCAATTATCCGTTCTGTCAAAAAAACAAATCGCCTTGTGGTGCTGGAAGAAGCATGGCCGCTTGCAAATATTTCAACTGACATCGCTTACCATGTGCAGAAAAATGCATTCGATTATTTAGATGCTCCTGTGCGCCGTGTGGTAAATGCGGATGTTCCCCTTGCTTACGCGCCATCATTGATCGAAGCAGCTTTGCCGAATGCAGAAAAGCTGATCCGTGAAGTGAAAGCTGCGATGTACGTCAGCTAAAAATTCTCAGCTATCTTATACTTGCTTCCCAAAACCGGACAGTAAGAGCCTGATAATAAAGAACAGGGCATTCTCACCGGATGCCCCTGTTACTTTTAAGAACGTGTTCATACCTTTTTCAATTCCGGTTTTTCTTTGTAAGTTTGCGGCCCAATACGAAGGTCGGGACACCTTAAACACTTGATCCTAAACATATAACAATTAACTATGAACGATTACATTCTCTATTCAATCCCTGTTTTCGGGATCCTTGCACTTATCATAATGGCCATTAAAGCGGCCTGGGTTTCCAAACAGGATGCCGGAGACGCAAATATGCAGGAACTCGCAGGATACATTGCTAAAGGTGCAATGGCCTTCCTCAAAGCAGAATGGCGCATCCTCAGCATCTTCGTATTGATTGCAGGCGCATTGCTTGCGTGGAGCGGAACAGTGCATGAATTCAATGGAGTAGCCATCCACTCGCATTGGCTGATCGCAGTAGCATTCGTGATCGGTGCTGTATTTTCGGCTACTGCAGGTTATATAGGAATGCGTGTTGCCACCCGTGCAAACGTTCGCACAACACAAGCTGCACGTACAAGTCTTGCACAAGCATTGAAAGTATCTTTCACTGGCGGAACTGTAATGGGACTTGGTGTTGCAGGTCTTGCAGTATTCGGACTCGGCGGACTTTTTATCGTATTCTATACTTTATTCGTTCCGGAAAGTTTTGCGTCAGAAGAAGGCCGCCAGGGAATGAGAACAGCGATCGAAGTGCTCACAGGATTTTCCCTTGGTGCAGAATCAATCGCGCTTTTCGCCCGTGTAGGTGGTGGAATTTATACCAAAGCTGCCGACGTCGGAGCTGATCTTGTTGGAAAAGTTGAAGCAGGAATTCCTGAAGATGATGTTCGTAATCCTGCAACAATAGCCGATAACGTAGGTGATAACGTAGGTGACGTTGCCGGAATGGGAGCCGATCTTTTCGGTTCATACGTTGCGACAATTCTTGCAACAATGGTATTGGGACAGGAAATTACAGTGGTAGATAAATTCGGCGGACTCTCCCCTATTCTTCTTCCAATGGTAATCGCAGGCATAGGAATTATTTCTTCTATCCTCGGAACATTTTTCGTTCGCATTAAAGGAGAAAAAAGCAGCGTGCAGAATGCATTGAATCTCGGTAACTGGTCTTCAATTGTGCTTACCGCTATCTCTTCTTATTTCCTGGTAATGTACATGCTTCCTGAAAAGCTGGCGATCCGCGGATATGAATTTTCTAATATGGATGTTTTCATCGCGATCATCATTGGACTCGTCGTTGGAACATTAATGGCGATGATCACTGAATATTATACCGCGATGGGAAAACGTCCGGTGCTTTCTATCATCCGTCAATCTGCAACAGGACATGCAACAAATATTATCGGCGGACTTTCTGTCGGAATGGAATCAACTGTTGCACCGATCCTTGTGCTTGCAGGTGGTATCATGGCTTCCTATCATTTCGCAGGATTATATGGAGTTGCTATTGCAGCTGCAGGTATGATGGCAACAACAGCAATGCAATTGGCAATCGACGCTTTCGGCCCGATCGCTGATAACGCCGGTGGAATTGCAGAAATGTCACAGCTTCCTCCTGAAGTGCGTGAGCGTACAGATAATTTAGATGCAGTCGGAAATACTACAGCTGCTGCCGGAAAAGGTTTTGCTATTGCTTCTGCTGCGCTTACTTCACTTGCGCTTTTCGCAGCCTTCGTTGGTGTTGCAGGAATTAATGCAATCGATATTTTCAAAGCTCCGGTGCTTGCGATGTTATTCGTCGGTGCGATGATTCCTTTTATTTTCTCATCACTTGCAATCGCGGCTGTTGGTCGTGCGGCAATGGATATGGTAAATGAAGTGCGTCGCCAGTTCCGCGAAATTCCGGGTATCATGGAATACAAAGCAAAGCCTGAATATGAAAAATGCGTTGCGATCTCTACCAAAGCTTCTATCCGTGAAATGATGGCGCCGGGAGCAATTGCATTACTCGTGCCGATTCTTGTTGGATTCGGATTCCGCGGAATGTTTAAAGATGCTTCTTCAGCTGAAATGCTCGGCGGATTGCTTGCCGGAGTAACTGTTTCAGGTGTGCTGATGGGAATGTTCCAGAACAATGCCGGTGGCGCATGGGACAATGCAAAAAAATCATTCGAAAAAGGCGCTGTGATCAACGGCGAAACATTCTTCAAAAAATCAGAGCCGCACAAAGCATCTGTTACAGGTGATACAGTCGGCGATCCATTCAAAGATACTTCCGGTCCTTCGATGAATATTCTCATCAAGCTTATGTCAATTGTTTCGCTTGTTATCGCTCCTTACATCGCGGTGCAGAATGCAAATGCAGATGGCGGAATGCACGGAATGAAATGTGACATGGATAAGTGCATGATGATGACGCCGGAACAGTGCGCTGCGCATTGCGATTCAATGGGCTGCACTCCTGATCAGAAAGCAATGTGCATGTCGCATGCAGGCGGAATGAACAACACAAACGGCAAAGACCTTGCAGCAGTTACAGGCGTTCTGAGCATCGACAAAAATCATGCTTTCGTTGATTTTGCGATCGGCCACATGCTCACAACTGCGCACGGAACATTGTTGATCGATACCGGTTCTATCAACCTGACCGGCGATCTCGCAACTTCTACAATTGATGTGACGCTTAATGTAGCTTCAATCAATACCAAGATCGAAAAACGCGATGAGGATCTTCGCAGCGCGAATTTCTTCGATGCAGCAAAATATCCGACGATGACCTTCAAATCGACTTCGATCAAAGAATCAACCAATCCGAAGTTTAAATATATGGCAGCAGGGGATCTTACAATTAAAGATGTCACCAAACCTGTTGATTTGTATTTCAATTATCTCGGATCATTGGAAAATCCATATTCAAAAACACAAGTGCATAGCTTTGATGGTGAAATTACAATTCCAAAGCGTGAAGATTTCAAGATCGGCAAATCGGGCCCGATGGTGGGTGATGAAGTGAAAATTGTGATC
Organism: Bacteroidota bacterium; assembly: GCA_030855855.1. GTDB lineage: Bacteria > Bacteroidota > Bacteroidia > Palsa-965 > Palsa-965. The sequence continues at coordinate 38,186 of JALYQL010000036.1, read as the reverse complement.
AACGCGGAAGCTACCCCGGTGCAGAAATAATTATTTCAAAAAATAATTAATGAAGCCCCGGTAATTTACCGGGGCTTTATTTTTATAAAATATAATCATGCTTGAACTAAATTTCAACCCATTTCCGACCCTTACATCTGAACGTCTTACCCTGCGGCAGCTCCGTGAAACCGACAAGCAGGAAATGTTTGACATTCGCTCCAATCCCGCGCTCATGCATTTTGTCCCACGGCCACTGGCGGAAAAAGTCGAAGATGCGATTACCCTGATCACAACGGTAAACGAAGGGATCGCGAAGAACGAGCTCATCAACTTTGCAATCACCATTAGCGGCGAAGACAAACTGATCGGAATGGTCGGCTATCACCGGGTACAGAAAGAACATTACCGTGCTGAGATCGGTTACATGCTGCATGGCGATTACCATGGGAAAAAAATAATGGAAGAAGCCGTAAACTGCGCTGTAGGTTATGGGTTCGATGTGATGAAGCTGCACTCGATAGAAGCTGTGATCTCACCGGAGAACATCCCTTCACTGAAACTGATAGAAAAATGCGGGTTTGTGAAAGAAGCGCATTTCAGGGAAAAGGAATTCGTAAAAGGCGAATTCAGGGATTTAACGGTGTATTCGAAATTGACGGATGTAAAATAATCCTTTGTGTATTGGCCTTGGTGGCAAACATCGCGCGAAGGATTGCCACAAAGGCACAAAGGCACTAAGAAAAAAGTTATCTTGAAGAATGAATCGCTCTATAATTTTCTGCTTTTTCAGCCTGCTTTTATTTTCGTGTGATTCAACATCAAAAGATCCGAATCCGTTTCATATGCGCTCGCATGAGCCCGTAATTGTAGATGCACCTACATCGATAACAAACGATTACACAGATTTTGCATATTTTATTATTACACTTTCAGGAAATAAAATTGTCGTAAGCAACTTTGGAAAAAGTATTTCATTAAGCAAATGGCAGCAACTCGATTCTTTATTGGAGATCACGCCGGCCGATAAATTAAAAGCGCATTTAGTTTTAAAAGCAGATTCATCGGCAACTTACCAACGTATTGATTCCGGAATCTCTCTTCTGAAAAAGCATAATCTCACCCAGTTCAGTCTTATCACCGACTTAGAGAAAGCTCCCTAAAGCAAAGCTGCTGAATGAAGCAAATTACCGTTTCGCGCATTAAAACTACAATCTTCCTGAATAGCCCCGATAGTAATGAAAAGCCCGGAGTGTGCGGCAGTACGCTCAAAGGTTTGCGCCGTATGCGCGGTGGCAAACCTTTGAGGGTTGAAGCGGGGGAAAACGAGGACTTGCAGTGAATAGCGGGAACCATGCTCATAGATAAAACAATCTTTCCGCTCCTGCTTCTTCACGTTTCATCCACAAAAAAAAACGCTCCGGTTAAAGAGCGCTTTCCTGATTCCTTACTTAATATCGAGCGAAGCCGAAATAACTATTTTCTCAATTTCTTATTTTCCTCATTTCTCTTCTAAAACAACCCGTTTATCTCCGCATTGATCTTATTAATGATCTCCCCGAGATGTTCCGGGTTTTCAGAGAATTTATTTTCATCGACATCGATGATCATAATTTTACCTGATTCGTAAGTGGAAATAAATGCTTCGTAACGCTCATTCAAACGTTTGAGATAGTCGATGCGGATTGCATTTTCATAATCGCGGCCACGTTTCTGAATCTGCGACACGAGTGTAGGAACGGATGCGCGCAAATAAATAATAAGATCGGGCGGCGCAACAAGCGATTCCATTAATTTGAAAAGCGAAAAATAATTTTCAAAATCGCGCGTGGTCATCAATCCCATTGCATGAAGATTGGGAGCGAAAATATGCGCGTCTTCATAAATAGTGCGGTCCTGGATGACATCAGTTCCTGAATTACGGATATCGTTCACCTGCGCAAAACGGCTGTTTAAAAAGTAGATCTGAAGATTAAAAGACCAGCGCTGCATGTCTTCGTAAAAGTCGCTGAGATACGGGTTCTCGTCAGCATCTTCGTAGTGCGCCTGCCAGCCGTAATGTTTTGACAGCAAAGTGGTCAGCGTCGTTTTTCCGGAACCGATATTTCCGGCTATAGCAATATGCATAAGTGTGTGTTAGCGTAAATGAAAACCAGTAGGTGTGTGTTCCGCTAAAGTAGGAAAAAAAGTTCTCGGGTTTCGGGTTTCGGGTTCCCTGTTTTGCACAAAATAGTTTCGGGTTTAGAGTTCCGGGTTTCGTGTTTTGCACAAAATAGTTTCGGGTTTGGAGTTCCGGGTTTCGTGTTTTACACTAATTAAAGAGTCCGGTTTTTTCCATTACAGAAAGAGTTTTCAAAAAAAAACCGAAACCCGGAACTCCAAACCCGGAACTCAAAACCCAAAACTAATTTACGTCATGATCTGATCTTCGCCTGCGAGCTTTGTATCGATAGCGTCGCGCAGTCCGTTGCCGAGCAGCATAAATGCAAGCACAACAAACATAATAGCGATGCCGGGCAATACGGCAAGATATGCGTCGCCCGTTAAAATATATCCTTTGTATTCGCTGATCATCATTCCCCAGCTTGGCGTAGGGCGGCTTACTCCAATGCCGAGATAGCTGAGACCTGCTTCGATGAGAATGGCGGATGCAAAATTATTTGCTGAGATTACAATTACAGGGCCCATGACATTGGGAAGAATATGGCGGACGATAATGCGGATATTGGAAAATCCAAGCGCTCTTCCTGCTTCGACAAATTCTTTTTCGCGTACACTTAAAATTTGGCCACGCACTACACGAGCGGTTTCCACCCACATCGTTAAACCGACAGCAATGAAGATCGGAAAGATGCCTTTTCCCAATACAAGCGTGATGGCGATAACCAAAAGTAAAGTTGGAATAGACCACACGACATTGATAAACCACATGATCACATCATCCACCCAGCCACGGAAAAAACCGGAGATGGCTCCCATAAGAATTCCGATAAGAATAGAAATGGCAACCGAAACAAGTCCGACAAAAAGTGAAATACGTGTACCGATCATCAAACGGCTGAGCAGGTCTCTTCCGAAATGATCTGTTCCGAGCAGGTATCTTTTTTCAATCAGGTTTTGCTGAACTTCAATCCGCAGCTCGGCAACGGTCTTATGTATTTTCTGAACGGAGCCGTACGCATTAAAATCAATTGTTCCGTTCACCGTATCATTAGTTATTGAGCGGCCCGGATCGATTGCATACAATACATCGGCTAAATTGTAGCGCCAGATTTTTCCGGGTGAAGGTCCTTCTGTGTATTCTTCCCACAAAATATCATTCTTGACAAACCAGTACGATTTGTAAGCATGATATTCGTACAGGTTGGGGGAGCCGGAAAACATGGTGGTGAAAAAATTTTCGCCATCTTCTTCCACATTTTTACGAAGGCGGATGAGTTTGCATTTAAAGCCGGGATGTTTGATACCTATCTCATCGACGTGGGTATCTGCATCGGGACTTGAATCGGGTGTGATGGAATAGCCGAGAATGGCAATGAGAAGCGAGACAGCGATAATAATGATGCCGGTAATAGCAAGCTTATCACGACGTAAGCGTTGCCACGCGAATGCCGCGAGTGAATAGGAACGCTCTTGCCTTTTATTTTGCATTCGTGATTTGAGGATTCAGGTTTTCTCCAACGGAGTCTGTCACCATTTCCGTCCCTTCCAGCTGAATGAGCCGGATAATCTTGCAAAGGTTGAGACGAGGGCCAGTAATGAATAAAATACTTCACCGGACGGGGCCAACAAAAGCAATCGGGGTTCCCGGAAAAATGGAACGGCTAAAGATAACAACAAAAGGTCAATCAACATCTTCGCCGTAAGTGCCGACAAAAGCACCGGAAATATCGACGAATCACATAGAGAAATGACGGCCAGAAACGGCAATAAAAAATTGGCAAGAAAAACCAGCATTCCCAGCATGCCGGTAAGTCCGGAACTGTATGCTGAAAATTTAGATATCCATCTGCTGCGTTGATGAATTGCTTCTGTAAATCCGGCGGCAGAATTTGTGCGCACGATTGAACTTTTTTTTGAGATGAAGCGGATATTTTCTTTCGGCAGGTGACGGGTTTTCAGAAGCAGCATCATATCATCGCCTGATACAAATTTGTCTTGTTCATAGCCGCCGCTGTCTTTGAAAAACTGTTTTTTATAAGCAAGATTCGCGCCGCTGCACATGAGCGGAAATCCCATTTTCATGGCCCCTGCTGAAACGATCTGCAGCACCAATTGTTCGATCTGCAGCATATCGCGCAGAATACTAAACTGTTTTTTGTAAGCCACCGGTCCGGCGACAAAGACTGCATCGCGTTTCTCAAATTCGAGCGCGATGTTGAGCAGCCAGTTTTCCGGAACGCTGCAATCGCCGTCAGTTGTAGCGATGTATTCTCCTTTTGCTGCCTCTATCCCCAACGTGATCGCTGACTTTTTTCCTGCAGCTTGCGGAAGATTATCAACGATTTTTAAGTTGTGTATCAGCTTTGAAAATTGTTGAGCAATATTTTTTGTGCGATCGGTGGAATGATCGTCGACAAGAATGATCTCATACTTTTCTTTCGGGTAATTTAATCCGTCGAGACTTTCAAGACAAACCGCGATATTTTTTTCTTCATTGCGCACGGGAAGAATGATTGAAATAAAAATCTCAGGGGAAAATTTTTCGTCATTTGAAAAAACAGAAAACACAAAATAAAAAGCGGGCAGCAGCAGGAAAACAGCATACAGCAGCAGCACACAGGCAGAAAAGAAATACAAAAAAGTCATCATTTCTTTTCAGCGAATTTAAGCCGGAAAACAAAGAAAGTCCCCACAAGCGAAGGAATGCCGACATTAATCAGCCAGAGCAGCACGGCTACCACAAAACCAATTCTTTCTAAACCGTAGCTTGAAAAAACAAGTGTGGCAATTCCGCCGCGTACAAAAACTTCTGTAAATGAAAATGTCGGGATCAGCGTGACCACGAGATACGAAACCATAACAAGCCCGAGAACTTCCGCACAAAAAAATTCAGGGCGAAGAATAAAAACCAGCAGCATAAATTGAAAAACATACACAGCATAGCGTAGCGCAGAGAGAAAAAATATTTTAAAAAAAACAGTGAGTGGAAATTTCCTCAGCTGAGCGAATCTTTCTTTCCATTTTCCGGAGACGAAAGGAAGCAAGAACGGCAGGCAACTAAAAACGGCTCCCACCACATAAATAAAAATCATTTCATGCTGTGAAAGGCCGGCGTTTTCTTCCACGAGCAGCATTCCCGTAATGCCGGCAAGAAAAGTGACCACTACCTGGCAAAAGCTGCAAACGAATGAAAGAAGCAAAAGAGGAATTCTGTCGGCTTCATTTTGCATAAATATTCTTCCTGCAAATTCACCTATCCGGTTTGGCGTTGCGGTACCGATGGTTACTCCTGCCAGCACGCCTTTGATTGCATTCACAAAGCTGATCTTTATTTGTTGACCTGCAGCAAGCTTCCATTTCCATCCTTCGAGCATCCAGTTGATAACCATCAAAAGAAGAACGGCAAGAAAAGTAAGCGGGGAAATTTGTATCGCGCGGAAAAGATGCAATGGAAAGCTGATGCTGTCGTCTGTAAATAAAAAACGGCGCGTGATATAACCGACAGCGAGCAAAACAATTGCTACCTTTAATGCAAGACCAATTATTTTCCTGTGCTTTTGTGTCATTGTACAGGGTAAATGTAACAAAACGCCGTGCAGCTTTCTCCTCCCGATCCGCGCAAAAACAAAGACAAGATCATCCTTGGCATTGACCCCGGTACCACGATCATGGGCTTTGGTGTGATCAGCATCAGCAATCGTAAGATGGCGCTCATAGAAATTGATGTCCTGCGCCTGGAGAAAATAAAAGATCCTGCAGGAAAGCTGAAAGTGATTTTCGAAAAAACCCTGGAGCTTGTCGACAAACATCTTCCTGATGAATTCGCGATCGAAGCGCCGTTCTTCGGAAAAAATGTGCAGTCGATGCTCAAGCTTGGCCGCGCGCAGGGTGTTGCCATCGCGGCAGCGTTAAGCCGCAGTGTTCCCATCTTCGAATATTCTCCGAAAAAAATTAAAATGTCGATTACCGGAAACGGGAACGCCTCAAAAGAGCAGGTTGCCGCCATGCTGCAGCAATTGCTTTTGATAAAAAATCTGCCAAAGTATCTTGACGCTACGGATGGATTAGCAGCAGCAGTTTGTCATCATTTCCAGAACGGAACAGGAAGCGGTGAAGGAAAAAAATATGGCAGCTGGAATAGTTTCCTCACAGAGAATCCTGAGCGGTTGAAGAAAAAATAATTTGCAAATTAATGATGTGCAAATTAATAATTGGTTTTCAGTTGAAACTCTGACGTCAAAATTTCACGCGTTCCGGAATTATTAATTTGCACATTATTAATTATTAATTGCCAAAAGCCTCAGCAATCCTCGCTCCTACTTCTTCCAGCTCTGCAGCGGCGATCTTCATCTTTGGACGCGAAAAATTAATATCCCCGATCGTATTGAGCGGCACGAGGTGAATATGCGCATGCGGCACTTCGAGACCGATCACTGCCACGCCGATGCGTTTGCAATGAATGATCTTTTTGATCGCAATGGCAACTTGTTTTGAGAACAGATGCAGCTCGGCCAAAACAGCATCATCGAGATCAAAAATATAATCAACTTCTTTTTTGGGAATGACAAGCACATGACCTTCCACCAGCGGATTTACATCCAGAAATGCAAGGCAGTTTTCCGTTTCCGCGATTTTATAGCATGGGATTTCGCCGCTTACGATCTTTGAAAAGATGTTGTTCATCAGCGTGAAATATCTACGATCTCGAACTGCATTTCTCCTGAAGGAACAGTAACATCAGCCACTTCACCAACTTTTTTTCCTAAAAGACCTTTGGAAATAGGCGAATTCACTGACAAACGGCCGGTCTTGAGATCGGCTTCCGTTTCAGGGACGAGTGTGTAAGTCATTTTCTGACCTGTCTTAACATTTTTGATCGTGACTTTACAAAGGATAAGAACCTTGTCCGTATCCATATTGGTTTCATCGACAATTCGCGCGTGATTGAGCAGCTCCTGCATCTTTGAGATCTTTGCCTCAAGAAGACCTTGCGCTTCCTTGGCTGCGTCGTATTCGGCGTTTTCAGATAAATCACCTTTATCACGTGCTTCAGCGATCTGGCGGGAAATGCTTGGCCTTTCTTTGGTTTGCAGAATATGAAGCTCTTCTTTGAGCTTTTTAAGACCTTCTTCAGTAAAATAAGTAATCTGCGACATGGCGCTTGGCTATTAGTAAAGTAGAAATGTAGTTTAAAATGAGAAGGAGAATCCCGTCTCTGTCTCGGTTAAACCGAGACGAGACGGGACTCTCCTATAATTCAAATGTAATAAAAATAGCCTTCCGGCACAATAGCAATTAGAGGTTTATGCGGGCTCCGAAGCTATGAACACCGCCGAAAAAGTTTGTAGCACGGTAAGAATAATCGATACCGAATGTAGATCCGCGTTTTCCGAAAGGAAGCTCAACCGTTGCACCCGCCGAAAGTCCGGTGAATGCAGATGTTGACAATTCTTTCGATGTAATTCCGTCTTCATAAACGAATCCGCCGCGAACCATGAACATTGATTTCCATGCATATTCAGCTCCTACGCGGAATTCATCTTTTGAGAATGAGTTCGAAGTGAAATTTCCGGCCGCTGTGATGCGGTGGTTTTTCATTGAAGTGCTGTCTTTTGAAAAATAGAAATCATAGCTGCCACCGATATTGACAAGTGTAGGAAGGTCAAAATCAGCAGAACGTTGCTGCACTGTCATCGCGTAAGTTCCGGATGGAGCAACACCTTTAAAGGAAAGTCCATCTCCTGAAAAACGCATACGTGGTCCAACGTTACGAAGGGAAATACCAAACTTAACCTGCTCGTATTTTCCTGTTACGTATTGGATACCTGCGTCGAGAGCAACTCCGCGCGCTGCAACATCGGCGATCGATTCTGAGATCGCTTTTACTACAACACCGCCGTAGATGTTCTGTGAAAATCCTTTCGCGAACGAAAGCGCGATGTTGGTATAGGTCGGATGGAAAGTTCCGATCCCGCCTTCAGGAAGATCGACAGTAGTGATATCGATATCACCGAAATCCATTGACATTACTCCAAGACCGATTGCACCGGTTTCACCCACACGCTGGGTAAATCCAAACGAATTGATGCCGATTCCTGTTCCAACGAGCCAGTTGGTGTGACAGAACATCAATTCTGTTTTTTGTGTGAACGCGGTTCCGGCAACGTTTAAGTACATCGCCTCAAGACCATGAGTTCCTGCTGTATTCGCTCCACCCCATCCCGAAGAACGTGCGAATGGATTGATGAGCAGCTCAGTTGCACCGGCTTGTCCGGCACGGTCTTTATTTCCGGCGTTGATCGTTCCCACACTGCTGATCAGAAGACCAGCAGTGAGAAACGGAACGAGAATTTTATTTTTTGCTTTCATAATTTTTCTTTCAATGTTGTTAGAAAATTTCATGCGATCGGTTCAGCTTAATAGGCATCCAGATCCACCGGACGAAGAACTCCGAAGAATTTCAGGATCTTCTCACCTACACCGGGCACTTCTACATGCACAATGTAAAGTCCGCTGGCAATCGGTATACCTGCCTGGTTTTTCAAATCCCAGTCAAGCGAAGTGATCGGAGAATCTTTCGTGAGCTTCCTGATGAGCGTACCGCTTACCGTGTAAATACGGATGGTACATTTTTCAGGAAGGTTTGTGAATTTAACACGGTTCTCGATCTGGTTCTTCTCGTATGCCGAATAAGCATAATAAGGATTCGGAACCACATTGATCAGCTCAAGCGCGCTCACAGCAGCTTCATTGCTGTTTGTCTCCGTTTTGAGATCGTATGTATTGAAAGAATACAACGGGCGGTTGTTGTTCTGTGGCGTGAAAATGGTGTCTGTCGGGATCCATACTTTATTTGTTGCACCAGGAGTTACACCTGTAATTGCGCGTTTGTATGGTTTCGCAACACGGAGGCGGACTTTCGCATCTGTAGGAAGCGGGTTGCCTGCGTAGTTGAACTGCCAGTCAGCAAATTCATCGCTCAGCAAAGGAATACTTACCCACATCGCATCACGGAAGATTTCTGTACGCTCCACATAATTTGCCGTAACCGCCGGAAGATTAAGAATCTTCATCATCATGGCGCCATGATCGTACGCCGGTACATCTTTTAGCTCACCATTAAGCGCAGTTATTGAATAACTGCTATAAGGTGGTGTGTTAAGTGGAGATACCCCGCCGTAACGTTCATTGCCATTATGCCCGAAAATGTACAGATAATGCTGGCCACCGAATAACGGATCGTAGAATTGTGACCGTTCATTATTAGTCGGATTCCAAAGCATGTCACGGCCATTTTCACTTGTAAGCGCTGAGTTTTCACCAAAAGCCATGTTGAGACGCTCACCTGTTTCCACATTGATTGCATAACCAGGGAACCAGCCCATTCCGGTAGCACTGATAAAATCAGCATCATTTTGATCTGAGGTTACAAAACCATCTCCGACATTACCATACTTATCGACAGAAGGAGATGCGCGCTTCCACATGGTCATCGCATTCGCGTAATTCAACGCAAGGTTTGATCCCATTTCAAGCACAGGCACACGTGTCCATTTGGTGCGATCATTCGTAAACACTACATCAACGTTGGCGATGTTATCAATTCTATTCTGGAGCATTGTAGCGGTCTGCCAATATGCAGGTCCGGTTACGAAACAAGGGTTTGCAAGTGCAGGATCCTGCATGTTAGCGGTCAGGCGATAAGGTGCCCATGTGCCATTGACCATACGTTCAAAATCAGCTTCCGGATCAATTGCATTAGCGCCGATAAAACGGTCACTCCAGGCAGTTGCACAAGGATCATTCGGATCGTTGCCCAGTGTTGTACCTGCACGTATCCAGTTTGTTTCTGTATGACTGTCATCATCTTCCACACCCGAAAGCCAGCTCTTGGTCGCGTCTGTAAAAGTGAGTGAAGACTCCAGGTAACCATTTTTGTCAGGATTGTTTGAATTTCCCGGGAATGGAGCCTGCGCAATCGTGATAGACAATCCAAGTTCAGGAATAATCTGCTCGTTAGCGAAAAGATTGATCATGGTAGTTGTTGTATCCGAATACCATGAGCGTATCACAGGAGAAGTCTGGTTCAACACCCATGTTGCTGTTGCAGGAAGTGTGGGATTGCTTGTAAGCGAGTCACGGATGCGAAGGTTGAATTCACCTGCTGGTACATTAAGCGGATCAATAACTTTTACATTGATCGGACCGTGTCCGTTCATGTATTCGATCTGCTCGACATGAGCCGTTCCGCTCCATGCAGTATAATATGGGTCTGCAGCATTAAAAGTAACCGCCGGTGCAGCAAGAATCGCATTTACAGACGCGTCCGTAAGATCAAGCACATTATTGCTGTTACCGGATCCTTCATGCCGTGTGATCTTCGGACCACTGCCATAAATCGCATTTTGATTTGTTCCCGAAGCTTCCGGATTTGGAATGTGTGGAATTCCGGCATAGATCTTCACATTACGGCGTCCTGCGAGATAAGGCTTCTTCTGCCCGATGTTCGAAGGATTAAGTGGATTTATGGTATCAAAAGAAACATCATTATAGGTGAGATAGTTATTGTACGCATAAGACAGCGCCATATAATAATAAGTCTTATGATTGATCATACGACGGTCACCGGTGGCAAATGCATCTTCTGTCAGCTTGATGGAATGTTCTATTCCTTCATCAGAAGCTTCGATGGTCATATCCTGTGGCACATCAGCATTTAAAGCCTGGTTGAATTCACGATTTACCAACGTAGTAACACCGTTTCTCAAATCATAATGAGCTACAAGACGCGCTTTGTCCAGGTTGTAAAGATCAGCAGTAGAAACAGCTGCATCTTTCAACTGGAAGATCTGGTAGCCTTCGAAATTGAATGATGTGTCGATGTTTGCCAAAGCAGGGTGAAGTGATCCGTAAACGATACCAGGATCTCCGGCAGCGTACGATTCGAGGTAGTTATTCGAGCTTGGCTTGTTGGTTAAATAAAGAATAAGCTCTTTATCCAATTCCTGCATCGTAACGTCAGGCGCGTCAGGACCGTCAAGTGTACGGAAGCAATTGTCAAACAAACGTTGTGCTTTATCATCGGTTGTGCGCATCAACTCAACTGAAGCAAGCGGACCACCATTTGCAGCACGTGCCCATACAGCACCTACAGTGATATAATTTACAGCGCCCGGCTGAAGCGTGAATGGTCCTGCTGATTGCATCATACGACGATCGGCTGGCGAGTTGTTTACTGTAGCCTCGCTCCAGTTACCGTTCAGAATAGCACCGCCGGTACCAATTCCTGTCGGATCTGAAGTTCCGGGAAACATATAATCCGCATTCTGCGATCCACCATAAGCATTTAAATCATATGTAAATGGAGTACCGTCTTTCCAAAAACCGGAAAGGTAGTTGTAGAAATGGGTTGCATTATCCGGATTTCCGGTAATACTCTGGTCATTATTATAATAAACGAATTTTGACATGATAATCTGCTCGCCGATTTCATCCAGGTTACCATCATGGTCATTATCTATGCCATCACCCGGATCAGCAAGTGGTCCTTCGAAGAAGTCCATTCCGATCGCAGGAGGATTAGCACCATACGTTCCAAGCACCGGAAGCGCGCTCGAACCGTCGTTGGCATCTCCATTATAAGTATATCCAAGTCCACGGCCAACATCACAACCTACATAGTCATCATCATAAGCGCCAAGATCGGCATCTGTCCACTGTCCGAAATAAGTATTATTCATTGACACTGTAGAGCGGTTGATGATTTTATAGGTGTAGAAAGTCATGTTATTGATCTCGTCGTTCGTTGAGAACGCAAAAGCCTGGGCATGAATTTCAAGTCCGATAGCAGCAGCGCCGGTTTCAGAGTGGATATTTCCTTTATCGTTGAACACCCACCACAATACCTGGTCACCAAAAAGCTGGAATTTAGAACATCCGCCACTCCCTGTCAGATCAAATCCAGGATAATCACCGGCAGTGTAATCGTAGTTTCCATCACCGTTGGCATCGAAGAAAGGCGCAAGGTAATGTCCCTGACCCATAGATGCGCTTCCATTACCAGGCCAGTTCTGGATAACCAGCGGAATTGTATATCCCGGCTCGCCTAATCCCTGCAGGTAAAGCGCATAGTCTTCTACTTCCTTTTTGGTGATCTTCCAGTGTTTATCATACTGGTTACAAGTAGCAAGATCAATAGATACTGTAGTAGTATCAAGAGGGCCAGGCCAGAAATCGTTACCTGTCTGACGGTAAGTCATAGCAGCAACTTTCAACTGTCCACCTGCATCAAGTCCACCAATCCAAAGTGCTCCCGAAAAGATAGAGTGTGCTTTTCCATCTTTAGGAACTTCATAGCGGGCCGTTGTAAGATCCCACCACATATCACCACCTGTCATGATGGTAGTACGTACGTTGTTAATTTCGAGGTCAGTCTTTGCAGATGCGGGGGTACATGATGCTTGCAGCTGATCTTGCGAGTTACCACGGTTAGCCGAGGAATTGCCCTGCCGGTTACCGTTGGCTCCATTTTCTCTTGCATTTACCGGAATGGCAAATAACATTACTGCTACAAGAGGAAGAGCGATAATTTGACGCTTGATTTTCATTTTAATTCGATTTATTTTAAACATTTTTCTTTTTCTGTATTGGAAAAAAAATCACGCGCTCTTTTTTAAAAATCGAGCATTACACCGATACGGATACGTCGGGGAATGCTGTAGTTTGCCGGGTTATTTACTTTCACGCTGTACAGGTCGCGGAAGGATGAAGGATCGTTTTGACCGTTAATAAGCGATTGTGTTGCTGCCGCGCTGAGGTAACCGTCGTCTGTCGGGTTTCCTGTGTAACGGTAAACTCCCTGAATGTTCCTTGTGTTCAGCACGTTCAATACCTGGAGATAGATATTGAGGTTAGCAAGCTTCGCATCTTTTATTTCGCTTCCGCCCCATTTCAGGTCAACGTTTTTGTCGATACGAAGATCCACACGAACCTGCCATGGAAGGCGTGATCCGTTAATAGAACCTTCCAAATTTGAACGGGCCTGAACGCCGAACTGAGCTTCCGGAGTTACGTTTGATTGTTGTGTGAATGGTGTGCCTGAACCTGCACGGAATACCATGTTAGCACCTACGTTATCAAATACGCGGACTGAATGTTCAGGATTCTTTTTGCTGGTCCAAACCGGTCCGTGATAATTTCCACCTGAACCGAAACGGTAATCTACGTTAGCAACGATTGCGTGACGCTGATCGAAATCCAGCGGAATAGTTGTGCGAAGGTTTGGCTGCCCTGCATTGATCAGGTTGACACCTGCAGTTGCGCCTGAACCAGTACCATCAGCGAACTGGAGTGTGTAGCTTGCTGTAAGCTGCACTCCATTAGTACGGCGGAGGTCATAAGCAACAGTGAATCCTTTTGCAGTTCCGAAATCGATGTTTCCGTAAGTATTGTAGTTCGCAGGATATGCGTAATTCACTGCAACCACTTGTATCATATCGCGGAATTCGCGGTAGAAAGCGGAAATGGTGATAGCAGCATTTTTGCGTGCGCTGAGCGTTTGTGTGAAACCAAGCTCGTAATCAGTTGTACGCTGTGGCTTCAGGTCAGGATTGTTATTGAACAATCCAACGCGGTTAGCGATGTAGTAATACTGCAATGGATCCAGACGGTAGCCGTCAGTCGGACGCTGTGTCAATACATCATAGTGAGCAAAGAAATTAGCTTCCTCAGAAATTGGGAAAGCAAACGCGATACGCGGCATGAAGTTGATCTGCGGCTGGTAATCTTTGAACGCTTTCATGCTGATTGTTGTAGCAGATTCGTCAACTAACCATGGGTGAACTGTTCCTCCGGATTGGTTTGCGATTATTGATGGATCTGAAAGTTCATTTCCGTTATTATCGTACCAAACACTTCCATTCCGGTAACCGGTTATAGCATTATGACCATCCCCATCTGTGTAAACAACAAAATCATCTCCCATATTATCAGGGTGAGTGAAATTTCCGACTTCTTTCACTGTCAATGCTTCCTGGAAAAGAAACTTGTCTTTCAATACTTTCTGGTTGGCGTCGAAACGATCAATACGGAGACCAACGTTGAATTTCAAATCTTTGAAATCGAATTTGTCCTGGATGTAACCGGCCATGTAGATCGGGCGGAAAGCGCCTGATGCACGTGTAAGGTTTCCGTTCGCGTCTGTCTGTGTGAAGAAATCTTCAAATGTCGCGTTGTCGTTAGAACGTTTTCCGGTGTGGTCGTAACCGAAATAGCTTACGATATTGTTACCATCGAGAAGCATATCTTCTGCAGAGAACATATCCAGCGTGTAGAAGTCAGGACCGTAAGCATCGATGTCAAGAAAGTCAGTATTGGAAACTGACATGCCTAATTTTTGGCGCATGCTTTTGTCAAAATACTTTTGCTGTTCAGCATCATAAAAACGATCGTAGAGATACACGTCGAAATTACCTGCGTCATAGATCTGTGGATTTGCAAGATCAAGCTGTGTAGTGTGGTAATTCGCAAGCTGGCGCATACGGCCCCAAAGGTCAAGCGGATTAAGTGCATAACCTCTTTCATTTCTTTGCTCGAACTCAAAACCAACCTGGATAGCGTGATTCTTGATATCAGCTGAGAAGCTGGTAGCAACGCGGAACTGTGTTTTGTCCTCTATTGTATAACCGTTATACTGACGGCCTGTGTTGTACCAGAGTGAATAAACGTTACCCGGACGGTCGCCATTGAGCAAACCAAGGTTGTTTTGCACTCTGCTACCGTTACCACTCATGGTGTAATATTCATCGCCTTCAGCTGAAGAAGGATTAACATACGATCCGAGGTTGTTGAATACGTAGTTCGTGTAAACTGATTCGAGCGGGTTTGGAGAATCTATAAGGTTTCCGTTCTGGTCAATGTAATTCGGAGAGTAAGTGATCGCGGAATCAGAATAAGCTGTTTGTACAATTCCGAACAATGTATCTGAACCGACAATTACTGTTCCCGGAGCAAATGTGCGGGTTTTGTACTGGTGGAATGTTCCGATATGACCGTAATCGAAATAATTGTCTTTGTGGCTTTCATCTTCAGTGATGTTCATCACTTTGGTATAGCCTACCTGGAGTGTATAATAAGCGTTCTTAATGTTAGAAGCTGATTTTTCACCTTCAGAACCCTGTGATCCGAAACGCTGTGTGAGTCGTGCGTAAACCCTCCATGTATTATTCGTTACTAATGGATTATTGGATGGATTGAATAGCGCGTATTCATATATGTATGAATTGTATTTATTGTAGTCGATCGATCCTCCGAAAGTGATATTAAGATTTTCAGTTGGTTTGAAATCGAGCTTAGCGTTTAAGCGAAGTGTGCGGGAAGCTACATTCTGGCGCGCTTTGATCTTTTCGAGATCATCACTGCGAACAAACTCTGTATTACGAACAAAACCTATTCCGCTTGGAGACGGGCGAAGCGGGTTTTGCTCAAGCTCATGAAGCTTGTCATCTTTTACCTTATATGTACCACCTGCTGATGGATCAGGATCTTTCTCTACACTTCCTTCACCGGAAAGGATGAATCCGAGCACCGGGCGTTTGTTTCCTGTTGTGTCAATTGTTTTCATCCAGATTGGTCCGCCAACGCTGAAACCAACGAAATTGTAACCATACGAATCAAGCAGCTCGGAGGTGATCAGCTCTACTCCACCAAAATACTGGCTTTGCGGGCCACGTGTGGTAATATTGATCACACCACCTGTAGCATCACCGAATTGCGCCGGCACACCACCTGTGATTACACTTACCTGTTCAATAGATTGCTGCGGAAGATTTGCTGAACCTATTACACGCTGACCATCAATGAAATAAGCTGTACCGCCATCGCGCATACCGCGCATATTCAGTGCTTTACCTTCATCAGCCTGGTAAACACCGGCAGTTGTGGAAGCAACGGAATTAATATTTTTAGAAGGCATCGCGAGGAATTCCTCACGGGTTACCGTTCCGCCCGATTTTGTATCCGGGTCAATCAGCGGCTCTTTGTAATCGATAATTACGGCTTCAGACATTGTAACGCTGGTAGCAGTAAGTTCGATCTGTGAAGCGCCGGTCAGGTAAGTCGTTTTCAAATCAGAAACGATTACACCTTTATATTCTACAGGCTGGTAACCGGTGTATTGAACTTTAACAACATAAACCCCGGCATTCAGCGGCTTTATCGTGAATTCCCCATCAAGGTCTGTTTGTGCACCTCCGGCAGTCACACCGTTCATCGAAACGGTTACAACAGCAAAAGGAACACCTTCACGGGTAGCCTTATCAATAACTTTTCCATTGATTCCTCCACCGCTTTGGGCAAAGGAGCTTGTCACACCAGCTAGTAAAATAGCAAGAAGAACGTAGAGTTTTCGCAGCATAATGATTGTGTTTCGTGATATTGTATATGTCACAATTGAGGTCGGTAAATATAGAAAGTTTTGTTTCTGCTGCGCAAATTTAGTTTTAACATAAATTTACATGTCCAGAACCTTGCTTTAAGTGCTGAAAATCAGCACAAAAAATAATTTTCTTCTTCCTTTTTACCTCATAATTCAGTGCATTAACCCGCTGCGGGGGATGTTGCAGCGGAGACGGTACGATCTTTGGGATTAAGTTACCGCCCCTTCTTGTCTTCCGGATTTCAGCTTCTTTCGAGGCATAGTCCGGATCACGGTCATGGCTCCTGTGAATTGCAGAAGCTATGTCGGGTTTTTCGTGTTTTTTATTGGGACGAAGCAATTGGTTGATAAAAGATTGCCCATGTACAATAAAACGAATAAAGAACGATTGGATATTGTATTAAACAAATTTAGTCAATCTGTTAAGTAATGCAAACGGAAAAGTGCTTAAACTAGCTTGTGGTAATAGAAAAACTTTAATTGGTCGGGCGGGGCGAATAAGTGGCTAGTGGAAAATTTTACGCCACCAGCGGACAAGAAAGAAGTCTCTGCGATGCTCATTATTCTTCTTGGCTTTCTTTTCATTCTTCTTCATCCGCTTGCGCGTTTTTTTGGTATTGTATTTCTTATTGTATTCCTTTTTCGCCTTCGCATCGCTCATTTCCTGCTTACGGTTCTTCTTCCAGTCGCGTTTGGCTTTCTGGCGTTCTATCTTTGCATCCACGCCTTTAGATTCAGTTCCCCCACCCGAATTGCCGCCGCCGCCATCAGTCTGGGCCATTACAAAAAGCGGTAGCAGCATAAAAGCAACCGAAAGAGCAAAAAGTCGTCTGATATTAAATGGCTTCATCATTACAAATTTACATTTTTAAATCAGAAAACACCTGCACACAAATTAGCTAACTTTGCATATGCGAAAGCTGAAATACATTTTTGTTTTGCCACTGCTTGTTTTGTTTTCTACCTGCAAAAAAGAGCAGCAATACGTTCCGAATGTTTATGTAAACCTGGTGATTTACGTAAATGATCCGCAGAATATGGTTTTGCAAAATATTGACGGTTGGAAATATTTTGACGGAGGAAACCGGGGCGTGGTGGTGTACCGTAAATCGCAGAATGAATTTGTGGCGTATGAACGTACCTGCCCGTTCAAACCTGAAGAATCCAATTCAATTGTAGCGGTGGATACGACCAATAATATTATTCTCAAAGACGTAAGCTGCACTTCACAGTTTCTGCTGAGCAACGGAAATCCGATTTCCGGACCGGCAGTAATTTCGTTGAGGCAGTTTCATTGTGTTTATGATGGAACGGTGTTGCGGGTGAGCAATTAATTGGGCCTGAGAAAAATCTACGAATTACTATGTAGGAATTACAATTTGAATGAGTGATGTGAAATTTTTAGAAATTTTTTTAGTAAAAAAGCGCTTCCATTTTCATGAAAGCGCTTTTTCTATTTTAAATCGTAGGTCGTAATACGTACATCGTACATTTTAATACCGGTAAGCGTCGCCTTTGAAAGGACCATCAACGTTTACTCCGATATAATCAGCCTGGTCTTTAGAAAGAACGTCGAGCTCTACTCCGATTTTCGCGAGGTGGAGACGGGCAACTTTCTCGTCGAGGTGTTTTGGAAGTGTGTACACTTTGTTTTCGTAATTTTTTGCGTTCATCCACAATTCCAATTGCGCGAGCGTCTGGTTAGTGAATGAATTGCTCATTACGAAAGACGGATGTCCTGTAGCACAACCTAAGTTTACAAGGCGGCCTTCTGCAAGCACGATGAGATCTTTTCCATCAACAGTGTATTTATCAACTTGTGGTTTGATCTCTACTTTTGATGCGCCGTGGTTTTTGTTCAACCATGCCATATCAATTTCTGTATCGAAATGGCCGATGTTACAAACAACAGCATTGTGCTTCATTGCTTTGAAATGACGATCAACAACGATGTCTTTGTTGCCGGTACTGGTAACAATGATATCCGCAATTTTCACAGCGTTATCCATTTTCATTACCTGGTAACCGTCCATCGCCGCCTGCAACGCGCAGATCGGATCGATCTCAGTTACGATCACGCGGACGTTTTGTGAGCTTAATGATTGTGCAGATCCTTTTCCGACATCACCGTAACCGGCAACAACAGCAACTTTTCCTGCAAGCATTAAATCGGTAGCACGACGGATGGCATCAACAAGCGATTCGCGGCAACCGTATTTATTATCGAATTTCGATTTGGTAACTGAATCGTTTACGTTGATGGCAGGCATTACGAGAGTGCCGTTTTTCATACGCTCGTACAAACGAAGAACGCCTGTGGTTGTTTCTTCGGAAAGTCCTTTGATTCCTGATGCAAGCTCAGGGAATTTATCAAAAACCATGTTGGTGAGATCACCACCATCATCAAGGATCATGTTCAATGGCTGGCGATCGTCGCCGAACCAAAGTGTCTGTTCAATACACCAGTCAAATTCTTCAGCATTCATTCCTTTCCAGGCGTAAACTGAAATTCCGGCAGCAGCAATTGCGGCAGCAGCGTGATCTTGTGTAGAGAAAATATTGCAGGATGACCAGGTGACTTCAGCGCCCAGTTCAACAAGCGTTTCGATAAGCACAGCGGTCTGGATGGTCATGTGAAGACAGCCTGCGATACGAGCGCCTTTTAATGGTTTGGTTGCTCCGAATTCTTTGCGAAGCGACATGAGACCCGGCATTTCATCTTCAGCGAGCCTGATTTCTTTTCTGCCCCATTCTGCGAGGCCGATATCTTTGACTTTGTACTTCATTTGGGTGTCGGTAGTGACGTTGCTCATGTTTATGGTTTTAAAGGAGTGCAAAATTACAAAAAAAGGGTTGCGGGCCGTTGGATCAGCCTCAAAAAAGGCCTGTTTAAGTATTAACAATGTAATTTAGCCTCCAAATTACCCTCAAATGCCGCTGATACACAAAAGGAATATACGTACTGACGCCGTCATCGGGATCTGGGAGGTTACGGAAACAGAGGAAGAGCTTTTGCTGCTTTATCCCGCAAATGCCGCTGAACTGGAAAAGCTGAATTCGTATACGCATGCTTTCCGCCGCACACAATTTCTTGCTTCACGTTTGCTGCTTCATACGTTGCTTCCCGGCGTGAAAATAATTTATGATGTAAACGGTAAGCCTTTTCCTGACGATGAGAATATGCATTTATCACTTTCGCATTCCGGAAAACTGATCGCGATGATGACGGATTCAAAACATTGCGGCATTGATATAGAAACGATCCGGCCAAAAATTGAAAAGATAGCTTCGAAATTTCTTTCAGATGAAGAGCGTGCGGCTTGCACAGAAGAGCCTGTGGCGCAGCGTATGCATGTATATTGGTGTGTAAAAGAAGCGATATATAAAGTGGAAGGGGCAAAAAATGTCTCGCTCAAATCCGATATATTTGTTGAGAACGTATATAATCCCGTTACAGGAACAGTAAAAGCAACGCTGACACATCATGGCCGTTCATTGAGCCGTAATGTTTATTATGAACAATTCAGCGATTGTATGCTTGCCTGGACGGAACAGCCAGCGAATGAAAGCTCTTTATGATCTGATAGTGGGAAAAAAGAAGCAAGGAAAAAAAAGTCTTGCTGTTCTGATTGATCCCGATAAAACCGAAAAGCTTTCCACGCTGTTAGACCACGCTAAAAATTTTCCGCCTGATTTTTTCTTTGTTGGTGGCAGCCTCCTCCATGAGGCAAGCCTCGAAAATTGTATTGCGGAGATCCGGGCGAAGACAAAAATCCCGATCCTGCTTTTTCCCGGAAATGAAATGCAGATCAGCAATGCGGCGGATGGAATTCTTTTGCTTTCGGTTATTTCGGGAAGAAACCCGGAGTTGCTGATCGGCAGACATGTTGCGGCAGCGGGAATATTGCGCGCAAGCAATCTTGAAATAATTCCGACAGGTTACATGCTCATTGAAAGCGGTGGTCCTACTGCTGTGAGCTACATGAGCAATACGCAACCGATTCCACGCGATAAAAAATCGATTGCTGTGCTTACTGCGATGGCGGGTGAACAATTGGGAATGAAATTAATTTACCTCGAAGCAGGAAGCGGTGCGCAATTGCCGGTGCCGGTTTCTGTTGTTTCGTCCGTTACAAAAAACATTTCGATACCTGTTATTACCGGTGGCGGATTAAAAACCACAGAAGAAATTACCGAGCGCTGTGCCGCAGGGGCGGATGTAATCGTGATCGGAAATATTCTGGAGGAGAAACCTGAGCTGTTGAAAACGTTTTGTGAAACCATTCATACATTCCGGCCATGAACATTCTTGTTATTTCTCCTTCCAAAACGTCGGACACTGAAACAAAAACAGTGACTGAATTATTTGAGCATGGTCTCCAGACTTTTCACCTGCGTAAACCGTCGATGTCTACTAAAGAAATGCGTGACTACCTTGAAAAAATTCCGGCACATTTTCATAACAGGATCGTTATTCACAGTCATCACCATCTTCTGAAAAAGTTTCCGCTGAAAGGCATCCATCTTACACGGCAGCACCTTAAAAGAAGATTTTATTCGGCGTTACGTGTACGTTTTCTGAAAATGCGCCGCCCGGGAATTATTGTCACCACTACTTTTCACAAGATCGCTTCGTTGTATGAGAGCAAAAAAAAATATGAATATGTTTTGCTCGGGACCATCTTCGATGTTGTAAGCGATAAATTTAACGCTGGTTATAATCCGCACAGTTTGCGGGCTGCTCTTGAAAAATCCGTTACCCCGGTAATAGCGCGTGGAGGAACGCACGTTGGAAATATTCAGCTGTGTCATGAAACCGGGTTTGCCGGAATGGTGTTTTACAGCGGGATCTGGAAAAAAGAAGATCCGGTAGGGGAATTTTGCAAAATCCTGGAACAATGTAAAGTGCTGAATTTAAAAACAGCATGAAGACAGCAAGCTGGCCGGATGTTTTTTTGGGCGCAGTTGGAGCGGCTTCCGCGATTGAATGGTTCGCAATTATCACTGCTCTTATATATGTGATTCTTGCCGCAAAAGAAAGTGCATGGTGCTGGCTTTTCGGTATCATCAGCGCGGGACTTTACATCTACATTAATTTTGTCGCGAAGCTTTACCTTGATTCGTGGCTGAGCTTTTATTATTGTGTGATCGGCATTTATGGGTGGTATGTATGGGTAAAAAAAATTCCAGAGAAAAACAGTGGTCGTTCGGTGAGCTATATTTCACTGAGGGTATTTTGCATTTCGCTTGCCGCAGGCTTGGGCGGCACATTCCTGCTGGGTTACCTGAGCGATCGTTTTACAGATTCTCCCCTGCCCTATTTCGACGCGGCTTTAACATCCTTCAGTCTTGTAGCAACATTTTTAACTACGCAAAAAATCCTGGAGAACTGGCTTTTCTGGGTAGTGATCGACGCCGCCTACATTTTTATTTACTGGAACAGATCCCTCCCTTTCACCGCGGCTCTATTTCTGATTTATACTTTCATCGCTGCTTACGGATATTTTAAATGGAGAAAAAAGCTGAAGGCATTCGCCGCATAGCCATTCTTGGTGCAGAGAGCACCGGCAAAACCACGCTCGCCCGTTCGCTCGGGATGCGGTTTCAGACGGTGTGGGTTCCTGAGTACGCGCGGGAGTACATGACGATGCACACGGGTGACTATTCGGCAGAGGATATTGTTGAAATTGCAAAGCACCAGCTGTTCGAAGAAGATCAGCTTGCCTTGCAGGCAAATCATCTTTTATTTACCGACACCGAATTAATCACGGCTAAAGTATGGTGTGAAGATGTGTTCAGCAATTGCCCGGAATGGCTGGAATTACAATTGAAGGAGCACAGGTATGACCTGTTCCTGCTGACAGCGAATGATCTTCCGTGGGTGGCTGATCCGGTGAGAGTAAATCCGCAGCGCCGCGATTATTTTTTCAATTTGTATAAGCGGCTGATGGATGAAATGGCATTTCCGTACGAGATTGTTTCAGGAAGATATGAAGCACGGTTGCTGAGCGGGATCAATGCGGTGAAGAAGCATTTTAATGTCGATTGATTTGGAAATCTGATAATCTGGTAATTGGATTCTAAAATTCGAAATTGGGAAATTTGGTTTGGAAGGTTTGGGTGGTATAAAAGGCAGATCATGAAATTAACGAATAGGATTTTCAGGATGATTGCTGTTTTAGTTTTCGGAATTCCGCTGTATTATGTGATGATTACAGATGAATTTCTCTTTATATTTTTATGGCCGTTTGCGCTTGGATTTTTGTTTACCTTTTTTTATTGTGTTTATGCAGATAATACAGAATACAAAATCAATAAATCAAAATTGAGCTTCTTGCCTACTCTGACTTGTTGCCTGTTCACTCTTTCATTTATTGTAACTGAATTTTTGGCCTGAAATTTATTTTTCCGGAACCTAACCCGAAACTTTCGAACCCGAAACTTATTTATACATTTGCAGTGTCCAAAAAGGGGTGTTCCGATTTTGTCGGAGCTGAGATTAAACCCTGCGGAGACAGTATAAAAAGCTGTTAACCGCACACCTGAACAAGATAATGCTTGCGTAGGGAAACAACGGGAAGTAAATTTTTCTTCGAAAAATTACTTCGCGTTATAAGGAAAATTGAAATGAAAAACTTTTTGAAATGCTTTGCTGCGTGCATGCTGCTGCCTGCTTTTGTATTCGCGCAAAATGATGTAACCGGAAAAGTTACAAACGCTGAAACGGGCGAGCCGATTATTGGCTGTATTGTGCGCGTTACCGGAAGCTATTCGGGCGCGTCTACAGATGTTGAAGGAAACTTCATTATCAAAAACGTGAAAGGAAACACTTGCTGTCTTGAGCTCAGCTACATCGCTTTTGTGAAAGATACTTTTTGCTTCAATCTTCCGATGGCTGCATCACAAGCTTTTTCATTGCTGCGCGACAGTCTTGTGCTGGAAGAGATCATTGTTAACAGTACACGGGCCAATGAAAATTCTGCACTGGCGTATACGACGCTTTCAAGAAAAGACCTCGCGGCACTCAATTTCGGGCAGGATCTTCCTTATTTATTGGACCAGACGCCATCGGTTGTGACGACTTCTGATGCGGGCACAGGTTTTGGCTATACAGGAATTCGTATACGTGGATCTGATAATACACGTGTGAACGTAACGATCAACGGAATTCCTGTAAACGATGCAGAATCGCAAGGCACGTATTGGGTCGATCTTCCGGATGTTGTTTCTTCGGTCGACAATATCCAGATCCAGCGCGGAGCGGGTACTTCTACGAATGGTGCAGGCGCGTTCGGCGGATCGATCAACATTCAGACTGATGGTGTGCAGGCAAAACCTTATGGCGAGCTCATGACATCCGGCGGTTCATTCAATACATTCCGCACCACCATGAAAGCGGGAACAGGAATGATGAATAACGGCTGGTCGTTCGACACACGTTTATCAAAAATAAATTCGGATGGATTTATTGACCGTAGCGCTGCTGACCTGAGCTCATGGTATGTTTCGGGCGCGTGGTTTGGAAAAGATGTGGCAGTGAAAGCCATTGCATTTTCAGGCCGTGAAAAAACGTATCAGAGCTGGTATGGTATTCCGGAAGATTCTATAAAAGCGGGAAAGAGAACTTTTAATCCTGCAGGAATGTACTTCGACGCGAACGGAACTATTAAATATTACGATAATCAAACTGATAATTACCGGCAGGATTATTACCAGCTGCATTTTCTTTTTCACGGAAATGAAAATTGGAATTTTAATGCGGCTTTGCATGCTACAAGAGGCATCGGCTTTTATGAAGAATACCGTGAGGACGATGATCTTGCGAATTACGGATTTGATACATCGGTGACGACAGATCTTGTACGTCGCAAATGGCTTGACAATTGGTTTTACGGAATGACGTATGGTGCGCAATATGACAATCACAAAAAAACAACGCTGATCATCGGTGGCGCGATCAATAATTACGAAGGACAACACTATGACCAGATCATCTGGGCGCAATTTTTACCGGTGGGAACAGAACCTGTGCATCAATATGATTTCAATTTCGCGCATAAGCTTGACGGAAATATTTTTGCGCGGATGAATTACCAGGTGACTTCAAAATTGAATGCGTTTGTCGATTTGCAATTCCGCAAAGTGGCTTATCATTTCACAGGTATAGATACCACAGGCGCGCCGATCATGGCTGACGAGACATTGAATTTTTTAAATCCGAAGGCGGGTTTGACTTTTCGTCCGAACGGAAAACATACATTTTATTATTCCTTCAGCACCGCGCAGAAAGAGCCGAACCGTGACGACTACAGGAATTCAACTGTGAATAGCCGGCCATTGCCTGAGGAGCTTTATGATAATGAAGCAGGATGGAAATATGGAAATCATTCTTTTTCATTCGCTGCAAACCTGTATTATATGCATTATATAAACCAGCTTGTGCTTACGGGAAAAGTGAATGATGTGGGCGCTTACACCCGCGTGAATGTTCCGAAAAGCTACCGCACAGGAATTGAGCTGGAAGCAAATTCTATTTTGTTTAATAATTCAATTCTTATTTCCGGGAATTACACTTACAGCATGAATAAGATCAGCAATTACCTGGAGTATCTTGATGATTACGATAATGGCGGACAAATGGTGAATATTTATTCCAATACGGACATTGCGTTTTCACCTTCTTCGATTGCATCGTTATCCATCACGTATAAGAAGAAAGGTTTCAACGCGATGCTTTCTTCCAAATATGTAAGCGAACAATTCCTTGATAACACATCAAACGATCTGAGAAAGCTGGACGGATATACTGTGGCAAATCTGCGCGTGAGCTATACGTTCAAACCAAAATCTTTTAAAGAAATAACGGCTGCAGTTCTGGTGAATAATTTATTTGACAAGGAGTATTCTTCCAATGGATATACCTACGGATATATTTATGGAGGAGAAACCAGCTACTACAATAATTATTTCCCTCAGGCAGGGATTAATTTTCTGGGAATGCTGACGTTGAAATTTTGATTTAAAAAATTCAAGGATTCAAAATTCAAGGATTCAAAATCAATTAATAAAAAAAAGAATGCCACCAGGGCACCAAGGCACGAAGGCAGCAAGAAAAAAAAGATGCGGGGATTAATATTTCTAAGAATGCCACCAGGGCACCAGGGCACGAAGGCAGCAAGAAAAAAAAGATGCAGGGAATAATATTTCTAAGAATGCCACCAAGGCACCAAGGCACGAAGGCACCAAGTAAAAAAAGATGCAGGGATTAATATTTCCGCATCCTTTTTTACTCCGCTGCCGCCACTTATCCTGCCGCTAAAATTTCAATGAATTTTCTCCCGAAGAAAAATATGCTTCCTTAAATAATTGGTAATCGGTAATCCGCTAATTGGTAATTTTTTACTGGTTACAATGACAAGGCGCATCCATATAGATAGTCGTTTTTGGAAGCAGTTTCCTGATCCGATCCTGCGCGTCGTAGTTGATAAGGATGACGCGAAGGTCTAATACTTTTAAAGTTTCCGCGATGCCATTGAGCTCTTCGGGAAAAATGCTGATGCTGTTGTTCCAGAGATCGAGATATTTCAGCTTTTTAAGCTTGCCGATCTGGGGCGGAAGCATCGTAAGCTCATTATTATTGATGTCGAGGATAACGAGGTTTTGCAGATCGCCGATTTCGCGTGGTAATCCT
This sequence comes from Bacteroidota bacterium, assembly GCA_030855855.1. Classification (GTDB taxonomy): domain Bacteria; phylum Bacteroidota; class Bacteroidia; order Palsa-965; family Palsa-965. The sequence goes on along the minus strand of JALYQL010000036.1, from coordinate 11,919 downwards.
TCGATCTTGTTTTTGGAGAGATGGAGCACCTGCAGATTTTTGAGTTGACTGAGCGTATCGGGAAATTCGGTGATCTGGTTTTTGCTCAGATCGAGGTATTGCAGATTCGGGAAGCTCCATATTTCTTTGGGAAATTGTTTCAGCTTCATTTTCCGCAAGGTGAGCTTGGTCACTTTCTCCGGATGTTTCATGGCTTCGGCAAGATCAGTAAAACCGATCATTGTGTCGAGCGACACTGAATCGAGCAAAGGCAATGGCTGATTGCTTATACCTTCCTGCGCGCGGGCATTTACGCTAATGGAAAAAAGCAGGGTGAAAACAAAAAGAATGGGCAAGGGAGATCTCATTTTTTTATCGGGGGATTAACTACTTTTTCAACCCGGAATTTTCTGTCGTTAAGAAAGAATTTCCCGTGTTTGTTCTCTGTCTTTAAACAATTGTTGTTTCAATGATTCGATGCCGTCGAATTTTATTTCGTCGCGAAGACGCTTTACAAACTCCAAGGTAAGTGTTTCGCCATAAAGATCGGCATCGAAATCAAGGATATTTACTTCAATTGTTCTTGCTTTACCATCAACAGTGGGCCTCATTCCGATGTTGAGCATGCCTTTTAAACGATCCTCGCCACGTTTTACATATACTGCATACACGCCATCGGCAGGAATCAATTTATACGGATCATGAAGGTATAAGTTGGCAGTCGGAAAATCAATAGAGCGGCCGATCATTCGTCCTTTCACCACCGTTCCTGAGATCGTATACGAATAGCCCAAAAATGAATTTGCGGTTTCCACATCACCATTTGTCAATGCCTGCCTGATTCGGGTGGAGCTTACTTTTGTATGCTCTACTTCCTGCGCGGGAATTTCTTCCACATCAAATCCATAAATCGGACCAAACTCTTTTAAATGGTCAAAGCTGCCTTCGCGGTTTTTTCCGAAATGATGGTCGTAGCCGATCACCAGTTTTTTGGTATGCAGTGAATTGACAAGTATTTCGGAAATAAACGCTTCGGAGCTCAGCATTGAAAACTCACGGTTGAATGGGTGAACGATCAGATGATCGATCCCGGCTTTTTCGAGCAGGGCTGCTTTTTCTTCTGGCGTGCTGAGGAGTAAGGGCTTATAATCGGGAAAAAGCACCATTCGGGGATGCGGGAAAAAGGTAAGCAGCACGGTTTCTCCGCCGGTTTTGGCTGCAGCATCAATAAGCCTTCTGATGATTTGCTGGTGACCGAGATGCACGCCATCAAAGGTTCCGGTGGTGACAACCGCGTTTTTTACGGGAATAAAGGCGGAGATATTGTTGTAAACTTTCACGCGGCAAAGGTCGTAATTACGAATTACAAATCACGTTTTCAGGCCGGATTGCCTTTTACCGGCTTAATTCTGCTTTTAACGGGCGATGGCAGGAGTTCGTCTGCCCGGAGAAGCCTCTCGTGAATTAAGCCATACTTTTGCACATTTATCAACATCTTCGAACCAATTCCCAAAGAAACTTCCTATTTTTGCGCCGGATTTAAAAATCATTCAAGACTCAATATGCAAAACGGAAAAATTTCCCAGGTAATCGGTCCTGTTATCGACGTAAGTTTCAGCGATCATGGCGGAAAGCTGCCTAGTATTCTTGATGCGCTTATCGTAACCCGTAAAGACGGAACTCAGGTAATTCTTGAGTGCCAGAAGCACGTAGGAGAAGATACAGTTCGTACTGTTGCGATGGATTCTACAGACGGACTTTCACGCGGAATGGAAGTTGTGCCAACAGGCTCACCAATTCGTATGCCGATCGGAGAACAGATCCGCGGTCGTCTTTTCAACGTTGTTGGAGAAGCGATCGATGGAATCGGAACGGTAAGCAAAGAAGGTGGATATTCTATTCACCGCGATCCTCCCCGTTTTGAAGATCTTTCTACCGCAAACGAAGTTCTTTTCACCGGAATTAAAGTTATCGATCTTATCGAACCTTATTCCAAAGGTGGAAAAATCGGTCTGTTTGGTGGAGCCGGTGTAGGCAAAACTGTATTGATCATGGAGCTTATTAATAATATCGCGAAAGGTTATTCCGGATTTTCGGTTTTCGCGGGTGTTGGTGAGCGTACACGTGAAGGAAATGACCTTCTTCGTGAGATGATCGAATCGGGCGTTATTAAATATGGCGACGAGTTCAAACATTCGATGGAAAAAGGCGGATGGGACTTAAGCAAAGTAGATATGAAAGAATTGGCGAAGTCGCAGGCTACGCTGGTTTTCGGACAAATGAATGAGCCTCCGGGAGCACGTGCACGTGTGGCTTTGTCGGGTCTTACGCTCGCGGAATATTACCGTGACGGGGATGAAAAATCAGGCGGACGCGATATTCTTTTCTTTATTGATAATATTTTCCGTTTCACACAGGCAGGTTCTGAAGTATCGGCTCTTTTAGGTCGTATGCCATCGGCGGTAGGTTACCAGCCGACGCTTGCTACTGAAATGGGTGCGATGCAGGAACGAATCACTTCAACCAAACGCGGATCGATCACTTCTGTACAGGCGGTTTATGTGCCTGCGGATGATTTGACTGACCCTGCTCCTGCTACAACATTCGCTCACTTAGATGCTACAACTGTATTGTCGCGTAAAATTGCCGAGCTTGGAATTTATCCTGCGGTAGATCCATTGGATTCTACTTCACGGATTCTGACTGCAACTATTGTTGGTGATTTGCATTACAATACTGCTCAACGCGTGAAAGGAACTCTTCAGCGTTACAAAGAGCTGCAGGATATTATTGCGATTCTTGGAATGGATGAGCTTTCTGAAGAAGATAAGCTGGTTGTAAGCCGTGCGCGTCGTGTACAGCGTTTCCTTTCGCAGCCTTTCCACGTTGCGGAACAATTCACCGGCCTTAAAGGTGTATTCGTGAATATTGATGAAACGATCAAAGGTTTCAACATGATCATGGATGGTGAAGTGGATCAATATCCGGAAGCAGCTTTCAACCTCGTTGGCACTATTGAAGATGCGATCGAGAAAGGAAAGAAAATGCTTGCTGAGGTAAATTAACCTCACCCCTGGCCCCTTTCCGACGAGAGGGGAAATAAAGGTTCATTGATAGAAATATAATACTATGTTTTTAGAAATAATTACTCCGGATAAAAAGCTTTACAGCGGCGATGTGAAATCGGTTGTATTGCCGGGATCTCAGGGAAAATTCGGTGTGCTGAACAAGCATGCGTCGATGATCTCTTCGCTTAAAAAAGGTAAGATCAAAATTGTTGACGATAAGCAGGAAACAAAATATTTTGAAATTACCGGCGGAGTGGCTGAAGTGCACAAGAACAAGATTATTGTGCTGGCTGAGTAAGCAATTACGGAAAAATCATTTTGAAAAATGCCTCATCTTAAATGATGGGGCATTTTTGCTTTCTATGATTTTGTCTTAAAATTTTGTATCTTTTTTCCGGCAAACAAAACTTACTAAACCTTTTTTCTGATGAGACACATTTTCTCTCTTGCATTGCTCTTGCTATGCCTGAACGTAAACGGGCAGGGAATTATTTATTCTCCGTTTCCAGAAGTGAATCCCACCATCAGCGGAGGAAATCCTCCCGGATGTGTTACGGACATTTTATCGCGGCAAAAAGAGCTTGCCGATCCTGCTTACCACCAGCGTATGCAGAATATGAATCTATCGATCCGGAGCTTTCTGAATGCGGCAAATTCACAACAAACCGTTCAGTCTGTTCTGTCAATTCCGGTAGTTGTACATATCATTCATAATAATGGTCCGGAAAATATTTCAAACGCGATGGTTTTGCAGGGAATCCAGGACCTGAATGACGCGTTTGCAAATGCAGGATCGTTTGCGGATGTCAATGGTGTAAATACCAACATCCAGTTCTGCCTGGCGCAGCAGGATGAAAACGGGAATGCTTCTATAGGAATTAACCGCGTCGTTTCATCTTTGACGAATCTCACAGCAGAAACAGATGACGCAACGTTAAAAAATCTCATTCGCTGGGATCCGACAAAATACCTGAACATCTGGCTGGTAAATGAAATTACTTCTTTGTCGATGGGATCAGGAGTTGCAGGCTATGCTTATCTGCCATCGTCGCACGGAAATCCTGAAGACGGAATTGTAAATGAAGCGCGCTGGTTCGGAAGTGATCCGAATAATTCGAAGATTCATATTCATGAAGCCGGGCATTACCTTGGATTGTATCATACGTTTGAAGCGGGATGTACAAACAACAATTGCCAGGTTGATGGCGATTTGGTTTGCGACACGCCGCCCGATAATTCCACTGCAGCAACTTCCTGCACATTCACTCCGAATTCCTGCACCACCGATGATGATGATCTTTCGGCCAATAATCCATTCCGCCCTGCAGCACAAGGTGGAAGCGGGGATCAACCGGACATGATTGAAAATTACATGGATTATGGTTTTCAATATTGCCAGTTGTTTTTTTCGGCAGGTCAATCTGCGCGGATGACGGCAGCGCTTTCCACCACGAGAGCAAGCTTATTACAATCGATTGGCTGCAATTCGCTTTGCCCGAATCCGATCACGATCGGCTTTAACACGAGTGCTTCTGTAATTCTTGCAGGTGGAACGGTAAACTTTACAAATACAACAACGCCGGCTTCCACCTATTCATGGGAATTAAATGGCGTGCCGATGGCGTCTTCTGCCAATTATTCACAACTGTTTACCACACCCGGCACTTATACAATTACTTTGATTGCGACGAATGGTGATCCTTCCTGCGATAAAACACTGGACCAGATCGTAACAGTTCTTTGCCAGGCTCAGGCTTCTTTTACAATGAGTCCTGCCGGTCCATACAGCCCCGGAGCGAATATCACATTCACAAGCACTTCAACCGGCGCAACAACTTATCAATGGATCATGGATGGTGTTCCGCAAGCCACAGCCACTTCATTCAATTATACATTTAATCCTGCAGGCGGCCATTCCGTTTATCTCGTTGTGAGTAACGGGCAATGCAGCGATACTTCCAACGTTGAATTTTTCGAAATCGGTCAATGCGGATCAACACATATTACCGATCATTGGTTTATCCCCGGAACTTCAATTGATTTCACTTCGGGTTCTCCGGTCATTGGAGCAAGTCCGATCAACACCAACGCGCTGGAATGCACTTCAACGATTTCTGATGCGAACGGAAATTTGCTTTTTTATACAGATGGAATTTCTGTGTGGAACAGGAATAATGTGGTGATGGCAAATGGATCCGGATTAATGAGCCATGCTTCTTCCACACAAGGCGTACTTATTACACCTTACCCGGGAAGTTCAAACCTGTATTACATTTTCACTTCAGGCGCAATAGAAAATAGCTATGCAAACGGATTACGTTACAGCGTAGTAGACATGACGCTCAATGCAGGATTCGGCGATGTTACTGCGATAAAAAATGTACTGCTTATGCCAGGTATGGGCGAAAAAACAACTGCTACATGGCACAGCAACGGAACAGACATTTGGCTGGCAACACATTCTACTGCAGGAAATACTTTTTACGCTTTCCTCATTTCTGCATCAGGGATCAATACTACAGCTGTTACTTCCAATATCGGGATGAGCTGTGATATGGGATTGGGTTCGATGCGTTTCTCTCATAATGGAACACATGTTGCTGCAATCAGTCTTACCAATTCACCGCCGCGTTTTGTTGTGTATGCAAATTTCAATGCAACAACAGGCGTATTTTTTAATCCAATGAATCTTACATTAAGCAGCTCAACATGGGAGCAGCCTTATTGCGTTGAGTTTTCACCGGATAATTCTAAACTTTATTCGACGCTTGTAAATTTCGGGCAGGTGTATCAATGGGATCTTACCGCGGGAAGTGAAAGCGCAATTAACGCTACTATCGTAGGTGTTGATACGTATTCCGGTCTCCCGAATTTCGGACATCTCACACTGGCTCCTAATGGAATTATTTACGTAGCAGGCCAAACTTTTTCAACACTCGACGCGATCATGTTCCCTAACCTGGCCGGTGCAGCATGCAATTATGTTGCCGGTGCATTACCCATCAATACAAATTCAGGATGGGCATTGCCGAATATGATGCCAGGAATTAACGGAGCGCCAAATCCTGCCATTGCAGGTCCGTCAACAATTTGTACCGGACAACAATCGTATACTTATTTACTGGCAAACAGAATGCCGGGCGATTCTGCAATATGGTCGCATTCGGGCGTTGGAAATTTACAATCCAGCACCGATACCAGCGCAGTATTAGTAAGCGGAAATTCTGCCGGTAACGACACGTTGTTTACCACCACATACGGCGTGTGCGGAGTAACAAGAGATACAATGGTCATAGAAACCGCAGCTTCTCCTGTCATTTCATTCGGAAACGATACCGCCCTTTGCGCCACAACGATTTTAGTACCGGGCTACGGCTATGCTTCTTATCTCTGGCAAAACACTTCTGTTTCAAGCACACTTTTGATAACTACGCCGGGAACGTATTGGGTGCACGTGATAGATTCGAGTGGTTGTGCCGGCGCCGACACGATAATTTTTTCCGCTGATCCGAATCTGGCACCGGTAAATCTGGGCAGCGATGTTACCGTTTGCCTTAATCACACAACGGTTTTGAATGCGGGAAATGGTTACTCGACTTACACCTGGCAAAATGGCTGGACAGGACAAACATTCACCGCTTATACGTCCGGTACCTATTGGGTAACTGTTACGGGGCCATGTTACACCGGTACGGATACTATTACAGTGATCGCGGATGAAAGTTCAATTCCGCTTGACCTTGGAAACGATACGACTCTTTGCGCCGCGGCATTTCCATTTACACTCACTGCACCTGCAGGTTACCCTGATTATTCGTGGCAGGATAGTTCAACAACATCGAACTTCAGTGTAACAGCTTTCGGCCTGTATTGGGTAACGATCACCGATAGCAACGGCTGTTCGGCGCAGGACACAATTGAAGTTATTAATTGTGTGTCTGTCGGGTCAATTGAATGGCACAGTAATGTTTCCATTTATCCGAATCCTGTCAATGAATTTTTCACTATTGACATTGCAGGCGGACAGGCTTCAACTGTTTTACTCTACAATTCTTTCGGCGAGCTTGTTTTTGAGAAGCAACTTGTAAAAGGCGCGACGCGTGAAATAATTCAGACTTCGGGTTTTGCGGATGGAATGTATATTGTAGAAATCAGGAGTGGTGAAAACAGGATGCATGATAAGATTGTGGTTGTACATTAATCAAAATTCATAGGTGCGGGTTAAAACCCGCACCTATGAAAAAAAATTACCTGTGCTTCAAAAAATCATCCACCTTTTTCCACGGCTTCACTGTAGTGCATATTCCGCCATCACAATCCTGCGTGAACCCGAAGCGCCATGTGATTCCTGTTTCAATTGTCCAGCCTTCAGCTGAAGGACATGCGGATGCAAGGAATTTGAATTTGGAGCTCATATAACCTGCGCGCAATTGATAAGCTGTTTTTTCCGCGCTGGCAAATGTTACACCGCCGCCTAAAGCATAATGATGTTTAAACCGCACCATCGCGCCGGGCATTAAAACATTTTCAGTTTTATTCGCCAGGAAAGAAACATCAGGCAATACATCCCAATTGCTATTTATTTTTTGCACGTAACCGCCGATCATATTAAATGTCTGAGCTAATTCAACAGCGTAAGTAATGCCGCTTTCATTTAGGATGGTTCTGGATGGCGAGCCAAGATGCAGCATCGACATTCCGAAATACATTCCTTTTTGATTGGTAGCCATAATTCCGGCATCAGCGTCGAAAAGTTTTGTCGAAAATTGCGCATCGCCATTCCCGCGAATTGTATAACGCGAGCCTCGCATTCCGATCGCAGCTTTCCACTTTCCGATCTGCATCGAATACGCATAGCGCATTCCGAACGCTTTGGTCGTTACATCAGCCGATTTAATTTGCGCATAAGAAAAATCCCACGGCCCGTGAATGCTATTGGCCGCATCATTTCCGAATGCATAATTAAATCCTGAATTATTTTTTACGCCGGGCATAAAAGTAAGTCCGCCTGACATAAAAGAAGAACCTACACAATACGGACAAAGCGCCGCAGGATTATAAAACGAGCGTTGATTCAGCGCGAGGCCAAAATGCGGATTATTACAGGCAAAAATGCTTCCGGCAAGAAAGAACAAAGCGAAAGAAAATAATGATTTCATGGGTTATGATTTCCTGTATAACGCCGGAAGAAAAAATAGATACAAAACCGCGACCCTTATTAAGACCATTAAGCCTGTTTTTACACAAATAAAAATCTTTTGGCAACAACGTCAAATACAGTAATTTTCCTGATTCCATCAATAATGAAAAAGCGTACGAGCGTTTCCTTCATTACGTAAAAGGAAGAACGAATCCATTGCCGGTTGACGCGTATTGCAATTATACATTTGATGAGATTTACGGACATCTGCCAATGGAAGATGATGTGGTGCAGAAGAAAAAGGTCTGATATCTTATCTCACTGTTACAAACATTCCCGGAATGGCGCGGGTGATGCCTTTGAAACCTTCCACGTTGATATGATGAAAAATAATCCTGTCGCCGGATTGGAGCGCGGCAAGATCTTTTTTCTGAGTTTCCGAAAATGCAGGGCCTTCCGTGACAGATTCGTTCCATGCGCCGTTTGAATACAACGACATATTAAAGGAAGTGATCTTAAATGTTCCGGTAAGGTCAAAATTCACCATGCGTGAAAATAATCCCAGCTGAGCATGGATCTCATCAATACCCATGGTGCAATCATGGCTATGGCTTCCGAAATACAAAACCGGATTCGGAATTTCTTTTATTATAAATGAATCTGTGCAAAGCGTAACCTTCCCTTTCGGCATTATTAAATCAACCGAAACCCACACCTTACCGTATGCCTGTTCCGGCACGATATAAATCTTTTCGGATTAGCGGAGTCTGTCCACAGCTGTCCGTTTGTTACCCGAATGTCAAGATCTTTCGCTGATATACCCGGTGCAGAAATAAGTAAAGCGTTTTCCGCTCCGTAATAAAGGACGCTCCTATTTTCAGACACCACTTTTACACGTTCATCTTCTGCCGCAAATGCAAAGGCAACAGATAAAAAAGCCGTCGATACCAGCAGGACAAAAGAAATGATTGTGAAATTGTTTTTCATAAAAGAATACTGAAAATAATCATGGAGTAATAAACTCAATTTCCCATTTCAGCCATGGCAACATTTCAGTGTATGCGCATGCATCGCTACCCTGCCCGGCTTTGGGCTCATTGACAAGGGAATAATTTACATATTTATAAACTACACCATCTTCACAATAATACTGCCAATCGCCCGATCTTTTTCCATTCAGAAATTCACCCTGCGTATTCTTTTTTCCATTCGCATAATACACATCATACGTTCCCGTCAGCCCACCTTCTTTTCCGTAAATAATCTTCGTCCGCAATTTTCCATCGGGATAATATTCTACCAATGAATCTGCAGGCGAAATGCTGTAGCTGATCTCCCTGTTCACCCTGATTGACATTCCTTTTTTCGCGCCTTCTTTTGGTTTTTTTGTGATCGATTCCGTTTTGATGCGATAACGTGTCATCGCTTTCAGCTTTCCATCTTCATAAAAATAACGCCAGATTCCTGAACGCATATTTTTATAAAAATTCCCTTTCCAAGACAGTTTTCCGGATTCAAAATACATCATCCATAATTCAGTTTTATATCCCGCATCAAAATAACCTTCTTCTGCTTTTATTCCGCTTGAATAAAAACGTTGCCATTTACCTGTACGTTTACCGCGTTTATAATATCCTTTCGCTTTTAATTTTCCACCGGGATAAATTTCAAAACACACTCCATTGAATTTGGTCACGCCTTTCCTTACTACTTTCTGCTGTATCCATGCAGTGCCGGTATCGGTACTTTCAGAAATAAGATGACATTTAATTCCGTTGATAACAGAATCGCGTTGTGCGAAAAGTGAGGACGAAATAAACAGAAGTCCGAATAAAAGAATGCGCATAAAATAAAATTATCTAAAATGATAAGAATGAATTTGTATAGGCCTTGGCGGCAAAGGTAGGAATAGCTTGCCGATTAAAAATTGCCGAATTGGTGATTGCCGATTGAGCATCTATCGTAATAGCTTTGTTCTTTTCTTCAGATTTTCAGAAGTCATAATTTTGGTTTTAATTAAAAAAAATCACCACTTCCAACAATTATCCAGTTATTAAATCTCCCAGTCACCAGATTCTTCACCCCGCCCAGTTTTCCCTGTCCAGGCTTCGGTATTGTATCGCTTCCGCTAAATGCTGCGTTTCTATTTTTGCACTTCCTTCGAGATCGGCGACGGTTCTGGCTACTTTCAGAATTCTGTCGTAAGCCCTTGCGGATAATCCTAAACGCTCCATTGCGGTTTTTAATAATTGTTGTCCGGCTTCGTCGATGCGGCAGACATCTCTTAACAAACTTGCATTCATTTGCGCGTTCGAATAAATTCCTTCCATGCCTTCGAATCGTTTCAGCTGAATCAATCTTGCTTTTACAACGCGTTCCCGCACAACAGCGCTTGATTCGGCAGGACGACGATCGGTGAGCTCGCTGAAACCGACAGGAGTTACTTCAATGTGAATGTCGATGCGGTCGAGCAGCGGACCGGACAAACGGTTGAGATATTTCTGTACGCCACCGGGAGGACACACACATTCTTTTTCGGGATGATTGTAATAACCACAAGGACATGGATTCATAGAAGTGACGAGCATAAATCCTGCCGGATAAACAACCGTGAACTTCGCGCGTGAAATAGTAACGATGCGATCTTCAAGCGGCTGGCGCATTACTTCAAGCACGGAGCGTTTGTATTCGGGTAATTCATCGAGGAATAAAACGCCGTTGTGCGCGAGTGAAATTTCGCCGGGCTGTGGATTGGAACCTCCGCCAACAAGCGCAACATCAGAAATCGTATGATGCGGCGCACGAAAAGGACGAACAGTGACAAGCCCTGCACTTTTAGAAGTCTTTCCTGCCACCGAATGGATCTTTGTCGTTTCCAAAGCTTCATCCAATGTCATTGGCGGAAGAATTCCGGAAAGTCGTTTTGCAAGCATCGTTTTCCCTGCGCCGGGCGGACCGACCATTAAAATATTATGTCCGCCCGAAGCTGCGATCTCCAATGCACGTTTGATATTTTCCTGGCCTTTGACATCAGAAAAATCAACGTCGAATGTATTTGCCGGTTTCGAAAATTCGGCATCGAGGTCGATCTTTACAGGAAGCGCTTCAGAATTCCCTTCGAAGAAAGCGATCACTTCGGAAATATGCGCCATGCTGTAAATATCAATTCCTTCGACCACGGCGGCTTCCTTCGCATTTTCAGCAGGAAGAATCACGCCTTTGAAACCGGATTCTTTTGCATGAATCGCCATCGGCAATGAACCGCGCACGGGACGTAAAATTCCATCGAGTGCAAGCTCGCCCATGATCACGTAACTGGAAATTTCATCCGCGAGCAATTGTCCGGAGGCGCAAAGAATTCCCATCGCAATCGGAAGATCGTACGAAGAACCTTCTTTGCGGATATCCGCCGGCGCGAGATTGACGACGATCTTTTTGCCGGGAATTTTAAAGCCGTTATTTTTCAACGCCGCGTCGATGCGTTGCTGAGATTCTTTTACTGCACCATCGGGTAATCCGACGATGTGATAGTTGATTCCGGTGTCGATATTTACTTCGACGGTTACTGTTGTGGCGGAGATGCCGTATACGGCGCAGCCGTAGGTTTTGACAAGGCTCATAATAAGAGGGATTTTCTTGGGTTAGGGACTGGGTGATTTAATGACTGGGTGAGTTGATGACTGGGTGACTGGGTGAGTTGATGACTGGGTGATTTGACTGGGTGATTTGATG
>JALYQL010000003.1 GCA_030855855.1 Bacteroidota bacterium | reverse complement strand
TTTTCACTCCGCGGTTTTTCATGTCGGCTGCCTGCATCGTCAGCAATTCAGCAGCTTCAATTTCAGTTGCCATATCGGCAAGCTTAAAAGCAATAGCCTGGAAATGCGAGATCGGTTTTCCGAACTGGTTTCTTTCCTGCGAATATTTCAATGCGGCCTCATAAGCGCCTCTTGCAATTCCGATCGATAAAGCGGCAATAGAAATCCTTCCTCCATCGAGCACTTTCATCGCCTGGATAAAGCCGTCACCCACTTTTCCAAGTACCTGACTTTTGTGAACGCGGCAGTCGGTGAATACCAACTCGGCTGTTTCACTCGCGCGCATGCCCAGCTTGTTTTCTTTTTTGCCGGAACCAAAACCTTTCGTTCCTTTTTCAATCACAAAAGCAGTCATGCCATGTGAATCACCTTTTTCGCCGGTGCGCACAATAACAACTGCAACATCACCGGAAATAGCGTGTGTAATAAAATTCTTTGAACCATTGATGATGAAATGATCGCCATCCGCAACAGCAGTCGTGAGCATTCCGCCCGCGTCAGAACCTGTATTTTGTTCTGTCAGTCCCCAAGCGCCGATCCATTCGCCGGTCGCGAGCAATGGCAGGTATTTTTTCTTCTGCTCTTCGTTTCCGAATGCAAGAATATGGCCTGTGCAAAGTGAATTATGTGCCGCCATCGAAAGTCCGATCGAGCCACAGATCTTCGATAATTCGGAAATCGCCGTTACATATTCGCAATAGCCAAAACCAGATCCGCCATATTCTTCCGGCACCAGCACGCCAAGCAAACCAAGGTCGCCGAGCTTCTTCATGCAGTCTACAGGAAATTCCTGCGATTCATCCCATTCCATCATCTTCGGGCGGATATGCTCTTCACCGAATTTGCGGATCATTCCGGCAATCATTTGTTGGTTCTCGTTCTCTGAAAATTGCATCGTAATATGATTAATATGTATAAGGGGGTGAGGGGACTAACGGGTCACGAAAATAAGGATTTTTTTGTCAGCCAAAAGTTAAAAAAGAGGGTAATGGATTAGTTTGAATTCTATTCTTTAAATTCTCGAAAAATCCGCGAAATCTGTGTAATTCGTGGCGTTCTTTTCGTTTTGCCACAGATTACACAGATTACTCAGATTACACAGATTAAATCAAAACAGGTTTAAATAGTCCGGAATAGAAAATTCAGAAAAATTCAAATTAAGCGCTTCTCAAAAAGAGGCCTGTTTATCCTGAAAACAAATCGTAATTCGTACATCCCAATTCGTACATCAAATCCCCAGTCCGCAAGGATATTTATCGCGTCTGTATCATTTTTTGCTTTTCGGATCTCTTTTCTCAGCGAGTCAACTTTCTGTCCGACGTAAGCAGTGTCATTAATAATGCTGTCAACGCGGGGACTGTATTTTATTGTGGAAGAGTGCCGCGCCTCATTTCCACAGCTATAAAACAGCTGAAGAAAAAAGCAAATGAACAGCACACGCGCAATCCGCATCATCATCTAAAGATAAGGAGAAGGATTTTCTAAATGTGTTTTGAATGGCGCGTTAATACGTCACCAGGCTGATTGTGTTTGCGGAATATTGGGTAAGTTTTTTTCCGCCTTCCAAAAATCCAAGCTCGACCACAAACGCAAAGCCGGAGACTGTTGCTCCCACTTTTTCCACCAGTGAAGCAGCAGCTGCAGCAGTCCCGCCGGTAGCAAGCAGATCGTCGTGGATCAGCACATTCATTCCGGCAGCAAGAGCATCTTCATGCATTTCAATACGCGCCGTGCCATATTCAAGCGCGTAATCGCAGCCAACGGTTTTCCACGGCAGCTTTCCTGATTTACGAATAGGAATGAACGGAACATTCATTTCCACAGCGAGCATATAACCGAATAAAAATCCGCGGCTTTCAATGCCAATGATCGCATCGACTTCCGTTCCCTGCAGGCGCGAAACAAATTCTGCGATAATTTTTTTGCCCATCTCCGGATCGAGAAGCAGCGGAGTAATGTCTTTGAAAAGAATTCCTGGTTTGGGAAAATCGGGAACGGTTCTTATAGCATCGCGGATATCTTGCATGGGGGAAAATTAAGAATTAATAATTAAGAATGTGCAAATTAAGAATTCTATTCGCGCGGAGTATGTTCGGTGAGTAATTCGCTACCTACGTAGCGCGCTTTTTCCAGTACACAGTCTTGCGCTCTGAATTAATAATTTGCACATTATTAATTTGGAATGAGTAAGAAAGAATTGAACAAGAAGTGACCCGTTTTATCCGTCCGATCCGCGTCATTCGTGTTCCGTTTTACTGCAAATGAGTTTTGCCACCAAGGCAGCACGTTTTTTAACAGCACTTCGATGCCACCCTAATTTCTCAATTGTTAATTTGCACACCCCAAAACCATCGGGATAAGCATTAATCAAATCTCAAGATAAGGCGCGATCTTATTATACAGCTCTTCCGTGATCATCACACAACCGCGAATCCCTGCTACCGATTTAAAATTCCCATGCGCTCTACGGTAATTCACCAGGCCATTTGCAATTGTCCACGAGATGTATGGCAGTCTTTTCAGATCAGAAGCCTGCGCGGTGTTGACATTTATTTTTCGGATATAAGACGAATCGGCTTTTACAAAATCTTTCATCACCGCAAATTTTTCCGCATCAATTCCATAAACTTCTGTCAGCTGATTAATGGAATGATAACCGCCGAGCTTTTCACGATATTCAATAATCCGTTTTGCAAAAGAAGGTCCGATGCCTTTTACACTTACGAGGAGAGTGCTGTCGGCGGTGTTTAGCTCTACTATTGAAGGGAGTTTCTGGTTTCTGGTTTCTGGTTTTTTGTTGTTAGTTTGTTGTTCTCCCTGTTGTTTTTCGGGAAGGACGATGTAGGGTTCTAATTCTGTGTAACGTTCGGCGGAGATGACGAATAATTTTTTCACGTCTTCTTTGCTTTCGAATTTTCCGCCTTTGGCTTCGAAGTTTTTCACGGAGCGGGCTTGTGCAGGGCTTAATCCTAAACGGACCCAATCGTCAACAGGCAGATCGTTTGGATTAAAATTGAAAAGTTCTTTGGTGTGATAAACGGAACGTTGCCCGGCTTCTTCGGATAAGGAAGGGGTTTCTTGTTTCTCGTTTCTTGTTTTGTTTCTTGTCGGATAGGTTGAATTGTCTGTGTAATCTGTTTCAGCAGTATCGATAGTTGCGAGAAAAGCGTCGAAGGCAGTAAAGTCTTCTTTTGGGAGCGTGATGAATTTTCCTTGCAGGGAGATGAAGATGCTCAACATCAAAATAATGATGAGCAGCACGATTGTTCCGTTGCGTTCGCTGTGCGTGAAGGCGAAGAGTTCTCTTAGTTCTGATTTGATGGTCATGGTAATTTTAAAAGTGTGCTAAGATGGGGAAGAGAAATGAGATTTGGGGGGCTAAGCGTTTGTAAACGGATAAATTGATACGATGTCATAATTAATAAAAACACATCAACATATGCAATGATGCGATTTAACATTAATCATATAAGCAAGTTCTAAGATGTGGCCCAATATAACCAATGGTTATTTCATGAGTTTCTTCATTAGGAAAAAAATATATTCGGACATCGGGTATTTTAATATGAAATTCAAATTGGACTTTTTCCCCATCATGCAACCTAAAGCGTCTAAGCAAGTAATACTTGTTCATAGTACACTCGGACTCGCCACTCGCCATCATTTTTGTTAGTTCATTGAATTCGTTTAAATTAAATCCCCCAGTTTTCCACCTCTTGGAAAAATCATTCACTTTATTTAAACAATCAACTATTTGAAAGAATTTTTTTGCCAAACCAATTTTCTGAAGTTGATTCTCTATATCTAATCCAAGCAAAACATTCGGAAAATACTCACTTCTTCTGTTCCAAAGATCCACACTCTTTCTTAAACTCTGTTGCTTTTCGGCATTTATCCATCCGTTATGAGTGTGTAGTGTATTAATAGTAGAAAAATGTAAAACATCAACACTTGCATTTTTTTCATTTCCCTTAAAGTCAATTGAATAATGATTTACAGAGACTGTTGAATTTTCCCATTCCGAATGAGTAGCTAAACTTATCGCCAATGTTCCATATGTATATGCAGCGCCTAGTCCAAAAACCTGATGGAAAAGATTTTCTATCTCCTTATGGAAGTCAGATCGATCATAAAGTTCTTTTTCAATAATTTCTTCCTGTGTAATTAAGGGAAAAGTAGAAACGATTTCTTGAAAACGTAATCGTAAGTCAGGGTTTACTTCTTTGTCTCTTAACCAAGAATCAATCCTATAATTATCGTGCAGTGAAAGCTGGTATAGATTCTGCAAACTATATTCATGTAAACGGAGTTCAGAAAAACCAAGTGATTTTGCTTCAATATAACATTTCACAAATTTTTCAAGTACAGTGCGGACTTCACTAACAGAACTTAATTTTGATAGTGACAACTCATTAAACATATAAACCATGTTCCACTATTTAATAAGTTCATCTAACTGTTTGGAATACTCATCAAAAAATCCTGGCGGTTGATAGCTTAATCTTCCGTTGGATTCTATAACTGGTTGTTCAATTTTAGTAATATGTTCGCCCGACTTTTCATCTCTAACAAAATAAAACACGGATACGTCATCAACACTTACAAAATTATTTTTAATGGCTACGCGAATACCGTTAAATAAATGGTCGGAATGTGACTCTATAATTAACTGAACACCGCCATTGGCTGCTCTTGCAATTAGCTCGCCTAATTTTGATTGACCTCGTGGATGCAAATGAGACTCCGGATTTTCGATAATTATAAGATCTCCCTTTTTTGCAGAAAGAATTGCTGTAATTACTGGTAAGGTATATGAAAAACCAAAGCCAACATTTACAGGACTAAATTCTGGAGTCACATCATTGCCATTTTCAAATTGATAGCCTAATTTTACAATATCTAACTCATTAAAATATGTTGATATTATATGAGTTCCTGGGGTAATTTCGTTCAGCCAAGCATCAATGTTAGAAATTAAATTGTTGACCTTTGCATCGGGATGCCTGACACTTTCAATTTCAACCTTTTCCAATTTATTTAAAGCAATATACAACGGAGTATTTTCTCCCCTATAACCTAAAAAGCCATTTTTTTGGACGGCCGAAAGATTGGCTTTATAATTATGGTTGGGTGCGATCCGTTCGGCCTTTAAGTATCTAAAATTATCGTTAAACAGAGAATGATCCCCACCAGTTATTATTAAATTATTCGGATGTGAGCTGTTAAAAGGTAAAACATCACTTTCAGCAACAAAATTATACGCAACTTTTATTGAAGATTGGTGATCCATATCAATCTCAAAACTAATTATATTGCTATCGGCGTGAATGCTTAATGCATCTTTTCCTTTCCCAATATCTATCATTCCATTTTCACCACCTTTCAAAATGAGGCCCTGAATTTCAGGAATAAAACTTGCATCTGATTGTCGAAGCAATAGCAAAGACTGTATAAATGTAGATTTACCCATCCCATTCATTCCAGTGAATAAATTAAGATTTGACAATCCTATTTCAGCTTCTCTAAAAGCCTTAAAATTTTGAATTTTAATTCTTGTAATCATTTAAATGAATTTCTTTATTAAAGTTTGGATTGTTCCAAATCTGATTTTGACAGCACCCTTGCTAGAAGTAGATGAAACAACAGCATTCACAAACTCCTCCTTAGTAAGTAGCTTTTTATATTCTCGGATAAGATCAGACTTTTTACTAATTAAACGTGCTTTCTGGCTATCGTTGAGTTTATAGATTTCCGAAACCCATACTTCAAATAGTGCACTATTTAGCGTTACTCTTGTTTTTCCACCCAAAATTGATCGACTAAAGATATGCTTCCCGAAAATGTCTTTTTGAAAATGAACTGCACTAACTATTCCTGAAGATATTTTATTTAATTCAATATTTGTTTTGCCAGATAAAGTCTCCATAGCTTTATCCAAATATGTAGATAGCGGTTTCTCATATTCTGAAAAGTCCTTATCAATAAAGGAATACGCACGCAATAATAATTCTCTATCCTCCATTCGCTTGTCTTGAACTCTCAAAACAGCCTTCAACCTATCATCTTCGGATAAATCTTTTAAAAATTGAGCTGGACTAGTTTTGTGATCGGTTTGTTCTTGATTTAAAGCATTTCTGATTTCCATTGCATTTAAACCTAATCCACCCGAATTTATTCGCTTAAAAACATTGTATTTTACCTTTTTCGGTGTACCCGGTTGTATTAAATAAGTCGTTATCGGAGTTTCAAGAATTCTCCGTTGCATTGTTCTGTTTAATAAATTATAAGTAATTTCTTTATTATTATAATCAGTCAAAATCTCTAAACCCGTTAATGTAATAGGTTTATTATTCTCATCATTGAGTTCCGCATTAACGATAAAATTTTTTAAACTCCATAACCGTTGCAGACCATCGACAACTAACCATTTATTATCATTTGTTGCATCGAAATAAAACGCTGGCAAAGGCAAACGAAGCATGATTGATTCTATCAATCTACACTGTTTATCGTGGCTCCATAAGTTTCCTTTTCTTTGGAATTCTGTGTTTAAGTCAATTTCATCAAATCGTAAACGAGAAACCAAATGATCAATAGTCTTAGGTTCAACAATGATTTTAATGTCCTTGGGATCAAAAGGACTAACAATATCTTCAGCGCTTTCTAAGACTTCATCTTCAGGCTGCTCGATTTCAAACAGGACATCTTCTCTTTTATGTTTGTTCGATTTAGACATAATACTGATGTTAAAATTTCATTCATAAAGATAGAACATTCAAGCTATCGTTCTCTCCACAAAATTCACTTTGCCGATTCCATCTTCAAAATCATTTGTTCCAAAATTGTATAGCTTTTCATCCAAATAGGCACTAAGAGTAGTACCTTAGTCTTGGTGGCGACACTTCAGTTGCAAGAAAAATCACATCACCCCACCACCCTATCCACCCCACCACCCTATCCACCCAAACCAACCCTTCCACAAAATTCACCTTATGCTCCTTCAACGGTTCCATATCCTAAACATTTAATTCCAGCTCTTCCAAAATCGCACACGTCTCTTTATACGAATATACATCGCCTTCAAACCATCGGTTATTAAACATCATTCCCGGATTTCGTGATTCTGCCATCGTCCACAAGCTGTCGTTAATGCAAAAGCAGAGTTCTGATTCTGTAAAGTCAGCTACAGGGATTTTTATGGTTTGAAAATTATTTTTGTAGAGCAATTCAAAAACGGGTGAACTTCCCAATGAAAAATAATGAGGGCAATTTCTTTCGGGCTTTCCTCCTTTGCTGATGAAAAGTTGCTTTAACTTGTTTTCTGCTTCTATCCGCTGCGGCATATACCAATCGGGGAATGCTCTTAATGTTTCTTCACGCTCATTTCTTTTGTTGAGCTCAATGATAATAGATGCGCGCGCGGCTTCTGATAATTCACTGAGGTTGAGAAATGGTTTTTTTATCGGGGTAATGATAATGTGTGATGTAATCGGGTATTAGCATGGGGAGAGTTGCTTATGATTTTTGAATCGCCATCCTTCAACAGGCTCAGGACGGCAGAAAGACACCACTTCCGTTGCAAAGTTATATCGCCACCAAGGCACAAAGGCGCCAAGAAAAAGATAAGATTGCATTTCAAGACTTAGTGCCTTCGTGGCAAAACCGCTTGCAAGAGAATTTCACTTTTACACCTTCTCCTTCTGAAAATATTTCATAATCAACCAGATCGGTGCGCCGATTGCTATGATGATCAATCCGGCGATGGAATTCTTTGTGTCCATGAAAAGCAAATTCACGCAGATTGCCACCGCGATTAAAATGTATAGCGCAGGAAGAAAAGGATAACCGAATGCTTTGTATGGACGCTCTGTCAATGGTTCTTTTTTGCGGAGAACAAAAAGTCCGCCGATGGTGACAATGTAAAACAACATCGACGCGAATGTGGAGTAGAAAACAAGATCGTGGTACGTTCCTGAAAAGCATAATAAAGCTGCCCAGATGCATTGTATCCATAATGCAAATCCGGGAACGGAATATTTATTAAGATTTGTTGCCTTTTTGAAAAACAAACCGTCTTTTGCCATTGCATGATACAACCTCGCGCCGGCCAGGATAATTCCGTTATTACATCCGAACGTAGACACCATGATCAGCAAAGCCATCATCACCGTTGCCACATTTCCGAAAATCACCGTTGCCGCAGCGGTTCCTACCCTACCCATTTCCGCAAATTGCATTCCTTTCGTCATCACATCAGCGCCTGCAGGATCTCCTTTGAGCGGCAGCAATGCGAGATATGCAAGGTTAGCGCTGATGTAAAGCACAGTGACGATCAGCGTTCCTAAGAATAAACTTTTGGGGATATTTTTCTCCGGCTCTTTAATTTCTCCCGCGATAAATGTCACATTATTCCACGCATCACTCGAAAAGAGAGAGTTCATCAGCGTCATTCCGAAAACAGCAAAAAGCAAAAGTCCACCGAGAGGACGTATTTCCCATGGTCCGTCTTTTACAGGCTGGTACGTTTGCACCGCATTAAAAGAATCCGTGAAATTATTTCCGAAGACATTTGTTTTTAACCCGACAATTAACCCGAGGACAATTAACCCGAACAATGCAAGCAACTTCGCTGTGGTAAAAACTTTCTGCACGCCGGCGCCGCTTTTCACACCGAGTGTATTAACGAATGTGAGAAATACAATTAATGAAACAGCTAATACCTGCTGGGCGGTGATCGCAAATTTCCCGATATGCAGCAGCTCATTCTTCGAAGAAAAAACCGGCAGCAATTCTGAAGTATAATTCGCAAACGCCATTGCCACCGCTGCGATTACACCCGTTTGTATCACCGCAAAAACCGTCCAGCCATACAGGAACGAAGTAAATTTTCCGAACGCGCGTTGAATGTAAACGTATTGCCCGCCCGCTGCAGGCATCATTCCCGCAAGTTCGCCATAACTAAGCGCAGCAATAAGCGTGATCACACCTGTAAGCAGCCACGCAACGATAAGCCAGCCCGCAGAGCCGACATCACGCGCCATATCGCTGCTCACAAGGAAAATTCCGGAGCCAATCATCGAGCCTGCAACCAGAGAAGTTGCATCAACTAAACCAAGTGTTCTTTTTAATTCGCGCGGTTCTGTCATGTCAGGGATTGCCGATTGGGTGATTGCCGATTTTCGATTGAGTTGTGAATTTTGGAATGGGTGATTTTAGATTTTAGATCTGATATTGCCTGGTTGAAATCTAATGTCAGCACCTGGGGAAAAAAATTCTGCACTACCTCTTTTTTTTCGCCGTTTTTTTCAAGGAAAAAATGAGTTCCAAAACAAAAGCGGCTGTACAGATCATACTGTCAGCCGCTTTTGCTTTTTATTTCAATTATGCAGTTTTAGGTTTTTGCATTAACGAGAGGATAAAAATCAACGCCTGTACGCCGCCGAAAACAATGAAGAACCATGGGAAATCAGGGCCGATCGTTGTTCCTGATGGCTGATGGTTGAAATCCAGCTCGAGGAAATAATAATCGACATACGACATTATTGCAAGGACAACCGAACAGATCAGGCCGGCAATAGATGCAGATTTGTTTCCGCGTGCATGATGGTGTGGACCATCTTCGTGTTTTTTCAGAAGACTGTTTTTCAAGCCATACAAAATGTACAGGTCAAGTCCGAGGATCATCCAGGCAAGCGCGCTGAATTGTGTCAGGTGATCGAGTGAAATGACCATGAAGCTGCAGACTACAATTCCGGCAATCGGCACGAATGGAACTAATGGCGTTCTGAATGGACGCACTGCATTCGGATCGTTTTTGCGCATTACTAATATTCCCGCGCAGACTAAAACGAAGGCGAGCAATGTTCCGATGCTGGTCAGATCTCCCGCGACAGATCCGGGAATAAATCCACCGAAAATTCCGACGAAGCAGAATAACATCAAATTGGATTTGTACGGCGTGCGGAATTTCGGATGTAAATGTGAGAACACTTTCGGAAGCAATCCATCGTGCGACATAGAATAGAACACGCGGCTTTGTCCCATGAGCATTACAAGAATTACCGAAGAGAATCCTGCAAGAATAGCAACAGTAACAGCAGTTGCCAGCCAGCCGTAACCGGCCATGTACGTTGAAATTGCATACGCAACGGAAGCTTCTTTTCCTTTTGTCGGATCAGTGAAATCCTGCCATGGAGCAACACCTGTCAATACGTGTGAGAATAAAATGTAGAGGATCGTACAAACCACGAGCGATCCGAGAATTCCGATTGGCATATCACGCTTAGGATTTTTTGCTTCCTGTGCGGCTGTTGAAACGGCGTCAAAACCAATGAACGCAAAGAACACAATTCCCGCACCTTTGAGGATTCCTCCCCATCCGTGCTGGAAAAATCCTTCATGACCGGGCACACCTTCCGGAATAATATAAGGAACGTGGTTTTCAGGTCTGATGAACTGCCATCCGATTACAATGAAAACAAGAACGATGGCAACTTTTAAGAAAACGATAATCGCGTTTACAAAAGCGGACTCTTGTGTGCCGCGGATCAGGATAAGAGAAAGTACAAGAAGAATAAATAAAGCCGGAGCATTTACAATTCCGCTTACGATTGTGCCGTCTGCGAGTGTACCGCTTTCCAACGGCGAGTGGCACCACTCAAAAGGTATGCTTCCTCCAAGCAGCTTATTGAGGTATTCGCTCCAGGCGATAGAAACTGTTGCGGCTCCAAGTGCGTATTCAAGAATAAGCGCCCACCCGATAATCCATGCAATCAATTCGCCCATGGTAGCGTAAGCATATGTATAAGCAGATCCTGCGATCGGGATCATGGCTGCGAATTCAGCGTAGCATAATCCGGCAAAAGCGCATCCGATAGCAGCGACAATAAAAGAAAGTGTTACAGCAGAGCCGGCAGCTTCACCTGCGGCGGCGGCAGTTCGTACAAAAAGTCCGGCACCGATAATAGCGCCGATTCCCAATGCAACCAATTGCCACGAACCAAGCGTTCGTTTCAGTCCCGACTCCGAATCGGCCGATTGGGCCAATAAAGCCTCCATTGATTTTTTTCTGAAAATACCCATGAATTTTTTTTCGTTTAGATTTAGGGAGCCCGCGTGACGGGTTCTGAATTGTCAAATATACATTAATGTTCGATTTCTAATCTGGCAATTTGCGATTTTGGACTTAAGGATTTCTTCCTGACCATCCTGCTTTTTTCGGATAAAATGAAGTGGTTTTTAATCCCGCCAGATTAATATTAGCCGTAATTTGGGCCAGAATATGCTTATTGCCACCATTTTTATTGCCGGCTACCTGTTCATCGTTTTTGAACATATGCTGAAGTTAAACAAGGCGGCCTCTGCCCTGCTGACCGGCGTTCTGTGCTGGACAGTTTACATCGTGGGTCACGATCATGCGACCGTTAACAGTGAATTGCTGGAGCATCTGGGAGAAATTTCGGGCATCATTTTCTTTTTGCTTGGCGCGATGACGGTTGTGGAGCTGATTGATACGCATGATGGTTTTGATGTCATCACTTCGCGCATTACCACGCTGAGCAGGAAAAAACTACTGGTGATTGTTGCCCTGCTTTCTTTTTTTCTTTCGGCTTTGCTGGATAATCTTACCACTGCGATTGTCATGATGTCGTTGCTGCGCAAATTAGTGCGTGACGATGAGGACAGGATGTATTATGGCGGAATGGTAATCATCGCGGCCAATGCGGGAGGTGCATGGTCGCCGATCGGGGATGTAACGACAACGATGCTTTGGGTGAACGGGCAGATCACGACTGGCAATATTATTCTTAAACTTTTTATTCCTTCACTTGTTTGTGCTTTGGTTCCGTTGTTGTGGATGAGCTTGCGGATGAAAGGAAATATTGAACGACCGGAAATTGCCCAAGCAAAACCACTCAGCTCTTCTGTGCGGGAACGTAATATTGTTTTTATCTCAGGCGCTGCTGTATTGATACTTGTTCCGGTTTTTAAAACACTGACGGGACTTCCTCCTTTTATGGGAATTCTCGCGGGGCTTGCGATCTTATGGACGATCACCGAATTTATTCACAAAAAAAAGAATGATGAAGAGCGGACATCGTTCTCAGTGGCGGCGGCATTACAACGCGTGGATACGCAGAGCGTGCTTTTTTTCCTGGGAATTCTGCTCGCCATTTCCGCGCTGGAAAGTAATGGTATGCTAAGCACGCTTGCGCAAAAAATGGACAGCGCCATTGCAAATATCAATATCAAAACACTTTCGATCGGGCTTTCATCCGCTGTGGTGGATAATGTTCCTTTGGTGGCCGCGGCGCAGGGAATGTACCCGCTTTCTGTTTTTCCGACAGATGACTATTTCTGGGAATTCCTCGCGTATTGCGCCGGCACGGGGGGAAGTATTTTAATTATCGGTTCTGCAGCGGGGATTGCTGTGATGGGATTGGAAAAAATGAAATTTGGATGGTACCTGAAGAAAATTTCTTTTCCCGCGTTGCTGGGATATTTTGCAGGTGCATTGGTTTACATCGGGATGGAAGCGTTGTTTTGAGAGAGCGTTGTTTTTGCAGGGCGATCGGGATCGGGATAAGTCAACGGTAATGAAGTATTTAAATACAGGAAGGCGCATTATTTGATTCCTGCAGTTTGTAAATAAAGAGGCTATTTTGTTTTCAATAATTTTCTTGCCGCTTCAACAGCATAAGCTGCGTAACCGGATGGATTTTGTTTGATCTTCATCAATTCCTCTTTGCTTTTCCCTGACCATTTCTCAACAAATTCGTGCACCTTTAATTCATGCTCATTCTTTTCGGCAATCAATTGCCCGTCAGATTTAATTCCGAGTGTGATCAAAGGATAAATAGAATTAAAACGGACGGGCTTCAATCCAAGAAATACAGCAAGGGACTCAATATCTTCGTACAGGAAAGTCGTAATTATAATTCTGTCCTGGGGGCCAAATTCCAGCAACAAATATCCCCATCCTCTTGTCAATGATTTACGTGTATTATTAATAACGATTTTTGATTTTGTAACATCCTTGATCCGGCTCGTACGTGAATTTCCTTGCCGGACAATGGTCAAAGTGCGGTCTTTCTTATTTACGCTGAGTGTAGAACTTTTATTATGCCGGAAATATTGTAAAAGAAGTAACAAATAGGGCAATGCACAAACCAGTGGAATCAACGCCACGGAAAAATTAATAAGGGATACAGGCTTTGATTTTTTATCCAAAAGCATTATCGATAAAAAAGCAAACAATGCCAACGGCCACAAACGCAATACGCCAAAGCCCGATTCGGAATTCATATCTGCTTCTTTAAAATCAGCGCCCTCTTCGAAATTATATTTATCTACCAGGTTTTCCGACCAGAAATCGCCGAGGAACTCTTCAATGGAAAAATGATCCCCGGTTACATCCCCGGAGGTTTCGGTTTCGAAGAACGATTTTCCATTGATACAGCTTATACAATACTCTTCATCAGAGGCAGGAGTAATATCAACATAATCAGTCGCATTTCTTTGAAAACGCAGTGTCTGCAGAAAATAAGGCAGGTCTGATTTTTTTCGGAGTTCAATGGTCTTCGCTCCTGTCACCCAATCGAAAGAATCGAAAAATTGTTGAAGGCTTTCGTAAGACGATATTTCACAAATAGCTTCGAATTCTCTTTGATCAGCATCAGGCCGGAGAAAAAATACTTTCATGCTCACCAAATATACAGGAAAGAGCAGGATTTAAAAATCATTTGTACTTCATATCATACCGATCCATCCCCGGAGCATAAAAATTTTTCGTCACTTTAATCGTTTTAAATCCCGGCTTTTCAAAAAAACCGAAGGAATGCTGCGTAGTATCAAGGCTAATGCTGCAACCTGGGTGAAGTGATTGGATAATATTGATGCGGTGCACTAATGATTTTTTTTCTAAACCTTTTTTGTGAAGCGCGTGCTCAACCATTCCCTACGCCATACGCGCTGTGGATTCCTCCCGCGCGATGTAAAATCCGCCGCATGCAATTATTTTATTCTCCGATTCCGCAACATAATAATATTCTGCTTTTGTATTTCCGTAAGCGAGCCGTTCGTCATCCTGGCCATTGAGCCATATTTCAAACTCAGCTACTTCCTCATGAGTAAAAAAACGAGGAACATTGCCCCTGAAAATGTTCATGCAAGCCTCACGATCTGCAGTCCCGTAGTTTCGTATCACTACTTCCTTCATTAATGTTTTTTTCTGTGCTCTTGTGGTATCCACCCGCGCACAAATTACATATATAGAAATTTGATCTTTTTCACCCCGTCCTGCTCTGATTCTTTCAGCTTTGCATCTAAAGCAGTAAGATCGTTGATTAAATTTCCGCTTTCTATATAACCACGATTGAGCGGATACGTTGCCTGCGGATCGTTTTGCATTTGCCTGATTAGTTCCTGCAATCGTTTTACATCACGAGCCTGGCCAGCTTGCATGAGTTCATTCGGAAACTGTGAAGATTCGCTTCCATATTTTATCGATTGAAAAACAGACGGCGCTGATTTCAATTTTGCAATAAATTCTTCCATTTTATTTTTCACAACCGAAATCTCATGCCAGGTCACTTCATCAGATTCAGGCACATCATACTGCTGAAAAACGGATAAGTCAATCTGCAATAATACGGAGAGTTGTGCAACCTCACTTTGATTATCAAAACCGCCGTACTGCTCGAAGAAAAAGGAAAGTCCCCCCGGAAAGGTAAATGACTCCTTGTTTTCATCATCACAAAAAATAAAATACGATGAGCTCATTCAACTGTGTTTGAAATCGTGCGTGGTTTTATTTTTCTTTAAGCTGTTTATCCAGCACAGCCAAACCTTCTTCAAAAGAATGCGGGGCATAACCCAAAACGGTTTTTGCTTTATCAATGATAAATCCCGTGCGCCATGGTCGCTTTGCTGGTTGTTTGATGCTTTCAGATTTCACCGGAGTAACAAGGGATTTATCCAGCTTCCAGAAATCAGCCACACGATAAACCAATTCCAGCACGCTCATCTGGTCTTTTCCTGAAACATGAAAAATTCCTTTTGCATTTTTATCCGCACAGAGGATGCAGGCTTCCGCGAGATCTTCTGCAAGCGTAGGTGAGCGGAACTGATCGTCGACGATATTTATTTTTTGTCCTTTTTCAAGTGCATCTTTCGCCCACAGCACAATATTCGAGCGGCTCATATTATCAACAATGCCGTACACAATAATTGTGCGCAGAATGGCCCAGTTAATTGTGGAAGCTTCAAGCAGCTTTTCAGCTTCCAGCTTCGACCAGGCGTAATAGCTCAGCGGGTTTGTCTTATCGGTTTCGCGGTACGGACCATCTTCGCCGTCAAAAACAAAATCGGTGGAAAGATGAATGAAATGACATTGTCCCGATTCCGGTTGCCAGATCTCGATGATGTCAATGAAATTCTGAACAGCGCTGACATTCATCGCGAAACATTCTTCTTTCTGCGTTTCGCAAGCGTCAACGTTTGTCATCGCCGCGGTATTGATAATTACTTCCGGCTGGTATTTTTTTATCGCGGAAAAAACTTCGTCACGTTTTGTTATATCCAGTGCGTGGTAAGTGTAGCCGTTTTTTTCGAGTATGCGATTTTCTCCTTTGGAGCTGGCAACAACATTCCAATCACCGCCATTTTTGTTGCGGTCAATCAACGCGTAGACCAGTTTTTGTCCGAGAAGACCGTTGCTGCCGGTGATGAGAATGGTTTTAGACATAGAGAAAAAAATGTACGATGTAGGAATTACGATGTGATATTCTGATTGCCCGGATCTGCTACTATTTACTTGCAAATTTACGGAATCTTACTTCTTACTGCACTAAAAAAGGCCCGCCAAATCTGACGGGCCTTTCTCGTGCTATTGATGCTTATTTGCAGCAGCAATCATCCGAACAAAACGGACAATTACAATCTGACTTCGAAGCACATTTTGTGTTTGATTTTGCAACAACATTGGTTGCTACTACTGCACCTGCGGACAATACAATGACCGCGATGCTGAAAATTACTTTTTTCATGATCGTTAGTTTTTAAAATTAGACTTGATTTTATTTTTTGTAAACAAATCAAACTAACTCGGGCGGCTGCCAGCAATCAGAAGAGTAAGAGGAAAGGAGAATTACATCACCGGCCGGAAAAAGGCCTGTGGATGCTCCGTGTAAATTAATTCCGAATATGTTTTCTTCTACCAGTGCGCCGCAGCAGAATGTACATTGGAATACGTTGCAGCAGGTTAACGGGCAGCTTTTTTCTTTCGGGCAGGAAGATCGTTCACTTTTCGGGCAATCCGGTTGTGGTTTCATACTTCCGCAGCCGCTCGTGCAAACCGTAAATTTCGCAGCAGCGGCAAGAACTGGCTGTGATGCGATCATCAGGAAATAAAACGAAAGAAGAAAAGCGGTGAATTTCATTTATTATAAAATTAAGCATTGATCGGAGAATCACAATCGATGTTAACTTTTTTTTGCATGGGGGAAGAAATTGGAAAAATAAGAAATCAGGAAATTCAGGTGTTTGAGGGTGACTACAGAACCTGTTAATTATTTTCTTTATTTCCCAATTCTTATTTTCCCAGTTTCTTGTTTCCTATTTCCCCAATTTCTTATTTTCCTTTTTCATCAGGACAATAATTCTTTCAACCGGCCTATCTGCTCTGGTGTGCCCAGCACGAAAAGTTTTCCATCGGGAATGAGTTGCGTATCGGGATCGGGATTGATTACGTATTCGCCATTTCCTTTTTTGAATCCTACGATATTCGCTCCTGATTTATTTCTGATCTCGAGGTCGCGGATGGTTTTGTTCCTTAATTGTTCGGGAAGATTGTTGAATGTAATTTCTTCGAGATTAATATCAGGACCGCCTTGCCCGGTGATGTAGTCGATAAATTCAATCACATCCGGTTTCAAGACCAATGAAGCCATGTGCGCGCCACCGATCTTATCCGGCATAATGACATTATTGGCGCCGGCTGTTTTGAGCTTTTTATCTGAACTGTCGTCGGACGCGCGGGAAATGATGATGAGGTTCGGGTTCAGCGCGCGGGCAGTAAGCACAATAAAAAGATTATCCGCATCTACAGGAAGCGTAGTGATAAGAGCGAAAGCGCGTTCGATGCCGGCTTTCTCTAAAACTTCATCCTGCGTGGAATCGCCTTCGATCACCAGCTCGGAATAACGATGTGTGATGGCCTCAATAATTTCTTTTTTGCTTTCAACAACTACAAAGCGGCGATCATGTTTTTTGAGCACGTGTGCGGCCTGGCGACCGTTACGGCCATATCCGCAGATAATTACATGGCCGGAAAGTTTTGCTATTGCGTTCACTTTTTTTATTTGTCTGTAATATTCACGGAATTCGCCGCTGAGAATGTAGCTCGACAGCGCCGAGATAGCATAAGCAAATGTACCAAAACCTGTAATGATTAAGAAGATCGTAAATATCTTTCCGGTGGAGTTCAATTCGTGCACTTCCCTGAATCCAACGGTGCCGATGGTATTCACAGTCATGTACAACGCATCCAGGAAGTTAAAACGGCTGTCAATGATCATGTATCCGCCGGTGCCGAGAATGATCACCCCCAGCAAAAGCGCTCCGGAGACATAAAGTTTTCTGAAATAAAAATAGGATCGCATGAAAAGTAAATGTACGCATTACGATGTATGGTAAATGATTTTAAGTTGTGGAAATTTTTTCCGAATGATTTCCGCTTTTAATTCCCACGTATCATACTTCCTGTGTTTCTCATATTGTTCATAAACCCTTCATAAATTTTCTCCCTGCTTTTTTAAATCGTAATTCGTAACTCGTATTTCGTACATATTTTTGCCCCCATGGATCAGCTGACAAGAAATCAATCCATTCTTGCTAAATATATTCCCGAACAAGCCGTTCCGCTTATTTCTGAATGGATCCTGCATTTTAATTTTAAGCTGAAGATCAAAAAAAGCAGGCAGTCGAAATACGGCGATTATCGTCCGCCTTTGCCCGGGCTCAATCACCAGATCACTATCAACCAGGATCTGAACCGTTATGCTTTCCTTCTTACGCTCGTGCATGAGATCGCGCATTTGCTCACGCAGGAACGTTATGGCAATCGCGTGAAGCCGCACGGAGAAGAATGGAAAAATTCTTTTAAGGAATTGATGCGCCCGTTTATGCGAATGTCCTTCCAAACGACGAATTCAGATGGCACTTTCAATCCGGATCAGGCGGGTGGAGAGATTTTTCCTGAAGATGTTTTCAGTGCAATTATCGGCTATATGCAAAATCCTGCTGCATCAAGCTGCTCGGACGATAATTTATTGCGGACATTGAAACGGTATGACAAGCCAAGTGAATTTGTTCACCTCGAAACGCTTCCGCTGAATGCTGTGTTCATTTATAACAAACGGTATTTTATCAAAGGCCAAAAGATCCGGAAACGTTATAAGTGCCTGGAAAAAGATGCGCGTCATGTTTATCTTTTTGCGGGACTTGCAGAGGTAAAATTGTTTAATGACGAAGGTATTTTCCGGCAATCTTAGCAACATTCGCAGCGACTACTTTGCGACCGGTTTGTGTATAATGCTCGGTAACCTGGTCCTGCTCAATAAAATTTTTGCCATCCACCAGCTCCAGGTTGTCCACCACAATAACACCGTTTTTATTATAACGCTTCACCAGCAGATCGCGGTTCTGCCTGATCAGGGAAACAAGCTCTTTTCCTGCTAAAGAATCCGCAAATTGAACATTTTCCGGTAGAAGATTAAAAACCAGGTTGAGGTTTTTTTCTTTTGCAACTTCTACAATCTCATCAAAATCTTTGATCCGTGGATTGGTAAGCGTATCAATTGAAAAGCCGAGTATCTTGATGAAGTTGCAGGCAAATTCTACTTTTTTGAAATCCCATGTGCTATCAGGCAAAAGATAAATTCCCGACATACCCATTCCAAGATCCCAGTCTAATGTATTCTGGTATTTAAAATCAGCCGGCACATTTATTTTTTCTTCCTTCCAATGACGCCGGATAACCGGAACGCGCTCTTCCCATGTTTTATTATCAAATTGTCCGAACGCAAGCATAGAACGTTTAAAGATCGGAGGAAGCTGCCTGTACATCACATCCGCTTTCATAATGGCGGTTTCCAATGCTGAATTAATCCATAGCGCGCCAAACGAACGTAAGTTCATCGTGACAATAATCGTTTTTACTCTCGATCCCTTTTCGATATTTTTGATCAGATCCAGGTAGAGCTTTCCGTGGTAAGCCCCATGTTGAATTTCAGCGATTTTTACTTCGGGCGCAAGTCTGCTGATAAGTTCGCTGATAAATGCCTGGCATGTGTCATTGGGAGAAGTGGTGGTGTTGGACGATTCGGCAAAATACAATACATCATTCAAATGCTGAAGGCTGTCGAGATCAAATAACAGCTGCGCATCGGCCTCCACAACATCCTGCTTATAAAAGAAGCGGGTATAAATGCCGTTGGAAAGCCAGAGTGTGAAAGCCAGCAAAGCAACAAAACAAATTCCTTTTATAAAAGTCTGTCTCATTAAAATCTGAAATAAATAAATGGATAGCTTTTGATTCCACTGAAGAGAAGTATGCACATCATTGCTGAAAAATAAAATGTCCATCGCACATAAACAGGACGATTTTCCAGGCGGGAATCAATTCTTTTATTTATGATAATTACTTCCACAAAAATAAAAATGAGCATCGGTATAAGCGACCAGACATTCAGTTTTATTTCCTGCAATGCATCAGCAGAAGAATGGAATAAGCTATAAATTACCGCTTTTGCATTTGCAAGGTCTTTCGCGCGGAAAAATATCCAGATGAATGTGACAATAAGAAATGTTCTGATGCCTGAAAAAATCCGGAAAACTCCATTCGATGAAAGTCTTGCAATGAATGGTATTTTGTTTGCGAATAATTCCAGCAGGTAAACACCGCCATGCAAAGCGCCCCAGATGATAAAAGTATAATTCGCGCCATGCCAGAAACCGCTGAGCGAAAAAACAATCAGAATATTTAAAATGAGCCTGAACGTATTGACACGACTTCCTCCCAGAGGAATAAAAACATAATCGCGGAACCAGGAGGTTAATGAAATATGCCAGCGCTTCCAGAATTCCCTGATGTTCGGTGCGAAATAGGGTTGGCGGAAATTATTCATCAGGTCGATGCCCATCATTTTTGCCGCGCCGATCGCTATTGTGGAATAGCCGTAAAAATCAGCATAGATCTGCAATGAAAAAGCAACCAACGCAATGAAGATGGAACCCTGGTTAAAATTTTCCGGGTGATCATACACATCGTTTACAATCGGCGCAAGATTATCCGCAACGCACATCTTGACAAACAAACCATAAAGCACAAGCCTGAATCCCTTTGAAATATTTTCGTACAGGTATGGATGATTTTCTCTTAGCTGCCTGCCTAACCTTTCATAACGCTCAATCGGCCCGGCGACCATTTGCGGGAAGAACAAAACGTAATTTGCAAAATATCCGATATGCCGCTCTGCTTTCTGATTTCCTTTATAAACCTCAATGGTATAGCTTAACGATTGAAAAGTATGAAAAGAAAGGCCGATAGGCAGAAGAATATCATGCACTTCAAATGAAGCTGTGTGATGAAAATATGCAGCTATATCTGTCCATGATTCAATGAAGAAATTGTAATATTTGAAATAAGAAAGCAGTCCGATATTTCCGACAATGCTTGTGATTAAAAATAATTTCCGCCGGTAGCCTGTATTTTTTTCAATCAGCAGTCCGCACACATAATCGATAAGCACTACAGCGAAAAGGATAAGAATATACGGCGGGTAAAAAACCATATAAAAAAAGCAGCTCGCCACAAAAAGCAGCATCCAGCGAAAGCGGTGGGGCAACAAGTAGTAAAGGAAAATTACCACCGGCAGAAAAAGAAGAAAACTGAAAGAGTTGAACAGCATATTTGTGTTTTTAATATGAACGGTGAACCGTTAAGTATTTTCCGGCAACTTTTGCTACGTGAACTGCAATAGCTTTCCTTCCCACCTGGTCGTAATGTTCACTGATGACATCAAACTCGATAAAATTATTTCCATTCACAAGTTCAAGATTATCGACCACAAGAACTCCTTGTTTATTGTATCGTTTCATGAGCAGGTCCCTGTTTTGTCTCATCAGATACACCAGCTCATCGCCGACAAGTGAATCTGCATGCTGCACATTTTCGGCCATGAGATTAAAAACAAGGTTAAGTTTTTTTTCTTTCGCAATTTTTACGATCTCATCAAAATCCTTGATCCTCGGATTTGTAAGCGTATCAATTGTAAAGCCTAACGCTTTTATATAATTGCAGGTTACCTGTATAGTTTTCTCATCTCTTGTTCCATCCGGTAAAGTGTATTTTTCCAAAATTCCGGTTTGACCATCCCAATCGTAAGTGTTCTGGTATTTAAATCCGGGATGCACATTTAATTTGTCATGCTTCCATTGCCACCCCACTTCAGGTGCGCGCTCTTTTTCTGTTTTATTATCAAATTCGCCAAACGCCAGCATCATCCGCCTGCATATCGGAGGATACTTTTTATACATCACATCTGCTTTCATCAATGGCGTTTCTAACCAGGAGTGAATCCAATACGCGCCAAAGGACCGGAGATTCATGGTGACAATTATTGTTTTTACCGTGCTTCCCTCTTCTATGTTTTTAACAAGGTCAAGAAACAATTTTGCGTGATACGCTCCATGTTGAATCGTTCCCATACGTATGTCCGGCAGTTCACGGCCAATGAGCTCACTGATTGAATTTGGACAAGTGTCTTTAGGAGAATAAGTAGCATTCGAAGATTCCGCAAAATAAATTACATCACAGGTTTGTTGAAGACTATCTAGATCAAACAACAATTTTGCATCAGCCTCCAGCACATCTTCTTTGAAAAAGAATTTCACATAAATGAAATCAGCAATGCACAATGCTGCAACAAGCAAACAAATGAAATAAATTCCTCTTTTCAGCGTCTTGCTCATTTTGTAAACGTATTCTGAAACCCGGGCCGGAAATAAAAATTTCTCAGATCAAACCTCTTGCCTTTAGTTCAAGATATTTATTGATTGTATTCACCGTGAGGTTCTGAGGTGAAGTGTAAACGGCATGGATCGCGTATTTTTCAAGCTCCTTGACAATTAATTTTTTCTCGTAGGTAAATTTCTCAGCGATGGTCTGATAATAAATTTCCTGCATGCTGTCGGGCTTTTTATCAAGGAAAGCGCGAAGCTCTGTGTTTTCAAAAAAGACAACCACGAGTAAATGGTCTTTTGCAAGGCGACGGAAATAAGATAATTGCCGCTGCATGCTCGAAAGCGTTTCAAAATTCGTAAATAAAAGCAGGAGGCTCCGCTGCCTTATGCGCTGCTTAACCGTAGCATATAATCTTCCGTAATCTGATTCTTCGTAGCCGGTTTTTGTCGCGTAGAGCAGCTCCATAATATTGTGCATCTGCAAACCTTTGCGCTCGGCTGCAAGCACTTTATGCACGCGTTTTGAAAATGTAACGACGCCTGCTTTATCGTATTTCAACATTGCGATATTTGAAATGACAAGGCTTGCATTGATTGCGTAATCGAGCAATGTCAATCCTTCAAAAGGCATTTTCATCACACGCCCGATGTCGATAAGCGCATACACCTGCTGTGATTTTTCGTCCTGGTAAGTATTTACCATCAAACGGTTGCGGCGCGCGGTAGCTTTCCAGTTTACTATACGCGGATCATCGCCTGCAACATAATCCTTGATCGTATCAAACTCGCGGTTCTGTCCTATGCGGCGGATCTTTTTAATTCCCGCTTCATTCAAACGATTAGAGATCGCGAGCAATTCGTAACGGCGCATCTGGATAAACGACGGATACACCGGCACCATCTGCTCATTTTCAAATTTGTACCGGCGCTGCAATACGCCTAATACCGTTTTCACAAAAACATTTACCGCCCCGAACGTATATTCACCACGTTTTACCGGGCGCACTTTATACGTAAGCAGCTTCGATTTAAACGGGGCGATAGTCGCCTTGTAGCTAAGATTCCGTGCCTGGAATTGTACCGGTAATTCATCTACAATCGAAAGAAAAACCGGGTACGGATATTTATTTTCAAGATGGATGCGTATGTCATTTAAATCACCGTTTGATAATTTTTCCATCATATCACGGCGCGCAAAAATTCCTTTAGGCCGGCTGTACAATAAGATGAGATCGACCAGCACGATGCATGGAAGCACAAGCACTGCAATCCGCGCGATATGAAAAAGCTGCGGATAAAAATATGCGACCAGGCAAAAGACAGCAAGCAAACCGCAAAGCACGAAGAACCGTCCCGTGAAATAAAACGAACGGATGAACCTGACAAGAAAAAATTCCTGCCTGCTTTTTTTAGATTGCTTTACCTGTTCTGTGGACACGTTATCTCGGAATTTCTACTTGTTGTATAATCTGGCGGACCACATCCTTCGCAGAAAGGCCTTCCATTTCTTTTTCCGGTGTGAGTATCACACGATGCTGCAGCACCGACGGCGCAACTTCACGGATATCGTCCGGCGTTACAAAATCTCTTCCGCGCATTGCCGCGATCGCTTTTGAGGAAGTAAGAATTGCAATTGAGGCGCGTGGTGAAGCGCCAAGATAAAGCGCCGCGTTATTGCGTGTCTGCCCTACAATCTGCGCGATGTAGCTCAGCAGGTTCGGCTCTACGTGCAGGCTGTGCACTTTGCTGCGGTATTCCTGCAATTGCGCTGCGGTCATTACCGGTTGCACACTTTCGATATCCAGCGAATTTTTTCTGGCGTGCCAATCGGTGAGAATTTTTGTTTCATGTGCAAGCGTTGGATAATCCACATCGATCTTGAACAGGAAACGATCGAGCTGCGCTTCAGGTAAACGGTAAGTTCCCTCGTGCTCAACAGGATTCTGCGTTCCGATCACCATAAAAGGAACATCGAGCTTATATGTTTTTCCGTCCACCGTTACCTGGCGCTCTTCCATCGATTCAAACAAAGCCGATTGTGTTTTCGCAGGCGCGCGGTTGATCTCGTCGATAAGAACGATATTCGAAAACACAGGACCCGGCCGGAATTCAAATTCATTTGACTTAAGGCTGTACACGCTTGTGCCTACCACATCCGAAGGCATAAGATCGGGTGTGAATTGTATGCGCGAAAATTTCACAGACACGGTACGTGCCAGCAATTTTGCAGTGAGCGTTTTTGCCACGCCCGGAACACCTTCAATAAGAACGTGACCGTCGGAAAGCAACGCAGCGATCAGCAAATCGACTGTCCGTTCCTGCCCGACAATTATTTTTCCGATTTCAGCACGCACGTTTGTGACCGCTTGTTGCAGATCAGCGAGGTTGATGCGGTTGGTGTAGATAGGAGATTCGTCCATGTGTTCAGAATTTGGTAATTTGATAAGTTGGTAATCTGGTAATTATTGGTGACAAAAAATTACTGGTTGTGCTTTATCGTTTACTGCGGTCGTTGAATTCGCGGATTAATTTTTCTAAATTTTTGAGATCTGCTTCACCTGCAATTTGTGCATTGCGGAGAGAATCGATAGTGGCAAAAAGATGACGCACCTGGTCTTTCGGCACTGCTGATAAATTTTCCATTCGTTCAAGGAATTTATCGTCGAACGTGTTTGTTTGTGCGTAGAATCGGGTGCGGATAGATTCAAGAAAATAATTTATTTTCTTTTTTATTATGTCGTGATGATTTCCCTGGTTATAATAAAGCACGCCCACCTGCTCAACGAATTCCAATGTGGAATTTGCAGGTGGCGCTACGACCGGCACCGGGCGCTGACGACGTTTTCCTCCGAAGAACAGGGCAATAAGTCCGGCGATGACCACTACAAGATAACCGAGCTTGAGGGCGGGTTCAGAAAATAAATATCTCCTTGGATCTGAATTCTGCTTTCTGCCGGATTTATAATGCTCGTCAAAAAATGTGGTGCGATCTGGCAGGTAGGAAAGCACGCGGAAGAGATAACGTTGCGTTGGCTGATCGGCGGCATAATAATTTCCAAAAGCGTCAGGAAGCGTGTGCAGCATAAACGCACCGTTCCCGAAAGAAACTTTTATAAAATTCGTTTGGCCATTGCCGTCCACTCCAAGCACAGTTGTGTTCACCGTATCGAGCCGGCGAAAAACTGTCGAGAAAGTCGTCCGGCCAAACACTGCATTTTTCGCAAGTGCCAGGTTCGGATTCACCAGATTCGCTTCCGTAAAAGCCGATCCGCTGTTCACTGCGCCACCGAATGTTGTGGTTGAATCGTTGTCAATTTGAAACAGCAACGGATCACCGACACTAATATGAAGCGTATCCTGCAACAGCCCGAAATATCTTGCAGAGATAAATACGGTATTTCCCGCTGCTGCAAAACGGCAGAGCTGCATGACATCCTGCACTGACGGATTGAAGGCGGAATTGACAAAAAGATAATTTTTATTCCTGTAAGTGGAATCCACCAATTGCACGTATGCCGTTTTATTTACATCCTCCACGCCGGCGCTGATCAGTCCGTCGAGATAATCACGCGCGACAAAACAGCCGAACGGAACTTTGGAAGCGCCGGTGTAATTTTCGGTCCAATCGATTTGTTTACGCGCCGCTTTTTCAGAGACACGGTAAAGAAAGACCACGACCAGCAGCAGCACGATATAATATGGCCAGTTTTTCTTCATTTATTTCTTCTCCACTTTTTGATACAGCGTCCTGAATTTATCTTCCGCTCTTGTATATGAATTTTCATCTACAGGAAATTCACCGTACCAGATGTAATCATATACATTGCTGACCTCACCGAATTCTTTTTGGTAAGCAGTGCCGCTTAATTCATAATAATAATCACTGTTTGTTTTGTCAATTTTCCAATGCACCAATTCATTATCGGAAAATGTTTTGAGCGTTCGAAGGAACCACAACCTCACACCCAGCCGGTAATCACTTTTTGCCAACGCATCGCTGATCTGCTTTTCATAATCGATCGCGTGAATGTCGACGTCTTCGAGCGTGGCATCTGCCGTTTCCGCTTTGCGCGCTCTCCCGGAAAATAAGGTGCTGACGCCGGTATTGGTCAGCTTCAGGATGACCAGCACAACGAGCGCTACAAAGATCAGCACCCATAAAATAGTCCATGGATTAAAGCCGCGCGCGTGATTGTCGCCCTGGAAGCTCTCCATTACATTTTCCCAGAAACCATCCCACATCCGGTCGAAAACAGTCGGCTCTGATTTTGTTTCTGTTTTATCGCGGTCGTATTTCCACGCTTCGTCTTCATTATATTCTTTCTGCTTATCGGGCGCAATCTCGCGCTTCACAACAGATGAAGTATCGTACTTAATTTTCCTTTTTACTTCGGGATTTGCATGCAGCGTGAATCCCCCGAGGAGCAAGATCACCACGGAGAGCAAAAAGCAACGGATGTGCTTACCAGGTATAATCCGCTTCATCATCATCTGTTTTGCTGCCGATTGTTTCTACAATTTTTTTTGTGCCTTCACCGTCCTGCTTTTCTTTCAATCCATAAAAATGAAGCGCGACGGTGACACACATCACACTATTGATAATTGTTTTCGCAAATTCGCCCAGTGAAAGCAATACACTGGTGAGCAACTTCATATCTGTTGAATTCTCGTTCATTTCAAGCGACGTAAGTTTTGCGATCATCGCGACTATTGTTGCAGGCATGGAGATCGCCATTCCTACAATGTAAAGCATCAGCCACATGCAAAAAAATATCACCCATGTGGTCCACCAGCTTCCTGAAAATACGCTGCCGGCTTTTCCTGTGGCGGCAAAGACATTCAGATTTTTAGGTTCCGATGTCCGCGCGATAAATATTGAAAAGACAAAATACCAGAAAGGAAAACGAATGAGCACATACGCCAGCCAGCCGGCAAAGATCATCACTACTGCCGCACTGAAAGAAACATTTGCCAGTCCGTAAATAATATAACCGAGCACTGTAGAGATGAGCGCCACAGAAAAAAACACGACAACAAATGCAAGCAGGTTACCGAAAAAATCTCTGAAGATAGAGCGTGTCACATCGCCTACTTCAAATTTGCCTTGTCCTTTTTCGCGGTAAACTTTTACAAAATGACTAATAACAATTGCAGTTACAAATCCGTTGATTCCCCAACGAATCTGTGAGTAAATGGTGCTGAGCGCGAGATAGGATCCCATGCGGTTTAACCCGGGAGCTTCATCATCACCAAGGAGATTAACCTGGAAGAATATATTGAGCGAACAGGTGAGCAATGCCACCGGCCCGACGAGAAAAAGTATCGTGCGGAAAAAGACGCTGAAATTCTCACGAATGAATCTCCGGGTATCCCCGAAGATCCGCCCGAAGTTTCTCACACGCTCAAATCTTAGTGGTGCTTGCGCTTCGCTCATAATCGTCCGTCTTCACGGAGTTTTTCCGGGTGATAACTAAATCTTCTTCTTCCACTTTTCCACGACCCCTGAATGCAACTACCATGCAGCCGATTCCAACAGTTATGCAGAGTGCAAAAAACAGGATACCTGCATAATCGGCTTTTGTTTCAGTGATATAATTCATTACTAATGCAAGGGAAGGAAGAAGCACCAGGAGCGCACCGACAAACAACAGGAAAACTGTTTTTGGGGTAACGGGAATCTTACGTAGAAGGTTGGTGATAAAAAATAATCGTGGTGAGAAGAAAAATAAGGATCCTTCTTTGCGGGTAGTGTTTTTTCCATCTGCAAAGAATGGCCACACGATAAAATACCAGACGACAAAGATGAGCGAAGTGAAAATAATTGCCATGCGCATGTAATCGTTCATCTGTGTGTAGCGGGTGAGAAATCCCTCGAAGAAAGCAGCCAGAAAAAAGAAAGGGATTAACCCGATGCCGATCTTCAGTGCTTCCCGCGCGCCACGCATGAATGAAACGCCCCGCGGCCAAGCACCCGGAAACCAGAGTCCGTTTCCTAATGCCATTCCCGCCGCGCCTGCCACCACAATGCACCAGATTTCTATCGTGCCATGAATCCAGACGGTGAGCGTAGCTTCCTGCGCAAAGCCGTGCGAGACTAAAAAATAAAAGAACGCGCCGAGCATCACGCCATTCAAGAACTGCATGTATGCGACACCGAGCCAGCCGAAAACTCCGAGAACAATACAAAACAAAGCCACCTTCGAATTATTCAAGGCTATGCGAAAAAACATTACGAATTGATTTTCATCCTTGTAAACACCAAGCGGATCACCTTCGCTCATGCGGTGCAGCGTCTGATCTACGTATTCATCTCCGAGAATGATGCGCACAAAACCTTCATCGTGCTGTGCGGAAATCACGCCGATCCAAGTTGACATTCCGAAGATGAGAAAAGCGATGAATAAATTTAAACGGTGCTTGCCCATTAATACCGGCAGCTCATTCGTCCAGAAGGTGATGAGGCGTGAACGTTTTTCTTTTTTATTCTTATAAATTTCCTGGTGAATATTTGCGGCAAGATCGTTGAGGTATTTTTCTGTGTTTGATCCGGGATAAAATGTGTGTGCCCATGACAGATCATCGGTGATGCGTACGAAAAGATCGGCGAGCGCGTCGGGGTTATGCCGGTCTTTCGAATTCAGCAATGCCTCGAATTGCAGCCATTTTTCATGATTTTGTTTCAGGAAAGTAATTTCCTTCATAGCCGGGGGTAATGTGCGATACGACGCGTACGAATTACGAATGGGTACGAATATACGAAGTTAGTGTGCATAACTTTCAGATGCCGCCACGTTGGGCTGAAAGGCAAACACCGTGCGGCTTTCAGCGATTTTGTTGGCATTTGGTAGGTTTTTGGTTTCCCCACCTTCCCCCTATATTCGTTAGGAAAACGTGAGGGAAACCCCCGCGTAAAACTACCAAAAATGCGCCGATTTACGCCCTGTGTGGCCTTATCCTTCCTGAGTAGAACGAACCGCCCTATGAAGGCGGTTCGTCGCTTAATAGGGGTAATGCCCCGCGCCCCGCCTGAAACAGAAAAACCGCTCACGAAGAGCGGTTTTCTGTTTCAGGTAGAGCTATGAACTCCGCGCTGAAAAATAGAAGCCAATGCTTTACGCAAGGCAACCAACTAATCAAATGTAGAATATTAAAAACCTAAATACAATGCCTGTAAAACTCAGAAAGTCGAAACTCAAAAACGGTTACTCGTTTTATTTCGACATCAGCTATAAAGGAAAACGCTGGACGGAATGGATTAAAATTCATGTTAAGAATTCGGACGATATAATTGTCAAAGAAGAAAACCGCAAGAACATAGTGCTGGCGAAACAAATGCGCTCGGAACGTGACCGTGAATTAACCGTGTTAGGTAAAGGCTTACCCAGCGAAGTGCGCTTGCGGGAAATGGATTTTTTCAGTGTGTACGATGAGTTATGCGTCCCGCGCATTGCCTCAGCACACATTTGTAAAAACATCCGTAAGAAAATCAAAACGTATAACGGAGTAAATAAACCGCTGCCCATTGCAGCCATCGATAAACCGTGGCTGGCTGGCTTCCTTGCTTTTTTGAAACGGGAAGGAATGGCTGGAAATACGGTACATCAGTATTTCGCCTTTATGGGAACTATTTTACGCGAGGCGATGTGTTTGGGTTATATAGTAGGAAACCCGCACAGCCTTTTCGGACGGCATGAGCGGCCTAAACTGAAACGCCCTAAAGCGGATCACTTAACAGCGGAGGAACTCGATATGTTTATTAATACTGAAACAAAAAACATAGACGAGCAACTTAAACAGATGTTTCTATTAAGTTGCTTTACGGGTTTACGCTGGAGCGATTGCCAAAGGGTAATGTGGTCAAATATTCGGACGGTAAATATTAACGGGCAAAAGCAAAAAATGATTTGCCTAACTCAAAAGAAAACCAAACAGGAAGTTATGGTTCCCATCACAGCTTCAGCCGAGGTACT
This sequence comes from Bacteroidota bacterium, assembly GCA_030855855.1. Taxonomy (GTDB): domain Bacteria; phylum Bacteroidota; class Bacteroidia; order Palsa-965; family Palsa-965. The sequence continues at coordinate 332 of JALYQL010000003.1, read as the reverse complement.
TTTGGAAAAACGTAAAAAGGAAATCATGGCGGACTTGGAACCGCAATCCCTGTTTATTTTTCCGCGCTGGTCAAGTGAAATGGAAAAGACGAAGGCCAAACCTTTACGCACCGCCTTATCCTATTTCATGCGCTCATGGGCAAGGCAGGTCGAGTTTCCCCGCCGCTTTAAGTTTCACATGGCACGGCATACGTATGCAACGTGGTTGATTCAGCAGGGGGTTGATCTTTATACGGTATCTAAATTGCTCGGCCACGCAGATATGTCTGCTACGACAATTTATGCCCATGTAACCGATCAGGTAAAGTTACAAGCGGCAATGCGACTACCTT
>JALYQL010000335.1 GCA_030855855.1 Bacteroidota bacterium | reverse complement strand
ATTAAAAGCCATTTATTATTTCAAAGGCTTCGAAAAAATTACCACGCTTGAAGCGCCTTACAACGATCTTGAAAATAGTGGTGAAGCAGCAAAATTCCCCAATCTCAAGGTGCTTGCTCTTTCCAACAATCCAAACCTCGTTTCTGTTTCAGGAATTGAAAATGCATCAAATCTTGAATATCTCGATCTGAGCGGAACACATGTTGCTGACCTTTCACCCCTTCTAAAACTGAAAAAACTGAAATGGGTAAGCATTGATCACATGGCCGATGACATGAAAGAGAAACTCCATTCTGTCAATCCCACGATAGAAATCGTTACAAAATATTAATCCCATGAGCCAAATACTTCAGATCAACAAAACAGAAATCCGTAAAACCATTTTCTGGCTCACACTTTTCAGCATTGCAATGGGTTATCTTGAAACAGCTGTTGTCGTGTACGTACGGGAATTATATTATCCCGGTGGATTTAAATTCCCACTCGTTCCGATTTCGCATAAAATAGCAGTCACCGAATTCTGGAGAGAAGTTGCGACGCTGATAATGCTTTTAGGTGTCGGCATACTCGCAGGAAAAAATGCCGCACAGCGTTTTGTCTTTTTTCTTTACGCTTTCGCTATCTGGGATATTTTCTATTACGTTTTTCTTTACGTGTTGCTCGGTTGGCCTGAATCATTATTTACCTGGGATATTCTTTTTTTAATTCCTGTTCCGTGGGTCGGGCCCGTTATTTGTCCATGCCTTGTTTCACTCACAATGATCGCGCTGATGTGGTCAACTATTCATTGGCAGCTTAAAGAAAAATCAGGAAAGCTGAACTGGAAAGAAGGAAGCGTTTTGTTAATGGGTTCGGTAATTATCATTATTTCTTTCGTTTGGGATTATCTCGGATTCGTTCACGCACATCCCACGGGAAAAAACTCTTTCACGCTTGCAAAGAACAAAGAATTATTCATTGAAGGAGCAACGTATGTTCCAAAAGCATTCAGCTGGTTAATGTTCTGGTGCGGGCAGGTGATGCTAATGGGAGGGTTTTTGTTATTTCACCTCAGAATGCGCCGGGTGAAAAAGGAGTCAGTGATCAGTAGGCAGTTGTCAGTCGTGAATGAAAAGAAGCAATCCGCAAGCATCATTTTATCCGGAAACTGACCATGGATATTATCGGAAGCACTTTATGGTTACTGATGTGTGTCACACCGCTCTTCACTATTCCTTTGACGTGGAAAATATTTGAAAATAAAATCTATAGTGTTATTCTCGGTCTTGCGTGTTTTACCTCAGCTTTGCTTTTTTTTATTTCGATATGCATTATTTTCAGAGACTTTGACTAAGGATAAAATAAAATAGTAATATGGCGTGCGGGCAGGCTTTCCGTTACAAGTCCTCTCCTGAAGCATAAGCTGCGCATAACTTCAGGCTCCGGGCTTTCCACTGCAATCCTTCACGCAAAAGATAGTAAGACAAATTAATATTTAGTGGTATTCCGATGATAAATGAACAATATATAAAACAAGGAAAATTTATAGCACTGATTTCGTTCTTATCCGGCACCTTTATTTTTGGAGCATTCTTCCTGACATCGGAATTCAAATTGCTTTTCGTTGGTTATGTTTTTATTGCAGTGGCAACGGTAATAAATCTTGGTTTCCTGGTTGCAATTTTAATCAAGGTTCTCCATAATAAGGCGCAAATAAAAAAAGCGTTAGCGACCTGTGGACTGATGTTGTTGAATATTCCGGTAACGTTGTTTTATTGCTGGATTGCAATAACCCTCATGAACACTATGAGAATTACGTTTATCAATGCAACACAGATTGACGTAACAGATATAAAAATAACAGGTTGCGAACCCGGACATATCTTGAAATTACAGCCCGGTGAAAGCCAAACAATCTGGGTTGACATAACAGGCGACTGTTCTATCGACATTGAATATTTATCAAACGGTCAATTGACAAAAGAAAGTGTTGCAGATTACGTGACGAACAGTTTGGGCCAAAAAATCGAATATAAGATTGGTGGAAAAAATGAAAAGCCATTTTGAAACGCATATTATCACACGAAGTGAAAATAATGTTGTCAGAAAATTAATTGTCATGAATTGCATAGATATCATTGGATGTACTTTATGGGTGGTAATGTTCATTACACCGCTCTGCACAATTCCTTTGACATGGAA